>CAZIXV010000114.1:0-11415 GCA_964543105.1 uncultured Steroidobacteraceae bacterium
GCTGGCTCATTCGTGGTCCGGAAATCTCGTCACGAACGCGAGTTGGGACAGCATTTGGCTCAATGAAGGTTTCACGACGTATCTCGAGCGCCGCATCATCGAAGAGGTCTACGGTCGTGAGCGTGCGGCGATGGAAGACATGCTGGGCATGCAATCACTGCAGCGCGACCTTGCGGAGCTGACTGCAGCGGGCGATGCAGAACTGACGAAGCTCGCAGTGGACTTGCAAGGTCGCGTTCCTGATGCGGCTTTCAGCGATGTCGCCTACGAGAAGGGCCGATTCTTCATCGGCTTTCTCGAATCGAGGTTGGGGCGCGACGCGCTGGATGCCTTCTTGCGCGGCTACTTCGCCAAATTCGCATTTCAAAGCGTGACGACGAACGATTTCCGCGCGTATCTGCAAGAGCACATCCTGAATCAACAGGGCGCGAAGGTGACGCTTGCCGAAGTCAATGCATGGATCGATGAGCCGGGTTTGCCGGATACGGTCGTGATGCCGCAGTCCGACGCCTTCGCGCGCGTAGATGCTGCACGCGAGGCTTGGCTGCAAGGACGCGTGCGCGCATCGGCGTTGCCGACTGACGAGTGGACGACGCATCAATGGCTTCACTTCCTGGACAACCTCCCGGCTGCGATCGATGCAGCGAAGCTGGCAGAACTCGATGCAGCGTTCGGTTTGACGCGCTCGAAGAACAGCGAGATTGCGCACAGTTGGTTCAAGAACGCGATTCGCGCCGACTACGCGCCGGCCTATCCAGCACTCGAGACGTATTTGACCTCGATCGGCCGACGCAAGCTAGTGAAGGATCTCTATGAGGGATTGGCTGCAACGCCCGAGGGCAAGCAGCGCGCGCAAGCGATTTATCGTCAAGCGCGCCCGATGTATCAGGTGCCGCTGGTAGAACAACTCGATGCGCTCCTGCGGTAGCGGTGCGTAAACTGCGGTGGAAGCGCATGCAGGCAATTCGGACATCGGCTTCACGCAACCCGGGCGATTGAGCCATAATCACGGGCAATTCGTTCCCGCCGCCATGCCTCATCCGTCGTTCCTCACAGTAGACAAGAGTGAAAATCTCCGGCGATAGACTTCCGCCTCAACTTGCCCGCGGTTTGAGCCCCATCTATTTGATCTCGGGCGACGAGCCCTTGCTGGTGAACGAAGCTGCGGATGCGATTCGGGAGAAGGCGCGCAGCGAAGGCTATGCCGAGCGCAATTTGAATGTCATCGAGCGCGGCTTCGATTGGCAGGCGCTTTTGAGCGAAAGCCGCGCAATGTCGCTGTTTGCGGAACGCAAGATCATCGAAATCCGCCTCGCCAATCCCACGCCAGGCGATCAGGGCGCCGCAGTCATCGTCGATCTCGCGTCGAATCCCTCGCCCGACAATCTCGTGTTGATCATCACTGGAAAAATGGATGGTCGCGTACAGAAGTCGAAGTGGGTGAGCGCGATCGAAAAGCACGGGGTGCTCGTGCAGGTGTGGCCGCTGGACTTGCCGAAGCTGCCGGGTTGGATTCGCGATCGTCTGGCGGGTCACAAGCTGATGGTTGAACCAGAAGCGGCGACGCTGTTGGCTGAGCGAGTGGAGGGCAACTTGCTTGCCGCGCATCAAGAGGTCGAAAAACTTGCCTTGTTGCTGCCGCCCGGGCCTGTAACGACCGACACCGTGGCTGAAGCCGTCGCCGACAGCGCACGCTACGACGTGCTGCAACTCGGCGAAGCGGCGATGCGCGGTGCGACGGCGCGGGCGCTGCGTATCCTAGAGGGGCTGCGTGGGGAAGGCATCGACGCCACGCTGGTGCTGTGGGCGGTAAACAAAGACCTGCAGTGGATGGCTCGCGCGCAATACCTGATGTCGCAAGGGCAGAGCGCAGACTCGGCGATGAATGCCATTTATGTATGGCGCCCGCGGCAAGCAGCGATGAAGCACGCTCTCGCGCGCCTGAAGCCGGCCGATGTACGCGGTCTGATTCTCGATGCGGAGCGTGTCGATCGTTCCATCAAAGGTGCAGCGAGTTTTGCGCCATGGGTCGAGTTGGAAGGCTTGGTTGCGCGCATGGCGGGCGTGAAATTGCCGCGTGCCGCATGAGCTTCACGATTCGCCCTCCTTACTAGCTGTGTCTCAAGACATGAACCCTATCGGTATTTTTGGCGGCACGTTCGACCCGATTCATTTCGGTCATCTGCGTACGGCATTCGAATTGTTGCAGGCACTGCGGTTGAGCGAGATGCGCTTCATGCCTGCGGGCAATCCGCCGCATCGCGATACGACAGTGGCGACGGCGGAGCAGCGCCTGGCGATGGTGACCGCGGCGACGCAAGATCAGCCGGGCTTCGTCGTCGACGATCGCGAGATCCGCCGCGAAGGTTTGTCGTATTCGGTCGATACGATGCGCACGTTGCGTACTGATTTTCCGGATCGCGCGCTATGCCTCATCGTCGGCATGGATGCTTTTCTCGGCTTGCCAAAATGGCATCAGTGGCGTGAACTGCTCGAACTGACGCATCTCGTCGTCGCGCATCGGCCAGGTTGGCGAGCGCCGAGCATGGGGCCTTTGGGCGAACTGCTCGTCGATCGCGGCACCGGTCGTATCGGTGATCTGCACGAATCGCGCGCGGGCCGCATTTACATTCACGCAGTGACGCAGCTCGAAATTTCTTCGACGGACGTACGCAAGCTGATCGGCGCGGGCCGTGATCCACGCTACTTAATGCCGGATTCAGTGCGCGACATCATCGAACAGACCGGTTGCTACAAGTCGAAGCGTTGATTTGCTCAAGCCCAAGTCCTTTCCCCTCCCGAGGTATGCATGGCTGAAAAACGCGCGAAGACCACCCGCTCCGTAAAATCCGGCGCCAAGAAGGCGCCTGCCAAGAAAGCGCCTGTTCGCTCGAAGGCGGTGAAGTCCGCCTCGCCGTCACGACCGGCGCGCGCCGCGGCGAAGACGGTGAAGAAGAAAGCGAGTAAGAAAGTCGCTGCGTTGCCGCGCAAGCCGCCCGCTGCGAAAAAGCCTGCCGCAAAGAAGGTCGCAAGTAAGGTCGCAAAGAAATCCGCAAATCCTTCTGCGGCGAAGCCGGTCGATCGCCACGTCGAGAGCATTGTCGCCGTCGTCGAGCGTGCACTCGATGACATCAAGGCGGTGAACATTCGCGTCCTGGACGTGCGCAAACTGACGGACATCGCAGACACGCTCGTCATTGCGAGCGGCAATTCCGATCGTCATGTGCGCTCGATTGCCGATCGCGTCGTGGAGTTCGCGAAAAAGGCTGGTCACCGGCCGATGGGTGTGGAAGGGGAGCGCGATGGTGAATGGGTGCTCGTCGATCTGCACGATGTGATCGTCCACATCATGTTGCCGCGGGTGCGCGAGTTCTATCGTCTTGAAAATCTGTGGGACGTGAGTGCTGCGCGACGCGAAGCGGCTGCCGGCGGCGAGTGAAACTGCTGCTGCTTGCAGCCGGGACGAAGCTGCCGGCATGGGTCAACACGGGATTCGAGGACTATGCGCAGCGCCTGACCGGCGAATACAAACTCGATCTCAAAGAAATCTCGCTGGGCCAGCGCAGCGGCGGCAATACGCAACAAGCGATCGCCAAGGAAGGCCAGAAGATGCTCGCGGCGATTCCATCGAGCGCCTACGTCGTGGCGCTGCAAGTCACCGGTCGTGCGTTGACCAGTGAACAGCTCGCAAGCTTTCTGCAAGCGCGCGCCCTTGACGGCCGTGATGTGGTGTTCTGTATCGGCGGCCCGGAAGGTTTGGCGCCAGCCGTCGATACGCGCGCGGATTTCAAATGGTCGCTATCTACATTGACGCTGCCGCACGCCCTTGCCCGCGTGATGGTGGCCGAAGCGCTCTATCGTGCGGTGAGTATCTTGAAGGGGCATCCGTACCATCGCGCGTGAGTGCAGCCAGCTAGCTATCCAGCCAGCGAGCTATACAGCCAGCTAGCTATCCAGCCAGCTAGCCATCCAGCCACCCAGTTGGCCAGGGGCCGTGCCGCTGTTGCTCTGGCTCGTTCGCCAGCTGGCTGGGCGGCTAGCCGGCCGTTGTCACACTTTCATTCTCGCCAGCTCATTCAATGCGGCTGCGGCGGAGGGGAAACGTTCAGTGGGGCTTTTCGCCAGCAAGCCATCGATGAGGCGCTGAAACTGGCTCAAAGGTTCTGCGAGGACGGGGATCGGATCGTTGCGATGGGATTGGATGATGGCGATGACCGAGCTGCCGCGGAATGGGCGTTGGCCGGTCAGCATCTCGTAGAAAATCACGCCGAGACTGTATAGATCGCTGCGCTGATCTACCGGTGCGCCTTCGGCTTGCTCCGGGCTGATGTAATACGGCGAGCCGCGCACCTCACCGACGTTCGTCAGATGCGTGCCATCCATGGATTTCGCAAGGCCGAAGTCGATCAGCACGATGCGGCCGTCGGGGCGCATCATGATGTTGGCGGGCTTCAAGTCCCGATGACACAGACCCGCGCTGTGAACTGCGACCAAGGCGCCGGCGACCTGGACGAAGATGTCGATCGAGTCGCGCACGGTCATCAGGTTGCGAATGCGCAGCTCGAGGCTGCCGCTTGGGAAATATTCGGTGACGATGTAGCGGAAGTCGTCGCCATGGCCCCAGTCGTACACGTCGATGATCGCGGGGTGCTTGACGCGGGTGAGCAGGATACGTTCACGCTCGAAACGCTGCTCTTCGCTGGCCTCAGCGCCCGAAAGCGGCCCAGTGCGCAGCACCTTTACGGCAACGTTGTGGCCAAGCTCCGTGGAATAGGCGACATACACTTCGGACTTCGGGGAGTGCGCGATCGTCTGCAGGAACTTGTAACCCTCGAGCACGGGAAACTTCGGCGCTGTGAGCTTGCGCCCTGTGGCAGACCATCTATCGCCGTCGCGCGTCGTCATTGACTTTGCTTGCTCCGTGGAATCCATACGTCAGGCGTCATGTCTGCGGCGCAGACTGCGGACGAATCCGGCGCAAGCTACTTCTGTGCGCCCCGCAACGCAAAGGACTGGCGTCACGAATGCAGGGTCGGAGCTGGCGATTGCGCGCTGCGTCTCACATCATAGTGGTCCAGCAGTTGGCGGGAACGGTGGAGTACGACCGAGGTGCAGTCCAGTTATTCGATCGATCCCTTTGAAAATCTGGTGCGGGTCAAATTGTCCGGACAAGTTTCGCCGGACGCTTTGACCTCCTTGATGCGAGAGATCGCGGCGCAGCCAGCCTATCGATCGGGTATGAACGCCGTTGCCGACTTTCGCGAATGCATCGGCAGCTGGGACTTCTCTGAGATCCAGCGCTTTCGTGATTTCGTGACCAACGCGTGCGGCACGCACGTGCGCCGTTGGGCGTCCATTGTGCCGCCCGGTGAGATCGAAGCCGTTGGTCGAGTGTTGATCGTCATCAGTGAAGCGGTGGATGCGCACGTTCGCATCCGGCTGTTCGACAACGAACGCGCTGCCGAACATTGGGCCTGCGGGGCCGAGACGATGTGAGCGGCGCATCGACTCCGATTTGCGCAACGAGAGCCTGCCGGCCCGTATGGCGCTCCTGTATCCTCCCGGGATGGCAATTACCTCCAACCCTTTGATCTTGCTTGCTTCCGCCTCGCCTCGTCGCAGTGCGCTCCTGACTCAGATTGCGGTGGCGCACGCGGTACAGCCCGTCGATATTGATGAAACGCGGCGCCGCGGCGAGCCCCCCAGCGAATACGTCTACCGGCTGGCGCGAACCAAAGCCCAAACCCTGTGGGACCGCCTGCCGCCGCACGAGCGCAAACCGGTGCTCGGCGCCGATACGGCTGTGGCCCTCGGTGAGGACATTCTGGGTAAGCCTGCGAGCGCGGCAGATCTGCTGCAGATGCTGCGCCGTTTGAGCGGGCGCACGCATCAAGTGCATACGGGTGTCGCGTTGTGCAGCGAACAAGGTGTGCAGCTGCGGCTATCCGTCAGCGACGTCACTTTCCGTTCCTTGAACGACGCCGAGATCGTGGCGTATTGGGGCACCGGCGAACCGGCCGACAAGGCAGGCGGCTACGCAGTGCAAGGCAGAGCGGCGGTTTTCGTGGAACGCATCCACGGCAGTTATTCCGGAGTCATGGGTCTGCCGTTGTTCGAAACGGCGCAATTGCTCGAGACGCTGGGCTGGCGCGGGTTCGTCGACGGCGCTGCATCGGCCCACCGATCGGCGAGTGGAGACAGCCGATGACGGCCGAGATTCTCGTCAACGTCAGTCCGCGCGAAGTGCGTGCCGCGCTCGTCGAGAACGGCGTGCTTCAGGAGATTTTCCTGGAGCGGGCGAACCGTCGCGGGCTGATCAGCAACATCTACAAGGGGCGCGTCTCGCGCGTGCTGCCGGGCATGCAAGCCGCATTCGTTGATGTCGGCCTCGAGCGCACCGCGTTTTTGCATGCGTCCGACATCATTCATCCCGCCATCGGCGAAAACGGCCAGCCGGACCGGCCGATCGAAGCGCGCGGCACCCAAGACATTCAAACGCTCGTTACTGAAGGTGGCGAAATTCTTGTGCAGGTGCTGAAGGACCCGCTCGGTACGAAGGGCGCGCGGCTCACGACCTTCATTACGATTCCCTCGCGCTACCTGGTCTACATGCCCAAGGGCCACGGGATCGGCATCTCTGGACGCATCGAAGATGAAAGCGAGCGCCAGCGGCTGCGCGATGCGGCGAATCTGTTCGTGCGCCCCGATGAGTCGGGTGGCTACATCGTACGCACGGCCGCGGAAGGCGCATCGCCCGAAGCGCTGCGCGCCGACATGATGTTCCTGCAAAAACTCTGGCAGGTCATCGGCGAGAAGGCCGCGCATGCGCGGCCCGGTCAGCTGGTTCACGAAGATCTGCCGCTTGCGGTGCGTGTAATGCGCGATGTGGTGTCGAGCGGCGTCGATCGCGTCAGCATCGATCATGCCGATACGCATCAACGCATGATGGACTTTGCGCGCACGTTCATGCCGGATCTGGCCGATCGCATCGAACTGTACGAGAGCGATCGCCCGATCTTCGATCTGTACGGCGTCGAAGATGAAATTCAAAAATCGCTGGATCGCAAAGTACCGCTCAAATCAGGTGGTTACCTGATCTTCGATCAAACCGAGGCGATGACGACGATCGACGTCAATACCGGCGCCTATGTCGGGCATCGCACGCTCGAAGAAACGATTTTCCGGACCAACCTGGAAGCGGCCGTCGCGATCGCGCGGCAACTCCGCTTACGCAATCTAGGCGGCATCATCATCATCGACTTCATCGACATGGAAGAGGATGAGCACCGCAAGCAGGTGTTGCAGGCATTGGAAAAAGCATTGGCGGGCGACCATGCGAAAACGCATATCTCTTCGGTGTCGCCGCTGGGCCTCGTCGAGATGACGCGCAAACGCACGCGCGAAAGCTTGGAACACATGCTCTGTTCGGCGTGTCCTACGTGTGAAGGTCGCGGTTTCGTCAAGACGACGGAAACGGTTTGCTACGAGATCTTCCGCGAGATTCTTCGCCAGTCGCGGCAGTTTCAATTTCAGGAACTCATGGTGCTCGCGCATCAGGATGTGATCGAGCGGCTACTCGATGAGGAATCCGCAGCGCTGGCCGAACTCGAAGTGCATACCGGCAAACCCATTCGCCTGCAGACCGAGGCGCTGTATCAGCAAGATCAGTACGACGTGGTATTGATGTGACGTGCGGCTTTTCTTTGGAGGAACGCGACTCGTGACCGTAAAAGGTCTACGGGGCGTGCGGGCGTGCTTCGACAGGCTCAGCACGAACGTCGATACGCCGGGGTGCTTCGGCAGGCTCAGCGCGAACGTGAGCACACAAGGGTATTTCGATCGATTCAGCACCAGCGGCACGCATGCGTGCTTCCGGACGTTCAGTACGAGCGTGACGAGCGAAGTCGCTCGCACCGGCGGTTAGCTCGGCAACTCGCTGATGGCCACGCGCACTTTCATGACGACTGGCAGTTGGATCGCGTGGTTCGCGGCGCTCGCGATTCTGGCAGCGCTTGCGTGGACGGTATTTCCGGACTGGCTGCCGGAAGTCCCTACGTTTGCGTTGTTCGCTGCCGTGGTGTCGGGGATCGTCCTGTTGGCGCGCGCCGCTGCGCGCAAAGTACTCAAATGGTTGGCTGTGGCGGCGGCGATAGGCGTCGGCCTCATCGGTACGACGTTGCTCATTTTCCAATTCGCGATCGATCGCATCCCGGCGCAACGTGTGCAGTTGCAGGATTGGTTGAATGAAAAAACTCAGCTGTCGATCGAGTTCAATCGTCTGACAGCGCGCTGGCGCTTGTACGGGCCGGAGTTGGCTTTCGTCGATGTCACCGTACGCACACCGGATCGCATGCGAGTCTTGGCAACCGCACGCGGCGGCAGCGTCGCATTCGATATCTGGCGCTCGCTGCGCACGGGACGCGTCACAGCAGGGCGCTTTACGCTCGAATCGCCGCAACTCGGGCTCATTCGCACGCGCGATGGCCGCATTCAAATCGCAGGACAGGGTGCGCTGCGCGAGGACACGCAGCCGTTTGCCATCGAAAATCTGCCCGTCGGGACGTTTCGGGTGCGCGATGCGCTATTGACGTATCAGGATGAAGCCGCGGATCGCGAGCCGATGTCGCTGTCGGGCGTGAGCTTTATGCTCGCTCGCGAACCTGAGTTTCTCGAACTCGAAGGTTTAGCTTCGCTGCCCAGCGCATTGGGCGGCGACTTGGAATTTTCCGCGCGGGTAGCGGGTGCGCTCGAAGTGCCGCAGCAGGTGGTCTCCACGTTCTCGGTGGAAGGCGAGGCGCTCGATCTCAACGGCTGGGCGGAGCTGTTGCCATCGCACTGGCCGACACCCAGCAAAGGGCAAGGCGCACTCGACATGACGGTCACCTTCACCGGTCAGCGGCTGCAGAGCCTGATCGTCGATGCGCAGTTCAACGATCTGACCGCGACGGCGCCTGCGTGGTCGATGCCGCTGCCGGCCGCAAAACCCCTCGTCATCGGCGGCGATGTGATTCTTGATGTGGATGAGGCCGCCGACGAGGACGATGCGCCGCTGGACGCGAGCGCGGCCGAAACTCCCGCGTATACACGTCCTGATCGCCCGACATTGCTCAGTTACGAGCGCGCCTCTGTGCGCGGGCGTCTCGTCCGCGACGACGCGGGCTGGGACGCGCAGATCGAAGAGATCCATCTCGATGCGGTGGATCAGCAGGACAACGCCGCGCAGGATTGGCACTCGCGCGATGTGCATGTGGCGTGGTCCGTACCGAGCGAGGGCGCATTCAGCGCGCGCGGCAAGGTCGATGTGCTGCTCCTGCAAAGCGTCGCCCCGTTGCTTGCATATCTGCCGGAAAGTAGCGCAGCCGCTCATCTACGCGCACTGAACCTGCGTGGCACCGTGCGTGATCTCGAGTTCGATGCGCAGCGCGCAAGCGCCGCCTCATCAACTGCTCTTTCGGTGACAGCCACCGTCGATGGTGTGGGTTTCGATGCGCTCGGCAAGGTTCCTGGTGCAAGCGGCATCAGCGGCGTCGTGCGTGCGGATCAGCAGGCGGGTGAATTCCGTCTGGATTCGGGGCCGTTGCGCATCGAGATTCCATGGATGTTTCGCTGGCCGCTCGAGACGAATGCGATGCGCGGCGTACTGACCTGGCGCAACGACGCCGCCGGCTGGCACATCGGTACCGATGCGTTGCAGTTCGATGCCGACGACGGCAGCGGCGAGGCGCGCCTCGCCTTGCGCTTCCCGCACGATGGCGGATCTCCCTATGTCGAAATCGTCGCGCAAGCGCACGATTTGAATGCGGCGTCGACGCCGAAATACCTGCCCGCCAATCGCTTGAACGAGCGGCCGCTCGAGTGGCTCGATCGGGCCTTCGTCAGTGGCCGTGTGATGCAGGCGTCGCTCGAGTTGCGCGGTCCGCTGCGAAGTTTTCCGTTTCGCGACGATGATGGTTTGTTCTTGGTGCAAGGCACAGTCGAGGATCTGACGTTCGACTATCAGCCAGGCTGGATGCCTGCCACCGGTCTCACTGGGCAGGTCGAATTCCGCAATGAAGGAATGCACGCAAGCGGCATCACGGCGCGCGTCGGTCAGATGCACATCACAGAGGCGAGCGGTGGCATCGCCGATTTCAAAGAAGGCGAATTGAAGATCGCCGCCGCGGCGAGCGGTGATCTCAGCGCCGCGTTGAGTTTCCTGCAAGCAAGCCCCATTGCGACGGCGCTTGGTGAGCCTTTCGCTGCGCTACGCGGTCGCGGCGACGTGCAAAGCACCGTAAATCTGCTGCTGCCGATCAAGCACATCGAAGACCGGCGGGTCGCCGTGTCGACGAAGTTAGCGGATGCGACCGTGCGCATGACGGATATTGATGCGCCGATCACGCAGTTGAACGGATCGTTGATCGTGCGGCAGGACCTGCCCGTCGAAGCGGATCTGAAAGGCGAGTGGCTCGGCGGTGCGCTCGATGTTTCGATTACGCCGGATGACCGCACCGATGAAAGCGCAACGTTGGTCGCAAGCGGTCGCGCCCAGGCGCGAGCGTTGGCGCAGTTCATCCCGCCAGCAGTGCGGCTCGATGGCGCGCTCGACTGGCGCATGAGTACGAATCTGTCGAGCCGCGCGGACCGTGATGATCAGCGTTACATCGTCGATTCGACCATGCAGGGCCTGGGTATTGCTTTGCCGTATCCGGCGGGCAAGCCAGCTGAAGCGCTGCGTGCCCTGCGTGTCGAGATCGAGCAAGGTGACGAGCAAGTCATCACTCGTGCCGCCTTCGGGGCCCTGCGTGGCTTAGTGCGCTTTCAAAAGCAAAACGGTCGTTGGTCGTTCGATCGCGGCGGCGTGCGCGCCGATAGCACGTTGGCCGCCTTGCCGGATCACCCCGGCCTGCGTCTGGAAGGTCGCATCGATCGCTTGCGTTTGGATGACTGGTTCGGGCTGGCGAACGCCGACGCAGCGAGCGATCCGCCTCGAGGAGGTGATCGTGCAGCCGCGCGCAAGGTGTCCGATGTGCTGAAAGCCGCTAATCTGCATGTCGGGTTGTTGCAGTTGTACGGCTACGAGTGGCCTGACGTACGCGGTGTGATGCAGGCGATCGACGCCGGTTGGCGGGTCGATGTCGCAGGTTCGAATGCCGAAGGCCAGCTGCTGATTCCAGAGGACTTCACCGGGAACGTGCCGCTGACGATCGATCTTGAGCGGCTCATCGTCATGCGCGCGGACCGCGAGGCGGATGACGATGACGCAGGCCGCGAACGCACGCGCGATCCGCGCGACTGGCCGAGTCTGCGAGTGCACATCGGCGACTTGCACATCGAGAATCATCCGATTGGCGGCGTCGATCTGCTGACGACGCGCGTGGCCAATGGACTGCGCATCGATTTGTTGGCGATCGCGCAAGACGCCGTTCGAGCAGA
>CAZIXV010000115.1:0-11381 GCA_964543105.1 uncultured Steroidobacteraceae bacterium
GTCCTTTCTCGTGCCGCAGATGCGTCGCGAGTTCGGCGGCTGCGCCGGCAATATCGCCTACAACTTGCGGCTGTTGGGTGATCTTGGTTACCCGATGGCGACAGTCGGAAGCGATTTTTCAATGTATGCGGATTGGATGAAGAAGACCGGGGTGCCGGCCGACTACATCCGTGTCGTCGATAGCGAACTGACGGCGCAAGCCTTCATCACGACGGATCTGGACGACAATCAGATCACTGCGTTTCACCCCGGCGCCATGCAGTTGTCGCACTTGAATGAGGTCAGCAAAGCACAGGCAATCGCCATTGGCATCGTCGCACCCGACGGCCGCGACGGCATGCTGCAGCATGCCGCGCAATTTGCGGCCGCTGGCATTCCCTTCATTTTCGATCCCGGCCAGGGCCTGCCGATGTTCAGCGGCGATGATCTGCGCGCCTTCATCAAGCAGGCGACGTGGGTCGCATTCAATGATTACGAATGGCAACTCGTGCAGGAGAAGACGAAGCTCTCCGCAGCGGCCATCGCTGATCAGGTCGACGCTTTGATCGTGACCAAGGGCGCGTCGGGATCGGTCATTTATGTCAAAGATCGAGAGATCGCGATCCCCTGTGCGCCGGCCACCGCCATCGTCGACCCGACGGGTTGTGGCGATGCCTATCGTGCCGGTGTGATCCACGGGCTGTTGCATGGACTCGATTGGGACACCACCGGTCGTATCGCCTCACTCATGGGTGCAATCAAGATCGAGTCGCGCGGCACCCAGAATCACAGCTTCACGAAGACGCAATTCGAGCAACGCTACGAAGCTGCGTTCACTCGTTCATTGAAGCTATAAAGGTCTTCCTTTCGCTCTTTCATTCAACCCAGGACGCCAATCAGGATCACTCCCATGAGCAGCAGCTTCCTCTTCACCTCCGAATCGGTTTCCGAAGGCCATCCGGACAAGGTCTCCGATCAGATTTCGGACGCCATTCTCGATGCGATCCTCGCGCAAGATAAACATTCACGTGTTGCCGCAGAGACGCTGTGCAATACCGGGCTCGTCGTTCTGGCGGGTGAGATCACCTCGAACGCCATCGTCGATTACCAGAGCGTCGCGCGCGAGACGATCAAGCAGATCGGCTACGACAACACCGACTACGGTATCGATTACAAAGGCTGCGCGGTGCTGGTCGCTTACGACAAACAATCGCCCGACATCGCACAGGGTGTGGACGAAGGCCGCGGTTTGAACCTGGATCAAGGCGCGGGCGACCAAGGCCTGATGTTCGGTTATGCGTGCGATGAGACGCCTGAGTTGATGCCGCTGCCGATTTATCTTTCGCATCGCCTCGTCGAGCGCCAAGCGCAATTGCGCAAGAGCGGCAAACTTGCGTGGCTGCGTCCCGATGCGAAATCGCAGGTGACGGTCAAATACGTCGACGGCAAGCCCAAAGAAATCGATACGGTCGTGTTGTCGACACAGCATCACCCCGAGGTCGAGCACGACGCGCTGGCGGAAGCCGTCATCGAGGAAATCGTCAAGCCCGTGCTGCCCAAGGAATTGATCGGCGCGAAGATCAATTACCTGATCAACCCGACCGGCCGCTTCGTCGTCGGCGGTCCGCAAGGCGATTGCGGCCTGACCGGCCGCAAGATCATCGTCGACACCTACGGCGGTGCGGCGCCTCACGGCGGCGGCGCGTTCTCCGGTAAGGATCCATCCAAAGTCGATCGTTCCGCGGCCTACGCGGCACGCTATGTCGCGAAGAACATCGTCGCCGCCGGACTTGCGACGAAAGCGCAAGTGCAAGTGTCGTATGCGATCGGCGTCGCGCAACCGACGAGCATCATGGTGACGACCTTCGGTACCGGCAAAGTGTCGGACGAAACGCTCGAGGCTCTCGTTGCCAAGCATTTCGATCTGCGTCCGAAAGGCATCATCCAAATGCTCGACTTGCTGCGTCCGATCTATCAGAAGACCGCTGCTTACGGCCACTTCGGCCGCAGCGAACCCGAATTCTCCTGGGAGAAGACGGACAAAGCCGAAGCTCTCGCCGCCGACGCCGGCGTGAAGAAGGCGGCCAACGGTTGAGAACGATCAGCTAGCAATCGAGCGCGCCAGCCGGCCAGTACGAGCTGGCAGCCCGTCAGCCTGCTGGTCGGGGTGGTCGGGTGATGAAGTGATGGGGTGATCATGGCCAGAGAGGCTTTCCTTTCTGACCGCGATCACCAGATCACCAGATCACCAGATCACTTTCCTCCCAAAATACCCACTATCAACAAAACCCACTGGGCTCGAAGGTGCCGGACGGCTACCATTCGAGCCCTCTCCGCGTGCCGAGGGGCGCTGCAGCAGCGTAGGGGATCTCCTCCCCATCTCACGCTGCCAGGCTCGGTGCGCAAGCCTTCAACGGCAACGGCGCCCGTCAATTGAGGAGTAGACGATGAACGCGGTTGCACAGCCAACTTCGAAAGACTTTCACGTTGCCGACATGTCGTTGGCGGATTGGGGACGCAAGGAGATCCTGATCGCCGAAACCGAAATGCCGGGCCTGATGGCCATTCGCGAAGAGTTCGCGAAGACGCAGCCACTCAAGGGTGCGCGCATCACCGGTTCGTTGCATATGACGATTCAAACGGCCGTACTGATCGAGACGTTGCAGGCGTTGGGCGCAGAAGTGCGCTGGGCTTCATGCAATGTGTTCTCGACGCAAGATCACGCGGCTGCAGCGATTGCTGAGCGCGGCACGGCAGTGTTTGCGTACAAGGGCGAATCGCTCGATGAATACTGGGAGTTCACGCATCGCATCTTCGATTGGCCGGATGGCGGCTTCTCGAACATGATCCTCGACGACGGCGGCGATGCGACGCTGTTGCTGCACCTGGGCGCGCGAGCCGAAAGCGATCAGAGCGTGCTGTCGAATCCGACGAGCGAAGAAGAAACCTCGCTGTTCAATTCCATCAAGGCGCAGCTCAGCAAAGATCCCAAGTGGTATTCGACGCGCATCAAGCACATCAAGGGCGTTTCCGAAGAAACCACCACCGGTGTGAAGCGCCTGTATCAGATGGCGAACGAGGGCAAGCTCGCGTTCCCTGCGATCAACGTCAATGACTCGGTGACGAAGAGCAAGTTCGACAACCTCTATGGTTGTCGCGAATCGCTCGTCGACGGCATCAAGCGTGCCACCGACGTCATGGTCGCCGGCAAGATCGCAGTGGTTTGCGGCTACGGCGATGTGGGCAAGGGCTCGGCGCAGGCGCTGCGCGCGTTGTCGGCACAAGTGTGGATTACGGAGATCGATCCGATCTGCGCGCTGCAGGCGGCAATGGAAGGCTATCGCGTCGTGACAATGGAAGACGCTGCAGACAAGGCCGATATCTTCGTGACGACGACCGGCAACTTCCATGTGATCACGCACGATCACATGAAGGCGATGAAGAACAACGCCATCGTCTGCAACATCGGCCATTTCGACAACGAAATCGACGTTGCCTCGCTGCGTCAATACAAGTGGGAAAACATCAAGCCGCAGGTCGATCACATCATCTTCCCCGACGGCAAACGCATCATCCTGTTGGCCGAAGGCCGGCTGGTGAACCTCGGTTGTGCGACCGGTCATCCTTCGTACGTCATGAGTTCGTCGTTCGCGAATCAGACGCTGGCGCAAATCGAGCTGTTTTCGAATACGGCGAAGTATCCGATCGGTGTGTACGTGCTGCCCAAGCATCTCGATGAGAAAGTCGCGCGCTTGCAGCTTGCGAAGCTCGACGCGCCGCTCACTGAGCTGACGGACGAGCAGGCGAAGTACATCGGTGTGGCGAAGGAAGGCCCGTACAAGCCGGATCATTATCGGTATTGATACGAAGGCGATAGCGGATGGGCGATAGCGGATGCATCCGTGTTCGTTTGGGTTGAGTAGCGTTCTTCTCCCTCCCCCGGGGTGCGGGGGAGGGTTGGGGAGCGGCGGCTCGGTAGTAGAGAGTGAACAACGATGGTCAGCGGTAATTCAGTTCTTGGCACGGCTCACGTCGCTGCAGCGCCGGATCAACGCGCCGCCGCTGCGCAGGCACCGAAGCCGCCCAGTTTCGTGCTCACCACCTCATGTCCTGACACGACCGGCATCGTCGCCGCCGTCGCTGGCTTTCTCGCATCGAACAATTGCCTCATCACCGAGGCGCAACACTACGACGATCCCTACACGGTGACCTCCTTCATGCGCACCGTGTTTCATGACAACGGTAAGGGCGCGCCTTCGCTCGCCGATCTCGATCGCGAGTTCGCCCGCACGGTCGGCAGCCAATTCAAGATGACCTGGCGTTTTCATTCAGTGCAGCGCAAATGCCGAGCGGTGGTCGCCGTGTCCAAGCACGGTCATTGCTTGAACAGCATGCTGCATCGCTGGAGCACCGGCACTTTGCCGATCGAAGTCGTTGCGGTGATCTCCAATCATCAGGATCTGCGCAGCCTGACCGAGTGGCACGGCATTCCGTTTCATTATTTTCCGGTGATCGACGGTCGTAAGGCCGAGCAAGAAAAGCGCATCATCGAATTGTTCGAGACCGTCGATGGCGAATTGCTGGTGCTCGCGCGTTACATGCAAATCCTCACTGCGAGTGCGTGTGACTACTTCGCTGGGCGTGCAATCAATATCCATCATTCCTTCTTGCCTGGTTTCAAAGGCGCCAAGGCGTATCACCAGGCGCATGCGCGTGGCGTGAAGCTGATCGGCGCAACCGCGCACTACGTGACGACCGATCTCGACGAAGGCCCGATCATCGAACAAGAAGTGGCTCGCGTGGATCACACGATGGCGCCCGAAGAACTGGTGAGCATTGGTTCTGATCTCGAAAGCGTGGTGCTCAATCGCGCAGTGAAATGGCACGCGGAACGACGCGTCTTTGCGAATGGCAGCAAGACCGTGGTGTTGCGATAGCCGCCCCGCGGCGGTAGAGGATCGGCGCATGACGGCGAAAATCATCGACGGCAAGGCGATCGCAAAAAAGCTGCGCGCTGAGTATCACGCGCGCGTCGATGAGCTGGCCTCGCGTTTCGGTGTGACGCCTGGACTCGCCGTGATCCTGGTCGGTGACAATCCCGCTTCGCGCGGTTACGTCAGCGGCAAGATCAAGGGCTGCAAAGAAGTCGGCATCCGTTCCGAACTCATCGAACTGCCGTCATCGGCGAGCGAGGCCGAATTGCTCGCGCATATCGATCGCCTGAATGACGACCCCGGCACGCACGGCATCCTGGTGCAATTGCCGTTACCTGCGCACATCCGTGTCGCAAGCGTGCTCGAGCGCATCAGCGTCGAAAAAGACGTCGATGGCTTTCATCTGTACAACATGGGCGGGTTAGTCACCGGCAGCACCGTGTTCTCTCCCTGTACGCCGTACGGCGTCCAGAAAATCCTCGAACACGAGAACATTCCGGTCGAAGGACGCAATGTCGTTGTCGTCGGCGCGAGCAACATCGTCGGTAAACCCACGGCGCTCATGTTGATGCAGCAGGACGCGACCGTCGTCATCTGCCACAAAAAGACGCGCGATCTCGGGCATTTCACTTTGCTCGCAGACATCCTGGTCGTCGCCGCGGGCGTGCCGAACCTGATCGTGCCGCAAATCGTGCGCACCGGTGCGGTCGTCATCGATGTCGGCTACAACCGCTTGCCCGATGGCCGCATCGTCGGCGATGTCGATTTCGACGGCGTCAAAGAAAAGGCCTCGTACATCACGCCGGTCCCTGGCGGTGTCGGACAGATGACCGTGACGATGCTGTTGCACAACACGATCCTGTCTGCCGAGCGGGTCGCGTCTGCGACGACCTCGTCCTTCAAGCGACGCGCATAGCCACCACCGTGAAAGTTCTCATCACCGATCATCCCTGGCCTGAACTGACGATCGAGCAAGCGATCTGCGAAGCAGCCGGTCACGAACTCATCGCCGGACCAATCGAAGTGCAGCCGGCCGAGGCCATCGAAGCCTTCGTCGCGGAACATCAACCGCACGCGATCATGTGCTGCTGGGCGCCGGTGTCGGCGCGCGCCATCGAAGCGCCGCGCGATCTGCGCGTCATCGGCCGACTCGGTGTCGGACTCGACAACATTGCGATTCCGGCGGCGAGCGCACGCGGCGCATGGGTGACGAACGTACCCGACTATTGCACCGAAGAAGTTTCCGATCACGTCATCGCCATGCTGTTGGCGCATTGGCGCGGAATCGTCGATTTCGATCGCCGGGCCAAGCAGGGCGAGTGGAATCCCGCATCGGCGCGCTTGCTACGCACCCGCAACATGACGGTCGGCATCATCGGCTACGGCAGCATTGGCAAAGTGACCGCCCGTAAACTGTCGCAAGGCTTCGGCGCGCGCGTGCTGGCCACGTCGCCCTCGTTGCTCGATCGCTTTACGATCGGCACCGAAATCGATCCGGGCGTCATTGCCGCCACGACGGAGTTGATTCAGCTCGAAGCCGACGCGATCGTGCTGCACCTGCCGCTCACGCAAGCAACGCAGAAGATGATCGATGACACGTTCATCGCTGGCTGCAAGCGCAAACCGTTGATCATCAACGTCAGTCGCGGTGGGCTCATCGACAATGACGCGCTCGTGCGCGGCCTCGATGGCGGTGCGTTGAGCGGCGCTGGACTGGATGTGATCGAAGGCGAACCATCGCCGCCGCGCGCGCTCGTCGAGCGAGACGACGTCATCGTCACGCCGCACATTGCCTTTTCATCGGATGCATCGCTCGAGGAACTACGGCGCCGCTGCACGGAGGACATCGTGCGGGTATTGCGCGGTGGGGCGCCCTTGCATCCATGCAACGAGCCTGCACGATGAGTGCGCTTGCGGCCAAGATCGCAAGCGGCGGGTTCGTCGTAACGACGGAGCTCACGCCGCCGAAGGGCACTGATCTGTCTGAGTTGCTCGCAAAGGCAGATGCGCTGAATGGCCTGGCCGATGGGATCAATCTCACCGATTCGCCGCGCGCACGCCTGGCTGTCGAACCGACCGCCGTGGCCCGCTTGTTGATCGAGCGCGGACTCGAACCGATCGTTCAATTCACCGCACGCGATCGCAATCGCATCGCGCTGCAATCCGACCTCTTGGGCGCTGCCGTGCTGGGCGTGCGCAATGTGTTGTTCATGCGCGGCGATGATCCGCAGCATGGCGATCATCCTGATGCCAAGCCCGTGTTCGATCTCACCACGCTCGAAATGCTCACGGCTGCGCATGAGCTCAATCTCGGCCGCGATCTTGCGGGCAACGACTTGAGCGGCTCCACCCGCTTGTTCGTTGGCGCCACCGCCAATCCAGGGGCGACCAATTTCGATGCAGAGGTTGAGAACACGAAGAACAAAATCGCCGCCGGTGCGCAGTTCTTTCAAACCCAAGCGATTTACGATGCGCAAGCGCTCGTGCGTTTCAAGGCGGCGCTGCAGTTAGAAGGCATCGCATTGATCGCCGGTATCATTCCCCTCAAGTCCGCGAAAATGGCGCATTGGATGAATGCCAATTTGCCCGGGGTGAAGGTGCCGCAACAGCTGATCGATGAACTGGACGCTGTGGCGGGAGATGCAGCTGCAGAGCTGCGCGTGAGCATCGAGATGACCGCGCGAATCGTGCGCGAGATCAAGCCGCACTGCCAAGGCATTCACTTGATGATGCTGGGATGGGAACGACACATCCCCGCGTTCCTGGCCGCACAGGCAGGCTAGGGCCGGATGTGTGGGTCGGAATACATTCCGACCCACTCGAGCCGCGCCCGCATCAACGCGTCAAATTCGAACTCTGAACGGGGCGACCTTCGAACAGTTCTTGTTGCGAGGGTCCGGTCGGTCGATCTTCGATGCCGCTTTCGTTGACCTGTCGATAGCGCACCACGCCGAACACCATTTCCTCCCACGTCTGTTCACCCCAGGTGACGGTGACATTCGGGTCCGGGTTGGCCTTGTTCTGCACCGAATTATCGAACGTCTGGATGTACACCATCTTGGTGCCAGCCGGCACCGTCTTGGGCTCGGCCAGATCGTAAGTGCCCTGCCAGTTGAAGTCGTAGTTCGGGATGTTGATCAGCAGTTCTTCGCGACCGTCCGGATACTGCGCGATGAATTGCGCGGACTTGCCGCGGAAGTGCGCATGCGGATGCAAGCTGTAGATCACCGAGTCTTGCTTGAAGGTGTTCACCGCTTGCTCGGGATGAAACTTCGTATTCGCCGGAATCTTCAAGCGCGGATTCGCCAGCACCATGCTGCGGAAGTGGTGCTTCGGCGGCTCATCCATGAAGTACAAACCGAATTGCGTGACGTCGGTGAGCTCCTGGCCGTTCGTCGTGTAGTGCATTTGGAAATGAAAGGTGGAGTTCGCTTTGAGCAAGATGCCGTTGCCTTCGGGCATTTGCAGCGGCTCGGCGCCGGGAACGTAGTTGTACAGCGCTGTCGCGCCGCGACGCTCGCCACCCACGGTCGCGATGACATGGTGCAGCACGGCGCGTTGACCGGGGAGGTAATCGATCGCGCGGATCCAGCGATCTTCGTTCAGCGGGTTTTTCACTGTGACGTTCTGATACGGAATCGTCCCCGTCGCAGGCGTCGTGAACGCGGGTGTTTCAACGATGAGATCAGGCTCACCGAGCGCCCATTGCGGCCATTCCTTTCTCGTCACCTTGAGCGGATCCTCACCCGTGCCACGCGGTGAGCCCGCTTCGATCCAATGAACCAACGTCTTGGCTTCTTCCTGGGTCAGGCCGCGATCGTTGCTCCACATCCCGTAGTGAGGGTCGACATGCCAAGGTGGCATGCGTTTGGTACGCACGGTTTCGCGAATCATCGGGCTGAAGCCGCGAATCATCTCGTAGCTCGACATGGCCCACGGGCCGATACCTCCTTCGCGATGGCAAGCGACGCACTTGTCTTCGAGGATCGGCACGATCGTCTTCTCATAAGAGATCTGTGCGTGCGCCGCACGCTTGGCGGCTTCGGGGAAGGAGGCGGCGCAGCCATTGGCGGCCGTCATCGCCTGGGCGACCGGGCGGTCGGCCGTGAGTGCGTCGAGCGCAGCGGCGACGCCGCTGGCGGCGCCACGGTAGGCGAGCTTGAAGCCCTCTTGTGAGGCAATGACGAATGCCTCGCCATTGGCCTTGACGCCGAGCGACTCGCCGATCAGTTGGGTGTCATCGATCATGATCGGCGCATCGAGCGCCAGCTGCTTGGCATCCGCCCGAATCGATTCCCGCGTCTGACCGAGGTTCGAATTCAGCATGAGGAATTCGACGTTGGGATATTTCGCGCGTAGCGATTCGAGGGTCGCTGCAGCGTTTTTGACGGCAGGACAGCCGTTCATGTGCGTGAGCAGCACGACGGCCTTCATGTCGGAGCGGTAGTACAGCTCCTGTGCGGCGTCTTTGTGGTCGATGAGGCGGAAGTTGTCGACGGTCTCGCCCGGGTTGAGCGCGAGTGCAGTGCTGGCGGCCGACAAGGCTGCCAGGATGGTTGCGAATCGAGAGAACTGGCCGGGCGAACGCATGCTTGCACTCCGCGAAAAAGGTGCCCGCGAGTCTGGCCGTGTGGCCTAGAGACTGTCCAGGCTACGCAGTGTCAGTGATTGCAAAGGTTTGTTGGATCCCGCTGTGCGGTAGTGAAAGCGCATGTGTGCGCTGCAGCTAGAGACCGATGAAGTGTCAAGCGTTGCCAAGATCATCACGGGCTGCGCTTGCCTGTCTGCATACTCCGTGCGCTCCAACTCGACGCTCACGACGAGCGAAAAACAGCCAAGGGGGATACATGAAACCTATGCAAAGCATGGCCGTGGTGGTCGCAGCGCTGTTCGGCGCCGGCGCGCTTGCGGATAGTCCTGCGAAAGTCACGATCGATTCCGGCGCGCTCGCAGGCGAATCCGTCGCGGGCGTCAATTCCTTCAAGGGCGTGCCCTATGCGAAAGCGCCGCTCGGCAAGTTGCGCTGGGCGCCGCCGCAGGTGCCGGACAAATGGGCGGGGACGCGCGATGCGACGCAGTATCAGTCGCCCTGCGTGCAGCCGACGAACCCCGACGGTAAAACGCCCAATGGCGGCGGCGTTTGGGGCAAGACCTCGGAAGATTGCTTGTATCTGAACGTATTCGGGCCTGCGGACGCGAAACAGGCGCCGGTCATGGTGTGGTTGCACGGCGGCGCGTCGTTTCTCGGCGGTGGGCATCTCGGCGGTTACAACGGTGAGTCGTTCGCGAAGCAAGGCGTCGTCACCGTCACCGTCAACTACCGTCTCGGTTCGATCGGTTATTTCGCGCATCCCGCGCTGACCAAAACGGCGCCGCAGGATGAGTGGCTCGCGAACTACGGCTTGATGGATGCGGTGGCAGCGCTGCAATGGGTGAAGCGCAACATCGCACAGTTCGGCGGCGATCCGCAGAACGTCACGGTGTTCGGACAATCCGCCGGCGGCGGCATGGTCATGAGCCTGCTATCCACGCCGAGCGCCAAGGGTCTGTTTGCGAAAGCCGGCGTGCAGTCGGGCGCCAGCCTGCGCCCGCCGACCTCGATGGCAGACGCCGAAAAACGCGGCATTGAACTCGCAACGAAGCTTGGTCTACCCGGTGCGGATGCGACGATGGAGCAGTTGCGAGCGATTCCGGCGGAGAAGCTCGCAGGCGATCGCGAAACCGCGCGCATGTTCGCAAGCCCGATCGACGGGCGGTTTCGAACCAAGGCGACAGTGGATGCGTTCGCCGATGGCTCGGCAACTTATGTGCCGTTGTTCATCGGCTCGAACAATGGCGAAGGTGGCTTCGATGGCGCACGCCGCGTCGCCACATTGATGAGCGCGAAAGCGCCTGCCTTTCTGTATCAGTTCGCGTACGTGCCGCAATGGCGCAAGAGTGAGCAGCCACAAGGCGCACCGCACTCGGCCGAGATCGTCTACGTCTTCGATACCTGGAAGTATTCGAGTTCACGCGACCCACGCGTCAACGACACCGATCGAAAGGTCGCACAGCGCATGAATTCCTGCTGGGTCGCCTTCGCGAAAGCACCGCTCGATGCGAGGTCATTGAACTGTGCCGACGGCTTCACCTGGCCGAGCTACACCGAAGCGAACGACCAAGCCGCGGTGTTCGCGGAGAAGCCATCTCTCGTAAAGGCGCAGACGCTACCGAACGGCCCACCGCCCGGCGCGCCACGCGGCAGCATGGCGCCTGATTGAGATCAGTTGACGGTTGACGGTTAGCAGTTGACGGGCAGAGCGCGCTGCGCGCGCGTGAACGTGTAGCTCCGCACAAACTACACGTTCACACGCTCGCATCTCTTGTCTGTCTGTCAACCGTCAACAGTCAACCTGTCTGACGGGTCCCCATCAGACGGTAAACCCTTCCTTACTAATCGGCATCGCGCGCACGCGATGGCCGGTCGCG
>CAZIXV010000116.1:0-11330 GCA_964543105.1 uncultured Steroidobacteraceae bacterium
CCACGTCGAGGCCGCGTAGCGCTGAATGCCTGCTGTGCCCGAGCGCGTAAGGATGTAGACGCGCTTGTCGGGGGTCGCGCTGTTGCGCTCGCCCTCGTACACGGATTGCGCCACCTTCAATGCATACGTGTTCACGTATTGCGCCGCTGGACCGAGCGCCGTCGGACCCATGCGCTCGAACAACGATTCGCGATCCAGATTCGAATGAATGTCCGGCTCGGTGTTGTCGAGCCACCAGCCATCGACGCCGATCGGCTTGAGCTTGGTTTCGATCTGGCGCCAGAACATGTCGCGCGCTTCTCGCGAATAGGGATCGAAGTGCGAGTTCAAATACCCGGGACCAACCCAGTCCTTGACGCCCAATTCGACATTCTTGCGATACATGAAGCCCTTGGCATCG
This sequence comes from uncultured Steroidobacteraceae bacterium, assembly GCA_964543105.1. Taxonomy (GTDB): domain Bacteria; phylum Pseudomonadota; class Gammaproteobacteria; order Steroidobacterales; family Steroidobacteraceae; genus Steroidobacter. The sequence continues at coordinate 401 of CAZIXV010000116.1, forward strand.
AGTTCCTTGTAGTGATCCGTGGTGGGATAGAACTTCGCCCACACGGAGATCATGAAGCGCACATTGTCTTCATGCAGTTGGTCGACGAGCGCCTTCGGGTCGGGGAAGCGCGTTTCATCGAACTCATGCGAACCCCAGGAATCCTCGGGCCAATAAAACCAATCCTGCACGATCGCATCGAGCGGCAACCCGCGCTTGCGGTACTCGCGCGCAACCTGCAACACCTCCTCTTGGGTGTGATAGCGCTGCCGGCTTTGCCAGAACCCGTATGCCCAGCGGGGCAACATCACCGAACGCCCCGTGAGTGCGCGGTAACCGGCGATCACGCCATCGGCGTCATCACCTTTGACGAAGTAGTAGTCGATCGCTTTCGCCACCTCAGAGGACAGCCACAGCGAATGCCGATCGGGCGCCGGCAGCGGATCGTTGTGCAGCAAAGCGATGTAACCGTCGTCGGGAATCCATTCGACTCGAATGGCGACCGGCGTGTCTGCCGTGAGTGGCAGCTCGAAGTTGTGATACCAGGGATTCCAGTTCTGGCGCCAGCCATCGACGATCAACTCATCGTTCGCATACAGCTTGAAGTAATTGCTCGCGTAGAGCTGAAACTTGTGGGTGCCGGTCTTGCTCGATTCGATGTGACCTTCCCAGGTGACGGTCTGGTCCGGCGCGATCGTGTTCATGCCGGTGGAATTCGAGAAACGCTCCGAGAGCAATTCCTTCGGCCACTTCGGCATGTCGCGAATGAATTGGTAGTTGATGTCGGGCTCGACGCGCTTGAGCTTTTCTTGTCCCTTGATCGAATAGGTCGCCGTGAATCCGCCTGGATTGCCTTCGGCATCGGTGATTTTCAAATCGCGCGATGCGAGCCCATACGCGCGCGGATTGCCAAAGCGTGTGACGGACGAGTTGTCCCACAACACACCGTAGCCCTTGCTCGAGAGCACGAACGGCACCGCGATATCCATGTTGTGCTGCGCGAGTTCAACGTCCTCGCCGTTGTAGTTCATCTGCGCGTTCTGATGTTGTCCGAGGCCGTAGAAGCCTTCGTCAGTGCCGGGATTGAACTGCTGGTGAACCGCGTAGAAGTCCTGGCCGTCGATCGAGACGGGTGTGAACTCGCCGCGCTTGCTTTCGCTCAAGATGGGCGTGCCGTCGAGTTCTTTGAAGGTGACGAGACCGTTCTCGATCGATACTTCGACGATCAGCTCGGGCGTGCGTACGCGCGCAACGCCATCGGTTGTTTCGATATTGATCATGGCGGCGGCGGTGAGTAGCGGCTCGACCATGAGACTTGGTGGAATCTCGAAACCCTCGGTCGGCACGGCGCTGACGCGCACGATGCGATCGGAGAGCACATCCACGCGCACTTGTTTCGCGGGTCCGGATTTCGGGGTCACGATGACGCCATCGGCGTCGCGTTCGACGCGCTGCGCGTCTTCATCGCTGCATCCCGCCGCCATCAAACCCACTGCGCAAATCAGCGCTGCTGCGCGTCGCTTCATCATCACCTCGATCCAACGAAAAAATTTAGTCGTTGCTGTGTTGCGGAGTTGCCCCCTCCCCCGCCCTCCCCCGCTTCGCAGGGGAGGGAGTAAGACGCGTGATTCCGGCCACTCCCCTGCGATAGCGGGGAAGGAGTCAGACTCGTGCTTCCGGCCCCCTCTCCTGCGATAGCGGGGGTGGGGGTCAGACTCGTGCTTCCAGCCCCCTCCCCTGCGATAGCGGGGGAGGGTTGGGGAGGGGGCACATCGACAACGATTGCTACTCAAAAATCAATAACTCGCCACCTTCACCTTCAACAGCTGCGGCAGCGTCGTGAAGTTCAAACCATAGTCTGTCTGATCGCCGTTCCACACCCGCTCGAACACCCATTCACCGTCCGCATCGAAATGGCCCTCTTCCACGCGCTCGAAAATGAAACCGAGCGCATCGTCCTCATTTGCAAGACCAAACGACACGCGCGCATGCCGGCCCGTCAACAAAAACTCATCTGGCGCAAGCTGCGCAAGCAACACTCCACCATCAGGAATTTCGCGGCCTTCCGGTTCGCCGAAAGCGTGCGTCCACTGCTTCATGCCGAATTGCCATTCGTTCCATGAAACCGTCGCATGAAAGCGACCGAGCTCAATGCGCTGTGCTGCGTTGTCGTCCGGTTGAGCCACACCGCGTACTTTGCCTTCGTGAGCCAAGCGTGCCCATACGCGCGACCACGGAGCCAGCAGTCGAAAATTTGCTGCGAACGGTTCCAGCGCCTGCGCATCCGTGCGCTTCGCGCCGAGCGGATAATTGGAATAGCCGGTGAAATCGATCCCGAACGGCGTGAATCCGATGCCACCCCTGCCGAACGTTGCAAAGAAGTAACGTGCGTACGCTTTGTCATTGCCGATCTCCGCGACGAACAGCGGATTATCGAAGCGCTGATACAGATCGAGCACGCGCTCCACTTTTTTGGATTCGCGCAGATAGATATCGGGTGCGGTGAAATCGATCGCCGGCGCTGCGGCTTGATAGATCTGCATGACATTGTCGGTGGGACCGCCGCTTGCGTAACCGCCCGGCTTGCCCGGCTCAAATGGATCACGTAGCGCAGCGTTCACATACATCGGCAATGCGTATTCGCGTTTGCCTGCGGCGGCGATTGCGCCGATGTAACTCGCGACCGACCAGGCGTGAAAAAACTCTTCGGCATCCGCACCAAAGACTTGCGACCACGTGCCCGCGCGGACGCCGAGCTTACGCCGCAATGCCTGCGGCACTTCACTTTGAAAGGCTTGCTCGGCAGCGCGCGAGTAGTCACGCACGCTGCCATAGGTGCCCGGTTCGTTCTGCACCTGCACGAGGATCACGGTGCGTTGGCGATCGAATTCGCGCAGATGTCGCAGCAAACGGACGAACGCTTTGCGATCCGCCTCGAGTGTCGTCGACGCATGCGGTGAGAGCGAGTTCAACGTCTCGCCCTGCGCCGTGATGGCGCGCGGAAAGCGCTGGTTATCGAGCTTCACCCACGCCGGCGCATAGTTCGGACCGTTGTTCTTCCAGGTCGCGAACCACAACAGCCCAAGCCGCACATCGTGTGCGCGCGCTTGCCGGATAAGCGTTTCGAGGAAAGAAAAGTCGAAGTGCCCTTCCTTGGGCTCGATCTGCTCCCACGCAATCGGCACGAAGACAGTGTTCGCGTGCAGCTGTGCGACCGCCGGCCACACCTTCGGCAGCGCTGCAGGCCAAGCGCTCGAGTTGTTCACTTGCGCACCGAGGATGGCGTACGGCGCGCCATCAACGATCAATGCGTGCTGACTGTTCTGGCTTTCAATACGAGGCAGCTCCGGCTCCGCGGCAAACGCACTCGTCATGCAGCACAACGCAATGACTCGAACTGCCGCGCCTACGCGAACCATCGATCCCCCCTCGGCGTGTGCCTGTATGTTACCGGTCACATTTTGCCGCGAATCTGCCTGGAGACGGCGAAAGAGTCAACTTGGTCAGCTGGCGACGAGCAAGCTAGCCGGCTAGCAAGAACGAGATTCGGGTAACGCCGCCATTCTCTGGCTAGCTGACTGGCGCTATGGCTGGCTGGCGCCAGCCATAGCGCTGGCATACCCTTCCCGCCCACAAATTCAGCGCGAGCATTTTCCGTGCCCCGAAAGAAGAAGGCCCTCGTGCGGCCGCGGCGACGCGCCATTCAAAACGCCACGATTCGCGATGTCGCCGCACGCGCTGGCGTATCGCCGATGACCGTTTCGCGCGTCATCAACGAAGAAGGCAATGTTCGTCAGGAGACACGCGATCTCGTGCAAGCGGCGATCGCCGAACTGAATTACTCGCCGAGCATTGCCGCGCGCAGTCTCGCCGGTTCCGATCCGTATCGCATCGGCCTGCTCTACGACAATCCATCGACGGGCTACATGAGCGAGTTCTTGATCGGCACGCTCGATGAAAGCAGCCGCACCGGTGTGCAAGTGCTCGTCGAGAAATGCCCCGAGAGCGAATTGACCGGCGCGACGCTCAACAAATTGATGAAAGCCGGAGTCGATGGCTTGATCCTGCCCCCGCCATTGTGCGAATCGACGCAAGTGCTGACGAAGATCCGTAGCGCCGGCACTGCCGCCGTCGCGGTCGCACCCGGACATGCGAGCGAAGACATGGCGACGATTCGCATCGACAACGAAGCGGCTGCGAAAGAACTCACCGAACATCTGCTGTCACTCGGCCATCGCCGCTTCGGTTTCATCAAAGGGCATCCGAATCAAACCGTCAGCGAGCAGCGCCTGACTGGCTTTTTGCAAGCACTTGCCGAAGCGGGCATCGATCGTAGCGACGTGCAGGTCGACCAAGGCTACTTCACGTACCGCTCGGGACTCGAAGCAGCTGAAAAATTGCTCGCGAACGATGAGTTGCGGCCGACGGCCATCTTCGCCGCGAACGACGACATGGCGGCTGCCACCGCCTCCCTCGCGCACCGCATCGGCATGAATGTGCCCGAAGACTTATCGATCGTCGGTTTCGATGACACGCCGATCGCCTCGACCGTCTGGCCCGCCTTGACGACGATTCATCAACCGGTCGCCGCGATGGCGCGGGTCGCGATCGATCTGGTGCTCGAGGAAATTCGTCGCAAACGCAATGGCGTCGGCCAGCCGCGCCAGCTCATGCATCCGCATACCTTGATCGTGCGCGAATCCTCCGGACGGGTTCCACGCGGCTGACTGGCTGCGCATGCCGCTTGACACTTCACGCGCATACCGCGAATGTTAGCGGTACCAACTGGCACGCCGCTGCGGGACTGCGCATGGGGATCGAATCGTTCTTACCGGCCGACTGGCAGCAAGCCACGCTGCTCGGACGTATTGATACCGGTGAAGGACCCACGCTCATCGCGCTGCGCAACGGCCGCATCGAAGACCTCTCTCGCATCGCACCCACCATCGCCGAGCTGTTGAATCGTTTTACCGATGCGCAAACGCTGCCGCGCGGGCGCGATTTGGGCAGTGTTACTGAGTTATCGCCCAGCGCCGTGTGGGATGCGACGCGCGCACCCGCCACCCTCCTCGCCCCGATCGATCTGCAGTGCATCAAAGCCGCAGGCGTGACGTTCGCGGTGTCCACGCTCGAGCGCGTCATCGAAGAACGTGCGCGCGGCGATGCCGAACGAGCGCAAGCGATACGCGATGCGTTATCGGCGCGCATGGGCGGCGATTTGCGCAGCGTTCAACCCGGCTCGCCGCAAGCGGCACGCTTGAAGGATGCACTGATCAGTGATGGCTTGTGGTCGCAGTACCTGGAAGTCGCGATCGGGCCCGATGCGGAAATTTTCACCAAGGCGCCGATCTTGTCCGCCGTCGGTTGGGGCGCGCACATCGGGATTCGCGCCGACAGTGCTTGGAATAATCCAGAGCCGGAAATCGTGCTCGTGTGCGATGGCGACGGTCGCATCCGCGGCGCTGCATTGGGTAATGACGTCAACTTGCGCGACTTCGAAGGCCGCTCCGCGCTGCTGCTCACCAAAGCGAAAGACAACAACGCCTCATGCGCCATCGGGCCGTTCGTGCGTTTGTTCGATGCCGCTTTCACTCTCGATACTGTGCGCGAGGCAGTCCTGACACTCGACATCGAAGGCGCAGATGGCTTCCAACTGCGCGGCGAAAGTTCGATGGGTTCCATCAGCCGCGACCCAGCCGATCTCGTGCGTCAGACCATCGGCGCGCACCATCAATATCCGGATGGCTTTGCGCTGTTTCTCGGCACCATGTTCGCGCCCGTTCAAGATCGCGATGCGCCGGGGCGCGGCTTCACACACAAACCGCATGATCGCGTGCGCATCGCAACGCCGAGCCTCGGCACGCTCGACAATCTCGTCGTGCATTGCGAGCAGGCACCGCCCTGGACCTTCGGCGTCTCGCAGCTCATGCGCAATCTCGCCGAACGTGGCCTGCTCGCATAGTCACGCTCCTCACTCACGATTACACGTATGAACACCGCCATCTATCCGAGCCTGAAACACAAGCGCGTCATCGTCACCGGCGGCGGCTCGGGCATCGGCGCCTCCATCGTCGAGGCGTTCGCACGGCAAGGCGCCGAAGTGTTCTTCATCGACATTGCGGTAGAAGCCTCCACGCGACTGGCGGCGCAACTCGACGGCGCGCCGATTCCGCCCGTTTTCAAGCATTGCGATCTCACGGACCTGCGGGCAGTCGAGCGTTGTCTTGCGGAGATCGGATCGATCGATGTGCTCGTGAACAACGCGGCCAATGACGATCGCCACATGCTTGCGAGCATCACACCGGAATACTGGGACGAACGAATGGCCGTGAATCTGCGGCATCTGTTGTTTTGTTCGAAAGCCGTCGCGCCGGGCATGAAAACGCGCGGCGGTGGCGCAATCATCAATTTCGGCTCGATCTCCTGGCATTTAGGGTTAGCCGACCTCGTTCTCTACGAAACCGCGAAAGCCGGCATCGAAGGCATGACACGCGGGCTTGCACGCGAGCTCGGCGGCGATGGCATTCGCGTGACGTGCGTCGTGCCGGGCAGCGTGCGTACACCGCGGCAAGCGCAGTGGTACACGACGGAAGGCGAAGCCGAAATCGTCAAGCAACAATGCCTGCAAGAGCGGTTGTTGCCTGAACATGTTGCAGCGCTCGTGCTGTTTCTCGCCTCCGCTGACGGGCGGATGTGTACGGGACATTCCTATTGGATCGACGCCGGCTGGCGCTGAACACTCGTCCTCATTTGCGAACGTGTGGTTTCATTGTGCGCGTCATTCTCAAAGCGAGTCGATCAGCATGAAAGAAGTCACTTGCGTTTGGCCCATCGGGGCTTGTCTGGGTGAAGGACCCATGTGGTCGGCGGCGGAACGCGCGCTGTGGTCCGTCGATATCAAAGGCAAGAAGATTCATCGCTTCGATGCGAACACGAATCAGGGTCGCAGCTGGGACGCGCCCGCCGAGCCGGGATTCATCCTACCCATCGTCGGCGGCGGGTTCGTCACGGGACTGAAGACCGGCTTGCATCGCTTCGACCCACGCAGCGGCGAATTCACGCTCATCAAACAAGTCGAGCCGCCGCACCTGGATAATCGCCTGAACGATGGCTTCGTCGATGCCGCAGGCCGCTTGTGGTTTGGCTCGATGCACGATCCGGAAACCGCCGATTCAGGCGTGCTGTATCGCTTCAGTGACGGCGAATGCATCGCGAGCGACTCGGGCTATCGCGTGACCAACGGCCCGGCGATGAGTCCGGACGGCAAAACGCTGTATCACGTCGACACCGCCCAACAGAAAATTTACGCATTCGATGTCGCAGACGACGGCTCGCTTTCGAACAAGCGGCTGTTCGCTCGCATCGAACTACAGGGCGCGTATCCGGATGGACCCATCGTCGATCAAGAAGGCTGCATCTGGCTCGGTCTGTTTGGCGGCTGGGGCATGGCGCGCTTGAGCCCGCAAGGCGAAGTAATCGAACGCATCGAGCTGCCGTGCGCCAACGTCACCAAGGCCGCCTTCAGTGATGACGATTTGCGAACGCTCTACATCACGACTGCCTGGGTGGGATTGAGCGATGCTGAGCGTAACGCGCAGCCACAGGCCGGCGGCTTGTTTCGGGTGCGCATCGATACTCCCGGCTTGCCGCAACACGCCGCGAAGCTGTGATGGAAAAGTTCATCGCCGGGGATTGGGGCACGACGCGTTTGCGCTTGTTCCTCTGCGATGAAAACGGCGTTCTCGAACAGCGCGCTGGCGATGGCGTGCGTAGCCTTCGGCGCTCGGCGGCCGAGGAATTCACGGTGCTGACCACGGATTGGATCGAGCAGCATCGCATCACGCAGGCTTATCTCAGCGGCATGGTCGGTTCGCGCAATGGTTGGGTTGAAACGTCGTATGTGCGCTGCCCGGCGGCGCTCGATGATCTGCGCGGCGCGCTGCATCACTTCTCGCATCGCGATCTGCGGATTGCCCTCGTCCCTGGACTGTCGTGCCTCGCCCCAAATGGCGCGCCTGATGTGATGCGCGGTGAGGAAACGCAGCTCCTCGGCGCAATGGCGGTGAATGATGCGTTGGCGCGCGGCCCGCATGTGCTTGCCCTTCCGGGCACGCATACCAAGTGGGCGGAACTACGAGATGGACGAGTCATGCGCTTTCAAACCGCATTGACCGGTGAGTTGTTTGCGCTCTTGAATTCACATAGCTCGCTGCTAGCCGTGGATGCAGAGCGCTCCGCAGCATTCGATGAAGCAGCGTTCAACGAGGCGTGTACGACTCGTACCACGACGCTATCGCATGCGTTGTTTCAAGTGCGCAGCCGCCAGTTAGTCGATGGCGTATCGGCAGCACAGGCTCGCGGCTGGTTGTCGGGTCTATTGATTGGCGCTGACATCGATGGCGCGTTGAGCTGGCAAAACCCCGGCGAGGTTGTGCTCATCGGTGATAACGCATTGACGCGGCGTTACGCGCAAGCGCTCGGTGCGCGCGGGATCGAAGCCCATACACTCGATGGCGATGCGTGCGCGCTCGCCGGATTGCGCGCACTCGCTCCGCGATCGCCATGAGTTTTTATTTTCCTGAAGATGCTGCGCCAATCATCGCGATCCTGCGCGGCGTGCAGCCCGATGAGATCGTGCCCATTGCGGCCGCGCTCGCAGGTGCGGGCATTCGCGCCATCGAAGTGCCGCTCAATTCTCCGGAGCCATTGCAAAGCATCGCGAAATTGCAAGCCGCGTTCGGCGAGCATTGCTTGTGCGGCGCCGGCACCGTCCTCGAAACGCAAGACGTCAGCGCCGTGCATCGCACCGGTGCCCGACTCATCGTCACGCCGAACACTGATGCGGCAGTCATCGAACACGCTGTCGCGCTCGGCCTCACGATTATCCCGGGCATTGCCACCGCAACCGAAGCCTTTCAAGCACTGCGCGCTGGCGCACAGGCGCTGAAGCTATTCCCCGCGGGGACGTATGGCCCAGCCCATCTGCGCGCACTGCGCGAGGTGTTACCGCGTGAAGCGCGTTTGTTCGCAGTGGGCGGCGTGAATGCCGCCAATCTCGCGCAATGGTTCGCCGCTGGCGCGAGCGGCGTCGCCGTCGGTGGCGAACTCTATAAACCAGGCGATACACCGCAGCGCGTGGGAGAACGCGCGACTGCACTCATCGACAGCTACCGCAGCACGACCAAAACAACATAACGACCACGAGCACGGGGAGGGATTCATGGGCCTGGCTACGATCGATATCGCCATGCTGGTTGCGTATGCAATCGGCATTTTCGCGTTGGCGCAGTGGGTTTCGCGCGAAAAACCGGGCGAGAAAAAAGACACCACCGATTATTTTCTCGCCGGCAAGTCGCTGCCGTGGTGGGCGATCGGCGCATCGCTCATCGCAGCGAATATTTCGGCCGAACAGATCATCGGTATGTCGGGTTCGGGTTTTGCGATTGGCCTGGCGATCGCGTCCTATGAATGGATGGCGGCGCTCACGCTGCTGATCGTCGGCAAGTATTTCCTCCCCGTCTTCTTGAAGAACGGCATTTACACCATGCCGCAGTTTCTCGATGAACGTTACGGACCGAGCGTGCGCACATTGATGGCCGTGTTCTGGCTCGGCGTGTACATCTTCGTGAATCTCGCCTCGATTCTCTGGCTGGGCTCGATTGCCGTGAACGCGGTGACGGGGATGGACCAGATGGTTGCCCTGGTCGCGATCGGCGCATTTGCGCTTGCGTATCAGCTATACGGCGGTCTCAAAGCGGTGGCACTCACGGACATCGTGCAGGTCACGTTGCTCGTCGCCGGCGGACTTGCGATCGCTTTCATTTCACTCGATCGAATCTCAGGCGGCGCAGGCGTCGTCGCAGGTTTTGGCATCCTGCTCGAACGCTTCCCCGAGAAGTTCGACATGATCCTGACGCCGGGCGATCCGTACTACGAATTGCTGCCGGGTCTGTCGGTGCTCATCGGCGGACTGTGGATCATGAATCTGTCGTACTGGGGCTTTAATCAATACATCATCCAACGCGCGCTCGCGGCGAAGGATCTGCGCGAGGCGCAAGCAGGCATCGCGTTTGCGGCCTACCTGAAGTTACTGATGCCGGTGATCGTGGTGCTCCCCGGCTTGGCAGCGCTCGTACTCGCGCCGGATTTGCAGCGACCCGACGAAGCGTACCCGCGCATGATGACGTTGTTGCCGCCGGGTGCGATGGGCTTGGTGTTCGCCGCGCTCGTGGCGGCAATCGTTGCCTCGCTTGCCTCGAAGATCAACAGCATCGCGACGATCTTCACGCTCGATATCTACAAGCACATGACCAAAGGCGCCTCCGAGACACACCTGGTCGCCGTCGGCCGTATCACTGCTTCCGTCTCTGTGTTGCTCGCCATCGTCGCGGCCAAACCCTTACTCGGCAACTTCGATCAAGCCTTCCAATACATTCAAGAATTCACCGGCTTCTTCACGCCGGGCATTGTCGTGATCTTCATGCTCGGCATGTTCTGGAAACGCGCAACGACCGCGAGCGCGATGACGGCCGCAATCGGTTCTGCGGTGTTGTCGCTGCTATTCAAACTCGCTTGGCCCGAGTTTCCCTTCATGCACCGCGTCGGCGTCGTGTTCCTGCTGTCGCTCGCAGCAGCAATGCTCGTCTCCGTACTGAAGCCCGAACAGCGAGCCAAGAACACGATCAGCCTGCAAGGCGTCAGCTACTCGACATCGACGGTTTTCAATGTCGCAAGCGTCGGCGTGATTTTGATTTTGGTCGCGCTGTATGGGACTTGGTGGTGATGCCGCTCCCCCTGCGCGCAGGGCTCGCTAGCCCGCTAGCCCGCTGGCCAGAAACGCATCTTGCTACGACTTCTTGTCCCCTCCCCTGCGGAGCGGGGGAGGGTTAGGGAGGGGGCTCTGGCTAGCCGGCTAGCTAGCTGACTAGCCGACTCGCTGGCTAGCTGGCGA
>CAZIXV010000117.1:0-11258 GCA_964543105.1 uncultured Steroidobacteraceae bacterium
GCATAGAAGGCGTCCATGTCGACGTGGAGAATGCAGCGGGACATGGGAAGGGGATACGGGTAACGAGCTACGGGGTACGGACAGAAGGGATACAGGCTACAGGCTACAGGCTACAGCGAGAGGATGATTCATGCCGTCGTGCAGCTTGCGACGCAAGGGCTGCTGACAAAAGCAGCAGCCACGGTGCGCATGCGCCTCTGATCAGCAAGCCCCAGAGGCCTCACATTGAACTCTCCTGCGTCAGAGCGGAATCCTTCTGGCTGTCGCTTGTTGCCTGTGGCCTGTTAGCGTTCTCGCGGTGTCCCGTCGCTCGCGGGCCGTCGCCCTCTGCTTGCCCAGCCGCCATTTCTTCGGTCGTGAAGTCATCGACGTGGATCAGCTCCATGACGCGGCGGTCGTAGTCGCGCAGGAACGCGGCTTCAGTTTCCGAGAGGATGCCTTGCTCCAACGCCTGTTGGATTTGCCCGGGCAGATCGAGCGCGGTGATCTTGCCGGTCTTCACGCCTTCGACACGCACGCGCTTTTCGTAACTCTCCGCAGTTTCAGCGAGCGCCATGGCTTCGTTCAACATGCCAAGCGCGCTGTTCGGTTCGACCGTGCGATAGATGCCGTCGGTCAAACGGTCGCGTGTCGCGCTGGGCCGCAATACCGCGTCCGCGACCGAGTGGGCGAGCGGATCGCTCGGTGCGTGATAGGTCTGTCCGCGCGGGAAAATGAACAGACGCATCACTCCCGCAAGGAAGCGATTGGGGAAGTTGCGCAAGAAGCTGTGCAATTGTTCCTGCGCTTTATAGAGCAGGGTGCGACACGCCCATTCCACGAGCGGCAAATCTTCCTCCGGCTGGCCTCGATCGTCGTAGTGCTTGAGCACCATCGAGGCGAGATACATGCACGAGAGCACATCGCCCAGGCGCGCCGATAACGATTCCTTTTTCTTGAGATAACCGCCGAGCGTCAGCATTGCGACATCCGTTGCGAAAGCGAACGACGCGCTGAAGCGATTGATGTGCTGGAAGTAGCGTTGCGTCGGTCCGGTTTCCGGAACTCGTGAGAAACGCGCCAACGTCAATGACATCACCAGCGAGCGCACTGCATTGCTGATCGTGAAACCGACGTGGCCGAACAAGGCTTCATCGAAATCCTTCACGCCTTTGCGTTTGTCCTTGTCGCGTGCTGCATTCATCTCGCGCAACACGAAGGGGTGACAGCGAATCGCGCCTTGGCCGAAGATCATCAAACTGCGCGTCAGCAGGTTTGCGCCTTCCACCGTGATCGCGACCGGCACCAGCTGATAGCCGCGGCCGAGATAATTCTTCGGTCCCAGGCAAATACCCTTGCCGCCATGGATGTCCATCGCATCGTTCGCGATCTGACGGGCCATTTCGGTCAAGTTGTATTTCAACATTGCCGATGGCACGGACGGTCGTTCGCCGCCGTCGATTGCGCCTGCCGTGACTGAGCGCGCCGCATCCATGATGTACGCGGTGCCTGTCATGCGTGCGAGCACTTCTGCAACGCCTTCGAAATTTCCGACCGCGGTATTGAACTGCCGGCGAATCCGCGCATAGGCGCCAGTTGCAAAGACGGCCGCTTTGCCGGCGCCGACGGCGCTCGACGGCAATGAAATGCAGCGGCCCACGGACAATTGCTCAACCAACATGCGCCAACCTTGGCCGGCCATCTCCGGTCCGCCGATGATGAAATCGAGCGGTACGAACACATCCTTGCCCTGGATCGGCCCGTTCTGGAACGGCACGTTCAATGGGAAATGACGCCGACCGATTGTCACGCCGGCAGTGTCGCGTGGAATCAAGGCGCAAGTAATGCCGTAGTCGGTGCGATCGCCGCCGAGCAGGCGCTCGGGATCCTGCAGCTTGAACGCCAAGCCAATGACAGTCGCGATGGGCGCGAGCGTGATGTAGCGCTTGGAGAAATTGAGCCTCAGCCCGACGACTTCGCGCCCTTCGTAGGTGCCCTTGCAGACGATGCCTGTATCGGGAATCGACGCCGCATCGGAGCCGGCGCGCGGGCCGGTGAGCGCAAAGCATGGAATTTCTTCACCGCGTGCAAGCCGCGGCAAATAGTGATCGCGTTGTTCCTGCGTACCGTAATGAAGCAGGAGTTCAGCGGGCCCGAGCGAGTTTGGGACGGCAACCGTGGAGCTGACGATGCCCGAGCGGCTCGAGAGCTTTGCGAGCACACACGAATGCGCATAGGCGGAAAACTCCAAGCCGCCATAGCGCTTCGGAATGATCATCGCGAAGAAGCCTTTTTGTTTGAGGAAGTCCCAAACTTCGGGCGAAAGGTCGGCACGCCGATGCGTGAAATCCCAATCGTCGATCATGCGGCAGAGTTCTTCGCACGGACCGTCGATGAACGCTTGCTCTTCGGCGGTCAGTCGCGGCGTCGTGGCCGACATGAGCCGTTCCCAATTCGGTCCGCCGGTGAACAACTCGCCATCCCACCACACCGTGCCGGCCTCGAGCGCATCTTTTTCGGTTTGCGACATCGACGGCAGCATGCGTCGATAGGTGCGCAGGAACGGACGGCTGATAAAGCGAATACGGATGCTGTCGAGATTGAGCAGCACGAGCCCAGCAAGCACGAGCCACAACACCAGTAGCCAGATCAACGATGCGGAACCAAACCAGGTGTAGAGCAACAGCGCACCGCCATACGCGAGTGTTGCCGTCATTAGCGAGACGCGCTGATACGCAAGTACGAGCGCGCCGCCGAAAAACAACAAGAACCAAAACACACTGCTCACGATGAACCTCTTGGGATGCGGCGGCATCGCTTTGCTGCGAATGCCTGTTTCGGCTGTAAAAACGCTGGCACGACACTAGCTCGCCGGCGAAATCACATGCAAGCGCACGGACCGCAATGCGCAGAAAATGAGCAGAGACGACTGTCGGACGATCCGACGATGGCGCTTGTGACCAAGTAATCGCGATTGGACGCTTTGGGTTCACCAATGAAAAACGGCGAGGTGATTGCTCACCTCGCCGTCGGTTCGAACTGCAGCAGCGGTCTTGAAGCTACCGCCAACCGCTATCCGCTTAAATCAGCTCCTTCACTCCCTCGCGCTCTTCGAGCAGTTCCTTGTGTGTGGCATCCATGCGCTGACGGCTGAAGTCATTGATCGAGAGACCTTGGACGATTTGGTATTCGCCGTTCTTGCAGGTCACCGGATAGCCGTAGATGACGCCGGCAGGAATGCCATAGCTGCCATCGGAAGGCACGCCCATGCTGACCCAATCGCCTTCCGGCGTACCGAGCACCCAATCGCGAATGTGATCGATGGCGGCCGACGCGGCGGAAGCAGCCGACGATGCGCCGCGTGCTTTGATGATCGCCGCACCACGTTGTTGCACGACGGGGATGAAGGTATCGGCATACCACTGCTGATCGACAAGCGAAAGCGCAGCTTTGCCATCGACGAGCGTGTGATGCAGATCAGGATACTGAGTGGCCGAGTGGTTGCCCCAGACGATCGCTTGCTTGATCTGGGTGATGTGCGTGCCGGTCTTCTCAGCGAGCTGCGACAGGGCACGGTTGTGATCGAGGCGCACCATCGCGGTGAAATTGCGCGGATTCAGTCCCGGGGCATTGCGCTGTGCGATGAGTGAGTTGGTGTTCGCCGGATTGCCGACGACGAGCACGCGTACATTGCGATTGGCGACGGCATCGAGTGCCTTGCCCTGCGCGGAGAAAATTTGCGCATTCGCGAGGAGCAGGTCCTTGCGCTCCATACCGGGGCCGCGCGGGCGTGCACCCACCAGCAGCGCCACATCGCAATCCTTGAATGCGACCTTCGCATCGTCCGTCGCCACGATTTTGTTGAGCGTCGGGAAGGCGCAATCGTTGAGCTCCATCACGACGCCTTGCAGCGCGCCGAGCGCCGGGGTGATCTCGAGCAGATGCAGATTGATCGGTTGGTCGGGGCCGAGCATCGCGCCAGAAGCGACACGAAAGGCAAGTGCGTAGCCGATCTGACCGGCCGCGCCGGTGATGGCCACATTGACGGGACTCTTCATAGGACTCTAGTTCTCCGGTTTTTTCGGGCGTGGCGAAAACGGGGCGCGAATTCTAGCAAGGCGTTGTCGTGAAAAGGTTCCGACGATGCCATGCAATTGCAGCGCAGTTCCTAACTCATTGTATTGAGAAGACTAATAGAGACGCCTGCCATCGCGTCGCGCGCTCGCCGAGCACGAGGCTTGAGGTCCGGCGTCTGACCCTGCGATTTGATGCGCGGACGCTGCTGCACGCGGAACAATTGCGCCGATTTTCGCCTTGTTTATGGTTGGCGATAGCTCGCTCCGAGCTTTGCGTCCAGGGCGGACGCATGATGAGTGCCTGCGACACGCTCGACGCTGGTGCGCAACGGACCTCGGAGGGGGTGCGCCCTAGGAGAGCCGTATGAGTCGACTGGTATGTGTCTCGAACCGAATTTCCTTACCGCGTAAGTCCGCGGCCCCCGGCGGGCTCGCCGTTGGAATTCTCAGCGCCCTAAAACGCACCGGCGGATTGTGGTTCGGCTGGGGTGGAGACACAGTCGATGGCGAGCCGGGCGATCCCGACCTTCACATACGCAACGGCGTCACCTACGCCACGACCGAACTCAAACGCAGCGAGTTCAAGAAGTACTACAACGGTTATTCGAACGAAGTTCTCTGGCCGCTGTTTCATTACTTTTTAAAAGGTATGCGCTACAACGCCGACGAGCGTGATGCCTACGAGAACGTCAACCGCACGTTCGCGGCGAAGCTCGCTCCCTTGCTCGAGCCGCAAGACATGATCTGGGTTCACGACTACCACCTGATTCCGCTCGGCCGGTTGTTGCGCGAGGCAGGTGTCAAGCGACCCATCGGATTCTTTCTCCACATCCCCTTTCCGAACATCGAAATGCTGCGCGTATTGCCGACCTACGCGGAGTTGTTGAGCGATCTGACCTGCTATGACGTCGTCGGTTTTCAAACCGAAAACGATCTGCGCGGTTTTCATTCAGGCATCAAATATTTGTATGGCGAAGAAGCCATCAAACCGGATGGCCGCATCCGCGTGGGCGATCGTTTGCTGCGTGCGGAAGTGTTTCCGATCGGTGTCGACGTCGCTGGAATCCAGCAAGAGGCCGAGACGGCAATCGGTTCCGATGTGGTGCGACGCATGGTCGATAGCCTCGGCGGCCGTTCGCTGATGATGGGCGTCGATCGTCTCGACTACAGCAAGGGTCTCGTTGAACGGTTTCAGGCGTATCAATATTTCCTCGAGGCGAATCCCGAATACTTGGGACGCGTCACCTACATCCAGGTCGCGCCGTTATCGCGCACCGACGTGCGCGCGTATGCCGAAATTCGCCAGTTGCTCGAACAAGCTGCTGGACGCACCAACGGCAAACTTGCGGATGCAGAGTGGACGCCCATCCGCTATCTAAATCGAAATTATCCGCACGCGACGCTGATGGGATTTTTACGCGAGGCGAAGGTGGGGCTCGTCACCCCGCTACGCGATGGGATGAATCTGGTAGCGAAGGAATTCGTTGCCGCGCAGGATCCGACGGATCCGGGCGTGTTGATTCTGTCGAATCTCGCAGGCGCCGCACGTGAATTGACCTCGGCGCTGCTGGTGCATCCGTACGACAAACGCGCCGTGGGCAATGCGATTCAAGCGGCGCTGTCGATGCCGCTGACCGAAAGGCGCGAGCGCCATGCAGCGATGATGCAAGTCTTGAAGCGCAACGACATCGCGGCCTGGACGCGCCGCTTCATGGACGCACTCGAACAATCTTCCAAAGCCGACGTGCGCATGCGCGCGGTCGAAGCGTCGGCTGAAACAAATTTCCGTTTGGCGGCGCACGCTCGGAATACCGTCTAATCGAGCAGCTCGGTTCGTGCTGAACCTGTCGAAGGACGCCCGGAACACAGCCGAGTTCTGAAACCAGCGTCACTCATGCTCGAGCGCATGACTCGTGTGGCGCGAGTCGACGCTCAAGCGCTCGCGGGGGTCGGCGATTTCGATGCCTTCGCGCTCGAAGTGCTGCAGCAGCTTCAAATTGATCGTCTGCAGAATATCCATGTGGCGGGCGTAATTCGGAATCGTGACGAAGTACACCGCCTCGAAATCGAATGAGGCCGTGGCGATCTTGGCGAAATGTGCCCGATCGAAACGTGTATCCGCATGTTCTTCGATCAGCGCGCGGATCACCCCAGGAATTGCTTCGAGCTTGGCCACGGGCGTATCCAGGTTCACGCTGATCGTCAGCACGACGCGCCGTTCGCGCAGGCGCGAGTGATTGCGCATGCGGCTGTTCATCAGATTGGCGTTCGGCATGATGATCTGCTCGCCGTTCACGCTGCGCAGCCGCGTGCTTTTGACGCCGATGTATTCGACCGTGCCGGAGAACTCATCGATGGCCAGCGAGTCGCCAACGACGAAGGGGCGATCGAGCGTGATCGCAAGTGAGGCAAACAGATCGCTCAGCACGTTCTGCGTCGCTAACGCGACGGCGATACCGCCGATGCCGAGGCCCGCGAGCAGCGGACGGATTTCGATGCCGATGTTGTCGAGCGTCAACAACAAGACGAGCGCCCAAATCGTCAGCCGTGCAACGAAGCTGATGATGCCGAGTGTGCCGACGGCGGCGCGATTGACCGCCATCTGCCGGTTTGCGCGGCGCTGGAGCGTGGCGCGGACCGCGGTCGAGCCCCATAGGCCAGCCTGCCAGAACACCACGACCATCAAGCCGGTGCGCAACGGGACGAGGAAGCTCTCCGGAAGGTCGAGCGCATGCAGCCCAGCAAAAAAAGCCACGAGAAAAATGAAGAGCAAGCTCGTGCGAGCCACGACTTGCAGCGGCAATTCCATGAGCTCGCTTTCCGGCGTTTTCGCCAGCCGCTCAACCTGAGAGCGCACGAGGCGACGCACCAGCAGCAGCACGATGAACACCGCGGCGGCAACGCCGGCGGCCAACATCCAGCGCGACAACGAATTGCCGAAAAGCGTTGGATCAAGGACCTGGGAAAGATCGTTCATCGTGGGGTTCCGTCATATCGAATGCGTGCGAAGGTTACGCGGTTCAATATCGAGCTTGTAGCGTCGAATGAGGCGGCGGACACGGCTCGATCTCTGCTAGGCTTCCGGCGCTCGCCACGAACGAGGCAAAATTTTCACGGTGCTGTTAGATCTCGAACCGACTGCCGACGCCTTGGTTTTGCGACTGCGCGGCGTTTGGCGCATCGACAATATCGCGGACATCGAAACGGCACTGCGTGAACTCGACACCGAGGGCCATTCGCAGATTCGCATCGATTGTTCGAAGCTCGAGGCATTGGACCTGTCTGCGGTCTGGCTGATCGAGCAGCGTATCGAGGCGGCGCGAGCGCGCGGTGTACAGGTAGAAATGACCGGGCGCGTTCCGGAGCATTTCGAGTTCATTCGCGATGTCAAAGAGCGCGGCGCGGAAGGTCAGTGGCCGGCGCCGCCGCCTCGGCGCACGGTGCGAGATGGTGTCGTATGGCTGGGTCGCACCTCGGTGCAGCAGGTCCGCCAGGCGCGTCAGGCGCTCGTCTTTCTTGGGCGCATGGCGGTGACGGGTCTGCGTGCACTGCGCAGCGTGCACAACCTGCGGCTCACCTCGGTCACGCGACATATATATGAGACGGGTATCCAGGCGATACCCATCGTCGCGCTGATCGCCTTTCTCATCAGCGTCATCGTTGCCTATCTCGGCGCCCAGCAGCTGCAACAGTTCGGCGCAGAAATCTTCACCGTCGATCTGGTCGCCATCGCGGTATTGCGTGAGCTTGGGGTGCTGCTGACTGCGATCATCGTCGCTGGCCGTTCCGGCAGCGCGTTTGCCGCCGAGATCGGTGTGATGCGTTTGAACGATGAGATCGATGCGCTGCAATCGATGGGCATCGATTTCTTCGAGACGCTCGTACTGCCGCGCATGATCGGGTTGGTCATCGCCTTGCCGCTCTTGACCATCATCGCGGACTTCATGGGCTTGGCGGGCGGTGCACTCCTATCTGCCTGGCTGCTCGATATTTCTCTGGAACAATTCATCCCGCGCGTGCAATACGCGCTAGCGCCCACGACGTTCTGGGCAGGCCTGATCAAGGCGCCGGTGTTTGCGATCGTGATCGCCATGGTGGGCTGTTATCGCGGTCTGCAAGTGCGCAGCTCCTCGCGCGAACTCGGACGGCTGACCACCGTCGCAGTGGTGCAATCGATTTTTCTCGTGATCTTCGTGGATGCGGTGTTCGCGGTGATTTTTGTCGAGTTGGATTTTTGAAGACATGAAGCGGATAGCGGATAGGCGATGGCGGATAGAAGGCGGAGAAATCCGTTCTACGTCCATCCGCTATCCGCTATCCGCTCTCGCCTTCGGGGCGAACGCGTGAGCCGCGATCCCATCATCAGCGTGCGCGGTGTCGTCAATCGCTTCGGTTCACAAGTGGTGCACGATGGCGTGAGTCTCGAGGTGTATCCGGGCGAGGTGCTGGGCATCGTCGGCGGTTCGGGAAGCGGCAAGTCGGTGTTGTTGCGGACCATGTTGGGTCTGCATCGGCCGAACGAGGGCGAGGTGTATGTCGAAGGGCACAACATCACGACGATGCCCGAGAAGGAACTACTGCAGGTCAAGCGGCGCTATGGTGTGACCTTTCAGCACGGCGCGTTGTTCAGCTCCCTCACCGTCGAAGAGAACGTGCAGCTTGCGATTCGCGAATATTTCTCCGCCTCGCGCGAGACGCTCCAACAACTCACCGAGCTGCGTTTACGCATGGTCGGTTTGCCGCTCGATGCAGCCGGCAAGCTGCCCTCACAACTTTCCGGCGGCATGGTGAAACGCGCCGCGCTCGCGCGTGCATTGGCGCTGGATCCGTCTTTGTTGTTTCTGGATGAACCGACCGCCGGACTCGATCCGATTTCGGCGGCGGCGTTCGATGATCTCATCATGTACTTACGCCGCGGCTTGCACCTGACCGTCGTCATGATTACGCACGATCTGGACACCTTGGTGAAAACCTGCGATCGCGTTGCCGTGCTGGTTGACAGGAAAATCGTCGTCGATACTCTCGATGGCATCATGCGCAACGATCACCCATGGATCGCCGAATACTTCCATGGGCCGCGGGCTCGAGCTGCGCAGGCCGCCGGCAGCTCGTCGTAACTCAAGGACGCCGAACCACCGCCGCCCGCTACCGCATTCGACTATGGAACGTGAAGCCAACTATCTCGCCGTAGGCACTTTCATTCTGCTTGTGCTCGGCATGGGGATCGCATTCGTCGTGTGGTACACGGATGCGGGCGACCGTCGTGAGTACGGCACGTATGAAGTGCGGTTTGCCGGCAGCGTCAGCGGTCTCGATCGCGGCAGTCCAGTGCGTTTCTTGGGCGTCGATGTCGGGCGCGTGCGGCGTCTGTCGATCGATCCGGAAGACCCACGCCGCGTTGAAGTCATCGTCGACGTCAGTGAAAGCGCGCCGCTGTCTTCGGCGACGCGCGCCAGCCTCAAGTATCAAGGTGTGACCGGCCTGCTCTATATCGAACTGCGTCAAGCCGCCGACGTCTCTCAACCCGGGCCGCTGCGACAGGGCCGCCGCTATCCGGTCATCGAATCGGTCGCATCGGACTTCGATGTGCTGATCGAAAGCTTGCCGGAACTGATGGGCCGCGCGACTGCGTTGCTCGAACGTGCCGGGCGCATCCTTTCAGATGACAACTTGAGCGCAGTCGCAACGACCTTGCGGAATCTGCGCGACGCGACCGAAAGCTTGCCGGCAACCGCAAGGAATTTCGGTGAGTTGATCGAGCAGATGCACGCGACGACCGTTGAAGTGCGAGGGGCAGCCGAAGAGCTGCGCCTCATCACCTCGGATTCTCAGCCGCAGATTCAGGCTGCGATGGCGCGCATGGCCGCGATTGCACAGAATCTCGAGCAAGCTTCCGCGCGCATCGATCGCTTCACGGCAAAAAGCGAAGTCCAACTCGGCAATTTCACCGAGCAGGGCTTGTTCGAGCTGCAGCGCCTGGTGCGCGAGACACGCTCAGCTGCGCGCGAATTCCGCGATCTGTCACGCAGCCTCAAAGAAAACCCGTCGCAGATTCTGTATGAGCCGCCCGAGAGCGGGGTCGAGATTGCGAGATGAAATACTCAGGCGCGACAGTCATGCATCGATTGGAAAAGCGACGGCGGCACATCGCCTGTGAGGTACCGCCGCGTAGGCGACGTGGAACGCCGCATTCCCTGCGAGCCCTGCTCGTCATACCCATCGCTTGCATGTTGTCCGCGTGCAATACGAGTTCGTTGCTCGACAGCGATTTGCCGGCACCCACGCAATTCGTTCTCGCGCCGCTGCCACCGGCGGCGGAATCCGCCTCATCACCTGCGTTGCAAGTCGATCTGGCGATCGGCCGGCCCGATGTGGCGCCCGGGTTGGATACGACGCGAATCGCAGTGCTGCAGGGGCGGGAGCTCGATTATTTCCGCGGCGCCCACTGGGGCGGTACGACATTCGAGATGGTGCAGACGCTCTTGGTCGCGTCGTTGCAAGATCAACGGCTATTTCGCAGTGTGACCGCGGAACAGGCGCGCGTTGCAGGCGCGTACATGCTCGATACCGTCGTACGTGATTTTCAAGCCGAGTACACCCCAGGGAAGCGCGCGCCGGATGTTCGCGTGACCCTCATCGGCCGCTTGATTCGCATCGCCGATCGAGCGCTCGTCGATACGGTTGCGGCAACGGCTGTGCAGCCCGCGCGCGAGAATCGCTTGGCGGCGGTGGTGGAAGCGTTCGAAGCAGCGGCCCACGACGTCGCAAAAAAAGTTGCGGATGAAACCGCGGCGGCCATTTCGAGCGATCAAGAGCGCGTGCTCGCGATTCCCACGCCCACCTCGCCTCCCTGACGTATGCGCCTTCCTGGCTGGATCGAACGCGCGAGCATCGTGCCGCTGCTGTTCGTATTGTTCGCTTGCGCGAGCCGCGGCGACGAACGTGATTTCTCGGGCGTCGTGACGCGCGTGTTCGATGGCGACAGTTTCATCGTCACTTCACAGCAAGGACCCATCGAGGTGCGCCTGCAAAACATCGACGCACCCGAAAAGGATCAGCCCCATGCGGATGTCGCTCGCGACGCGCTGCGCGAATGGATTGATGGGCAACGAGTGTTCGTCGATGTCGTGGACATCGACCGCTTCGATCGCAAGGTAGCGAAGGTCTATCGCGAAGCCGATCGTCTCGATGTGATCGCGGCGC
>CAZIXV010000118.1:0-10994 GCA_964543105.1 uncultured Steroidobacteraceae bacterium
ACACGCTGCGTGAAGGTAGATGCAGGCCGCCGACGAATTGGTCGCCGCGCATGTCTTCGAACGCGGAGAGCAGCGTGCCGGAATACGCTGGTTTGGAAAGCAGCGCAGTCAATCCGGTGCCGAGAGCCAGGGCGGAGGCCGAACCGATGATGAAGGCGCGTCGTCGCATGGTGCTCGCGCCGCTCACAACGAGTTCAAAAACTTCAGCAATGCTTCGCGCTCGCGTTTCGACATCGTCTTGTACGCCTCGCGTGAACGCTCGGCCTCACCGCCATGCCACAGGATGGCTTCGCTCGCATCGCGTGCGCGGCCATCATGCAAATAGCGGGTGTGAC
This sequence comes from uncultured Steroidobacteraceae bacterium, assembly GCA_964543105.1. GTDB lineage: Bacteria > Pseudomonadota > Gammaproteobacteria > Steroidobacterales > Steroidobacteraceae > Steroidobacter. The sequence goes on from CAZIXV010000118.1 coordinate 336, forward strand.
CATTGACGGCCGCTTGCAATCCCATCCCCCACAACGGTGGCGTGCGCCATTCGGTCCCGCTGGCTTCGAAATCCGCGCGGCCGTCCGCCAGATCCGGACCCATGTCGTGCAGCAGCATGTCAGTGAATGGATGAATCGTCTGTTTGCTCAGCCAGGGCGCATCGGGGACTTCGCCGGTAACGAACGTGGGTCGATGACACGCGGCGCAGCCCGCCTCGGCAAACAATGTGGCGCCGAGCTTCACATCCGCATCCTCGAGGTTTCGGCGCGCGGGGACGGCAAGCATGCGTTGGTAGTCGACGATGCGCGTGAAAATTTCGTCGCTGATTTCGGGCTCGCCGCCGTGGGGCGCGTCGAGACAGGCAATTTGAATGTTCGTGCAATTGGGTTCAGGGCGCAGCGTCGTCGTCATGCCGATTTCGTGCGAGAACGCCGCGGCGGTTTGATGCGCGATGTCGGGCTGATTGGCTTTCCAGCCAAAACGTCCGAGCACTACTTGATTTTCGAGGTAGTCCCAGACGCGGTTCGGCCGTCCCGAAATACCATCGCCATCGGCATCATCCGGATCGGCGCGTTCGAGGATGTCCGCCTCGTTAATTGCCTCCAACAGACCAATGCCGAATACCGAGGGCGCGATGCGTGGCGAGAATCGAGTGTCGGGTGACAGCGGGCCGTAGGCGAGCTCTTCGAAAATATAGATCGGCGCCAGCAGCGTGTACGTTTCGCCATCGGCAAACTCTCCGACGATCTCACGATGCTCGATTCGCACCGTGCCTTCGGCGGGAATATCGCCGATCGCAAAGGGATTGAAGTTGGTGCCGTAGTGCGGGTCGATGTCGGGCTCGTTGTTTGGGCCCGGTGTGGGCGTGGCGAATTGCAACACGAGCGCGATCGGACGTTCGCCGGGTTTCATCGGCGGTGCGCCGCGGCCGTCGTTCGCATGACATTGATCGCAGCTGCGCGCATTGAACAGCGGACCGAGTCCGTCGCGCGCTGCGGCGGTCGCGGGCGCGACGATCCACGCGCTATTGAAGAAGGCGTTGCCGGTGAAAAAGATGCCGCGCTTTTGCACGTCGAGGTTCGCTGCCGGTAGCGAAAAGGCGTTGCGATTGGTTTCGTAAATCGTCGTCGCGCCACCGGACTTCGGCTGCAGAAGCTCGGTGACGTCCGGCGATGAATCCGAGCAGCCCGACAAGAACAAAGCACTCAGCCACGCAGCGCCGCAGAACGCGCCAGCGAGGGCGCTCCTCCATCCCGGGCGTCGCCCGCCTGTCGCCCGTCGCCCGCTGTCAGTCGCCATCGGTTGCAATGGGCGATAAGAAAATCTGCAGCGTTTCGGCGACGCGTGCGATGGATTGCGTTTGTGCGTGTAACGAATCGACGGCGGCTTGCACGCGCGCGCGTCCGGCTGCGTTGTCGGGCTGAATCTCCATATCGAACGGGTCTTGGATCGCAGCCAATGCTTCGCGCGTACGCGTCAAACGCGCCTCGACCTCATCTGCAATGCGCGGATCGGCAGCACGCACCGCCTCAGCAAGGCTCGCGCCCTTGATCGATTGCTCACCGAGCCTCTGGTAGGTGCCGAAGTAGACGTTCTCGATGCCGGCGGCATTCGAGCGCAGATCAGCCAGTGAGGTGTCGCTGAAGCAGTTCTGTTCTTCTTCTTGGTCGCCCGACAGCAGCGGCACGTTCATGCGCTCGCTCGCCATCTCCACTTCACCGAGCGTGATGACGCCGGTGAGCATGCGCTTCAATCCGGTATAGACGTCGCCGCTCACGAGTGAGGTGCGATAGTTTTCTTCACCGGCGGGTGGTACCCGCCACTCCTGCGCCACGCTTTCCAAGTCTTGAAGCAACAACGTCGTGGCTGCTTTCAAATACGTGCCGCGCCGTGCCTGGATGCTGTTGGGGTCATCGTTCGTGACGTAGTCCTCGAACGAACGTTGCCCTGCAGAGCCGGGCGGATCGTTCAGATCCTGACCCCATAACAAGAATTCGATCGCGTGATAGCCGCTCGCGATGTTCTTCTCACCGCCGGCTTCGTTTTGATCCGCGATGAGTTCCGGTGTGATCTCCGGAAAGTCTTCTGGATTGCCGATGATGTTGACGCCGGGCGCCGCGCCGTACGTGTCGATCACGACGGCGTCGATGTGATTTTCATCGAGCGGCCACCCGTTAATCTGGCCTTCCGGTCCGCCTTCACCGTCGATCGGCCCGCCGTAGTAGCGATACGCCTCCGTACGGCTGTACGGCACGCGCGCTTCGATCCAACGTTCGCGAGCGGCGGCGAGCGTGGCTTCGCTGGGATTCGCAAGAAGTGCATCGATCGCTGCGTCCAGCGCGCGCACTGTCTCGAGCGAATCCTCATAAGTGGCCAGCACGATGTCAGCGTAGGTCACGACGATCGGGCGTCGCGGATCGTCGGCCCGTTCGCGCGCGCAGCCGAACAGGGCGAGCGAAGCAGCCACGGCCGCGATACCGGCCGTACGAGTCGATGGGCGCATGGAATACCCGCTGTAAATGTGTGGGGAGTCGCTGTCGTCTGGGCGACGGCTAAAACGTTGGAGCGGCGCTCGAAAAAATCGGGCCGATTTTATGCGGAATTGAGAATGAGTCGCAATTGAGGCGTGTTATGCGCGGCGTTCATCAGCATCGCGAGGCTGCAGGTCGGATTGCACGATCGCGTGTCGATCCAGGAGATCCTCGAGCGTCTCCTCATCGAGATTCAGCCGTCGAGCGGCTTCATCGAGCGTCAGTCTTTCGCACACGATCAAGCTCACTGCCGTCCAATACATGGCTTGCCTTGCCCGCTCACGATGGCGCATCCCTCGGCTCCGTCCGCCAACCGAAGCCCGACTGTACTCAGGCAAATGTCGATAGAAAAACCGATAAATACCTACGCGATGAGAAGACGATCCGGTGATCTTGGCCTCTCACCACGCCTGAGCGCCGAGGTTCGTCACGCGGCGAAAAGCTTCGCGCTGCACGAAGTCGGGCTGGCCAAAACTGCCGTGCCGCGCACGAGCCGTGACTTCATAGACGAACCCGGTACCGCTTGCGATGCGCTGACAGTCGACGGTGACGGTAAATCCCTGAAAGCCAGTCAGTGAGCTCAAGGGCACATTCGTTGGCGCACAAGGCAAGCTGGAATTGGCATGGACGCGGCGCGACCAATACTCGAGCCCGGCGTGCGCTGCGGACTCGGCACGTGCTTCCAACAAGCTCAGCGAAGCGGCCTGGCTTTGATTGATACCGATGCGCAGCGCGAAGACGCCAAGCGCGGCCACGACGACGATCAAGAACAACGCGACGATCAGCGCCGCGCCGCGTTGCGGTTGCATGGCGCGCTGAATGTTCACGGCGCATTGTCCATGGCGAATTGCTCGTGGATGAGCAGGGTTTCCGTTCCGCCCGTCGCGCTCGGACGATTCAATGCGATACGTACGACCAGCGTGTCATCGCACACGGCGGAGCTGGAGCGGCAGCCGGCGAAACAACTGGAGACGTCATTCGCCAATAACGCGTTCTGGACACCCGCTTGATTCAAATGTGCAGCCGCTTCCGAGGTCGCGATGTTCTGGCTGAGCGCATAACCCGAATAGCGCCGCAACGAACGCGTATTCGCAGCGGCATTACAAATGTAGGTGACGGGTGTTGAAATGACGAACAGTCGCCCGCTCGTGCCGGGATCGCTAAACCGAAAGTGCGGCGCGAGCGTCACGGCTTCCTCGCGCGCGGCGGCATTGCGAGCGACCTGGATCGTGGTACCGAGCGGCGTAATCACGCCCGGCGTCGTAGTGCGATACACATCGCGACCCGCAACGCCTCGGCCGAGATTGCCGATGACGAGACGTTTGCCGAGCGAATATGTCGTGCCTGCATCGGGATTCAGATAGCCGAGAACGGTGAACTGTGATTCATCGATGGGTGCGAAATCCACGCCGCGCACGGAGTCGCCCAGGATTGAAGCGCGTTCATATGTCACGACGCGATCAACGAGCACCATCTCGATGACGGTGCGCGTACCCGCGCTGTAGATGCTGACGCTGTTGGGCAGCGCGCGCTTTAGATCCTCGTGAAGCGAATGCGTGATCAGCGCCGCTGCATCACTTTGTCGTGCACGGCCGGACTGATCGAGATAGGCATTGATCGGCGTCGTCGTCAGCGTCACCACGAACACGCCGATGATGGCTGCAATGGTCATCGCGACCACCAACTCGACGAGCGTGAAGCCGCGGGCTGATCGAAGGCGGCGGCTCAGGCTCATGGGTGATCCGTTTTGACGCCGCTCAACACGGTGCGTCCGCCGAATGCATCACTGACCGTCACGATGATGAGGCGTGCGTCGGCGGCTGCGATCGGCCCAATGCTCACCGGTGTAACCGCGACCTGCACGCGATAGTCGTTTAGGTTTGGTATTGCATTGCCGAAGCGATCGGTAGGTGTTTCATCCAGGCCGCTGTAGCGCGTCACACAGTCGAAATCCCGTCGCAGCACCGGCGCGCCGCTGCACGTGAACGAACGCGCGCGGATTTCGTTGAGATAGGCCCGCGCGATACTGGTGCTTTGCGCTTGCGAGGCGGCCTCGGCGCTGCGTTGTGACATCGAAGTCAGCAAGCCAATGATCGTGGTGCCGGCCGCAGCGATGATGACGGTTGCTATGACGACCTCGATCAGCGTCATGCCCGCTTGCCGGCGTTTCATGGCGTCACCGTGACGCGGCCGCTGTGGCGATCGATCGCGATCGAGAAGGGCGCGGCGATGAGCGTTGGCGGTGCACCGTTCGCAACTGCTCCATCCGCTGCAAAAACAATGACGCTGCCGCCAGGCGTCAATGTGACCGAATTCGGCGCAACGCCGCTGGCCAGCGTGCCATCTGCGCGCAGAACCTGAGTGCTCCATGCCGAAGCGTTGTTGTTGCAGCTTGCGAGCGTCGCGCGTTGTAACGTCACATAGTCACTGGCATTGACGCGGACGGCGGTTTCGCAGCCGCTGGCGACCGCGATGCGCTGTGCATAGCGCATCGCCGAAGCGACTTCATCGACATAGCCGCGTTGCTGAAAGGCGTGATTGTCGAAGAGACGCGGCAATCCGGCGGCGGCCAGGATGCCGATGATGATCAGCGCCGTCACGAGTTCGACGAGCGTGAAGCCTGCGGCGAGTCTTGTGGTGTGCGGCTTCATGGTGGATCAAGAAATGGAAAAGGCGCCGAACGGCGCCTTTTCGCGGATCACATCATGCGTTAGCGACAGGCGTTCGCAAGGTTGCTATTGAACGTGGTAGTCGTGGCGCCCCATGCGTAGGTGACAGTGGGCGGATTGTTGACGCTGGTAGCAGGGTTGTATTGCACGTAGCAGTTCGTGCCACCGCCGCGGCGCGTAAAGCGGCGGGCATTGCCAGCATCCGTGGGATTGAACGCGTTCATCGTGTTGACATCCAACAGCGACTGAATGGAGGCACGGTTTGGATAACCGTTCTGCATTTGAATCGGGAGGTTGTCGATCACCACTTGGCCGTTGATGCCGCAGTCTTGCGCCTGGCACTTGGCGCGCGCCATGGTGGCTGCCGAGAGAAGTGAGCCACCGAGATTCTTCACGGTTGAAGCACGTGCCTCACCTTCCATACCCATGAAGCGTGGCACCGCGAAGGCGGCGAGAATGCCGAGAATGACGATCACGACCACGAGCTCGATGAGCGTGAAGCCGCGTTGCTGAGAACCTTTCATGACGATAACTCCAGGTCGATCGATTGATGCGTTGAGCAGTTGCTCTAGTTCTGAGTCGGCTACTGCCTGACTAAGCGTAAATATCGGCTTTTTTACGTAGCTTCTGTAGGGGCAACCCTCAGTTTCGTGAGGGCGGTCACCTCGAATCCTGAGAGGGTTGTCACAGTTGCGATAGTTGGCTTGTCAACCAGCAACACTGCTGCCTCTCGAGATCATTTCCCACATCGGCAGCATGATGCCGAGCGCGAGAATGCAGACGATCGCGCCGACGGCGATGATGAGTATCGGCTCGATGGCCGAACTCAGATTCTTCAGCTTGTAGTCCACTTCGCGTTCGTAGAAATCGGCAATCTCATCGAGCAGCGCCGGCAGCGCGCCGGTTTCCTCTCCGATGGCCATCATTTGGATGACGAGCGGTGGAAATAGCCCCACCGATTGCGCCGCGCGGCTGAGCGGTTCACCGCGTTCCACCGCCTCGCGGATGCGCGCGATGCGCTCGGACATGAAGACATTGCCCGCCGACAGCGCGATGACCTTCAGCGTCTGAATGACCGGCATACCCGCGCCGAGAGAAATGGCGAGCGAGCGTGTGACGCGGGCCAGAATGCCTTCATGAACGACCGTGCCGAGCACCGGAATGCGCAGCCGCGCACGATCCCACCAAAAGCGTCCGGAATCCGTGGCGATGTACTGGCGTAAGCCGAGGGCGAGCAGGATCGCGCCGCCGATCACGAAGTGCCAATGATTCTGCGTGAACGACGAGACGTTCATGATGATGCGGGTCGGCAGCGGGATGTTGTCGCCCAACGCTTTGAAGAGCGGCGCAAACTTCGGGATGACGAACGTGGTGAGCACCCCGATCGCGGCGGCGATCGTGCTCAGCACGATGAGTGGATAACGCATCGCGGATTTGATGCGATCGCGCATGTCCTGATCTTGCAGCAAGTACTCGGACAGCCGCTTGAAAGACGCATCGAGCGTACCGGTCTCCTCGCCGACCTTGATGATGGCGACATAGAGCGAGGGGAAGATCTTCGGATGTCGCGCGAGACTGCCTGCGAGATCGCGGCCGCCTTCGAGATCCTTCAGCACGTCCTCGAGCGTTTCTCGCAGCACGATGTTGTGTGTCGAGGCCGCAAGGCCCTTCACGCCGCGCAGCAGCGGAATGCCCGATTTCGCAATCGTATGCATCTGGCGCGAGAACATGACGAGGTCTGCCATCGACGGCGCGCCGAAGCCGATCTTGCGCAACAAGCGCATCACATCGCCTTGGTCCTTGGGGATCGAAGGCTTGATCTGAATCGGGGTGATGCCGTTGCCGATGAGACGCGCAGCGATGCTGTCCGGCGAGTCGCCTTCCATCAAGCCGCTGGCGAGTTCGCCGCGGCGCGAGCGACCGGTGTATTCGAAGACGGGCATGTCTTAGAGGAAGCGGATAGCGGATGGCGGATAGCGGATAGTGGTTAGTCAGAGTGACGCGCTCATGCGAGTCGCATGCGCTGGGTTTCGGACAGCGCGTCTTGCAGCAACGAGTCGATGTCGTCTTGGGAGACGGTGTCGGCTTCTGGGATCTCGGGCTCGTTTTCGTCCAGGCCCGCTGTAATCGCCATCGCTTCGGCAATGCTCGTCGTGCCGGTCGCGACCAGATCGAGCGCAGCGTCGGCCAGCGACGTGAAGTCTTTGCGCTGGCGCACGAGCGTTGCGAATTCCATAGAATCGCCGCGTCGCACAGCGTCGGCCAAGCTGCGATCGAGTTCGAGTAGTTCGTAAATCGCGGCGCGGCCGCGATAGCCGGTGAGGTTGCAGTACGTGCAGCCCACGCCCATCTGGAAATTCATCGTTGCGATGCGTGCGGGGGTGGCTTTCGCGGCGAGCCAGGCGCGTTGTTGCGGATCGGGCTCGGTTGGTTGGCAGCAGTTGTCGCACACGCGGCGAACGAGGCGCTGCGCGACGATGCCGTGCAAAGCGGCCGCGATCATGTAACCGGCGGCGCCCATGTCGAGCAGACGGTGAATCGTCGCCACCGCATTCATCGTGTGAAGCGTCGAGAACACCAGGTGACCAGTGATTGCGGCGCGCAGACCGATGTCGACCGTTTCCTGATCGCGCATTTCGCCGACGAGAATCACATCGGGATCCTGTCGCAGCGTCGTGCGCAACACGCGCGCGAAGTCGAGCCCGATCTTCTGATTGATCTGCACCTGATTGATGCGATCGAGCCGATACTCGACCGGATCTTCGGCGGTGATGATTTTCACGTCCGGCTGATTGAGATAGTTCAGCGCGGAATACAGCGTCGTCGTCTTGCCGCTGCCGGTCGGGCCGGTGACCAACACCATGCCGGCGCTGCGCGAAATCAGATTCCGGAAGCGCTCGAGCATTTTCGGCGCCATGCCGAGTTGATCGAGCGTCATCAAGCTCGCGGATTGATCCAATAAGCGCAGCACCACCGATTCACCGTGCTGCGTCGGCATCGTCGACAAGCGCACGTCGATGGATTTGTCTTTCACCTTCAGTGAAAAGCGGCCGTCTTGCGGCAGGCGCTTCTCGGCAATGTCAAGACCGCTCATGAGCTTCAAGCGCGTGATCAGCGCGCCCGCGACGCGGCGACCGTCGATCTTCTGTTCTTGCAACACGCCATCGACGCGCTGGCGCACGCGCAGTGCGCTTTCGCCGGGTTCGATGTGCACGTCGGAGGCGCGCACTTGCACGGCATCCTGGAACATCGTTTGAATCAAGCGGATCACCGGCGCATCGGGCGAGCCTTCATCGGCGCTGAGTTGTTCGAGATCGATATCGCCTTCGCGCATTTCCTCGCGCACTTCCTGTGCAATGGAGGCGATTTCATCGGTGCGTCGATAGACGATGTCGACGGTCTTGAGCAGATCCGATTCCTTGACGAGCGCGATGCGCAGCGGCTGTTTGAGGCGGTTGCTCAACTCGTCATAGGCAACCAGGTCGGTTGGATCGGCCATGCCGACGAGCAGGCCGCGTGCATCCGATTGCAAGACGAGGGCACGAAAGCGTCGCGCTTGCGCTTCGGGCAGCAGGCGCACCGCTTTGGGATCGAGGGTCAATTGGCGGACGTCGATGAACGGAATCTGCAGGCTTTGCGCGAGCACCTCGTTCAGCTTTTCTTCGCGCACGAACTGCATGTCGGTGAGCACCCGCCCGAGCTTGCGTCCCGTGCGCTTTTGCTCGGCGAGGGCCTTCTGGAGCTGTTCGTCGCTGATGAGTTTCTGCTCGAGCAGTAACTCTCCAAGACGCACTTTCTTGCGGCGCAGTTGTTCGCTCATGGTGACGACCTACAGATCCCCTTTTTCGGCCAGCGCATCCAGGCGTTTCATCGGCTCATCGACGAGCGGCTGCCAGTCATCATCCCCCACCACTAATGGCCGCAGCAGGATGACCAACTCGGTCGTCGAGCGGCGATCGCGCTCGCTTCGAAACAAGCGGCCGACTCCCGGAATGCTGCCGAGCACCGGCGTCTTGTAGTCATCGCGTGTGCGCGACTCGCGCATCAAGCCACCGATGACGATGACCTGGCCGCTGCGTGCCTTGACGATACTGTCGGATTCGCGAATCTGGCTCAGCGCCAACGGCAGCACGTCGGTTTGGCCGCGTACGATCAGTGTTTTTTGCTGATCGTTCACGTCGCTGATCGTCGGATGGATGTGCAGCAGGACGCGGTTGTCGGCGCTGATCTGCGGCGTCACATCGAGCGCGACGCCGGAAAAGAACGGAGTGAGCTCGTAGTTGACGCTCGTCGTCGTGGCTTCACCCGTCGTCGTGTCGGTTTGTACGCCGGTGATGAAGAACTCATCGGTGCCGGCTTTGATGATGGCTTTTTGATTGTGCAGCGTTGAAACGCGCGGACTCGACAGCACGCGCGTGCGGCCTTGCAAGCCCAGCAACTCGATGTAGGTATTGAAGTCCGCGAAATCGGCGGCGAGCGTGAAGGCGCCGCCGAGCGCGTCGTTGATGAAGCCGTCGATGCGCGTGCCGGGCGCCACGGTGACCCGATCGCCGCGTGGGATGAGATGATTGGCATCGAACCCCCCGGGCGGCGCCATTTGGCCAATCGTGTATTGCCGATTGCCGTCGGAGAGCACCGCGGCCCAGTTGATGCCGGCCTGATAGGCATCGCTCAATTCGACTTCGATGACTTTGGCTTCGAGCACCACTTGGCGCGTGATCGTGCTTTCGGTGCGCGTCAGGTAGTCGTCGATGTCGCGCAGTTCGCTCGGCATCGCCCGCGCCACGATGACACCGGATTGGCGATTGATAATCACGCTCTTGCCGCTGCCTTCCGTGGCGTTGACGATGGCGTTCAAGTCCGCCTCGACCGCCTTCCAAAAGTCGGTGCCGCTATGGGTCAGCACGGCAGTGCCGGTGACATCGGGTGAATTCATGCCGCTCTGATCGCCGCCGCCCCCCGCGCCCGCGCTCGTATCGCGTTGCGACACCTGTCCTGAACTGATGCGGGTTTTCGAGACGCCGAGGCGGCTGACATCGATGAAGTTGAGATTGAAGACGCGCGTCTGAATCGTCGCGGGCAACACCATGTAGCCATTGCGGATGCGCCGGAAATCGTAGCCGTACATGTCGCGCACCGCAGCGAGCGTGTCCTCGAGCGTGACCTGCTTCAAACGCAGCGACACACGCCCGCTCACCTGCGGATCGACCAGCATGTTGTACGGCGTGCCTTCCACGAGTCCCATGAAGAACGCGCGCGCCGGCGCGTCCTCGACGTTCAAGTCGAAACGCTGAGCGTTGATCTGCGCCGCACTGCGGATGCTTTGCGTTTCGCCGGCCGTCTCTTGTGCGGTGGCGACGAGCGATCCGGCGAGTGCGCTCGCCACGAGCAGCAGGGCGCTGCGAGCGAGCAAGACTCCGTAACGGACACTCATGATGCGTCCTCGCTCGTGGTGATG
>CAZIXV010000119.1:0-10921 GCA_964543105.1 uncultured Steroidobacteraceae bacterium
GTGATCTTCGAACTCAGCGACTCCGCCGTCATCGACGTGAAGGCGAAGTATTCGAAGCTCAACTCCGGCGCCATCAACTTCAATCCATCGTTCGCATTACCCGGCTTTGCCGCATTGACGAACAATCCGGATTTCTTCGAGAACGCGAACGACCACACCTTCCGCTACATCAGCAACTTCCCACCAGACAACGAGCAGGAAAACGTACAGCTCTCCGTCAAAGGCGATTGGGAATTCGATGCGGGCACGCTCACGACTTGGGTCGCCTACAACGATCAAACGAACTATCTGTTGACCGACGGCTCGAGCGCCTCTTTCGGTTTGTATGCGCGCACCGCAGAGTGTCAAGCCGATATCGCCGCCGAAGTGGGCGGACCGCTGCCGTCGCCGACGTTCTACGCCGGTGCGGCTTCCGTGTTACCACCGTTCGGACCATCGCGCTGCGATGGCTATCAGTATCAACAACGCGATCAACGCGACATCTCGGCCGAACTGCGCTTCGCTTCGCCTTCGGACCAGCCGCTGCGCTGGCTGGCCGGCGTGTATTTCGCCGATATCGAACGCCGCGTGGTCGTCGCGCAAGGCGCCGACACGGGCGCAGGCTTGCTCGCACATGCGTTCACACCCGCAAGCGGACCCAGCCCCACCGATTTGCTCTACGACGATGACCTGAGCAGCCAAGTCGGCGCCGTGTTCGGACAGATTGCGTACGACGTGTTGCCGGACCTCGAAGTCGCGCTCGCATTGCGCTTCGACAGCGAAGATCGCGAAGTCGACAACCGCGTACCGACTGGCGCATTCGCGTTCGCACAAACGCCGAACTTCGGTCCCGGCCCGGGCGTGCCATACATCAACCCGGCCTATAGCGAGAACCCGCAAGTCGCGACGAGCGGCATTCCGAGCCGCTCGAAGAAATTCGAGCAATGGCAACCAAAGCTGTCGGTGAACTGGAAGTTCAGCGATGGCTGGTCGGCGTTTGCATCCTATGGCTATGGTTTCCGCAGCGGCGGCTTCAACTCCACCGGCAGTCACGCAACGATCGAGCAGTTCTTGGGCGCGCTCAATTACGTCGCGCCCGATGGCACGGTGACGACGCAACCGGCGATCGTCACGCAAGGCATCAACTACGACGACTACGACAAGGAAGTGTCGAAGGCGGCGGAACTCGGCCTGAAGGCCGACCTGCTCGCGCGCACCTTGCAACTGAATCTCGCGGTGTTCCACACCGAACTCGAGAACATGCAGGTGTTCAACTTCCTAGTGGGACCCTTTGGACTGCTGCGCAACGTGATGAATGTCGATGATGTGCTGTTGCGTGGTGTCGAAGGCGACATCCGCTGGCGGGCGAACGATTACGTCTCCGTGTTCGCAGGCGTCAGCGCCATCGATAGCGAGATCCGCGAATTCCGCAGCCGGCCTTACACCGCGGGCAACGAAGTCCCGTATGTGCCTGAATACACGGCGAACGCCGGTATCGCCCTCAACATCCCGTTAAACACTTCGGGGCTCGCGCTGCGTGCGCGCATCGATGCCAATACGATCGGCAAGACCTGGTTCGGCCCCGTGCAAGATGAACTCGTACAAACGCAGTTCGGCGTGCCGGGCGATTACTCCAAGACGCGACGCGATGCGTACACGCTCGTCAATGCGCGTCTCGGCATCGAAAACGATGGCTGGAACGTCACGTTATGGGGACGCAACCTCGCCGATAAGAATTATCTGGCGGAAGTGATTCCCGCGCCTGAATTCGGCGGCTCGTTCATCCACGAGGCGCCGGGGCGCGCGTACGGCATCGAGGTGTCATTCGATTTCGGCGGGACGCGCTAATTCAGTGACGTTGCCTAATCAAAGCGCGTCGATTGCAAAATTTGCCGCTCGACGCGCTTTGGCAATGAGCAGGATGCATACCTCGTACTTTTTTGCGCCTCAACCGGGATGGATCCCTTGTTAGGCTCCAGTTGTAATCCTCGGCCAATGGCTGATCCGCGAAGCGCGTGAGGAATGAGGAGTGACAGCGGTTTGACTGCCCGCTATCCGCTATCCGCTATCCGCTTCTTTCTTACTAGGAGACGCGAATGAATAAGCAAGCCGATTCCAAACGCGCCACGTACGCCGTGGACGCTATTCCCTCTGACATCACCAACGGCTTGTTCCTTGGCAATGCCGCCCTGGACAACGTCGTGAGCTGCTTGATCGCAATGAGCGCCGAGATGTGGGCGACGAAGCGCCGCATGAAAGTGATGGAATCACTCATGGCCAAGCACAGCAACATCACGCCGGACATGATCGAGAAGTACATGCCGACGGCCGAAGAGACGGCGCAATGGGAAAAGGAGCGCAACGAATTCGTGACGCTCGCCCTCGGCTCGCTCGCCAACGAAGGCTTCCGCCCTGTCGGCGCCTCCTTCCCTAAGGTTTAACACAGTATTTTTTCTTCAAGGGGGATCGCCATGATCGGTCGTCGTGAATTATTGGGCGCTACTGCAGCGTCCGTCGCCGTCGCCAGCGTACTGAAAGGCAAAGTTGCGCAGGCTACGACTCCTTCCCAAGCTGCACAGGCCATGCATGACCTTGCGGCCGCCAAACCCGCAGCGGCATTGACCGCACGCGGCATGGATGGGCGCTTGACTCGCCTGCCATCGCTGCATCTCGAAAGTCTGCACGACTTCACCTATGGATACCGCGTGATGCACAACAAGCTGCTGCGCGATGCATCCTCCAACGCGTTCGATCGCGTACTCGAGCACGAAGGCATCGACCCCACACAGGAGATGACGCTCGAACAGGTTCGCGCGCTCGCCGAGAAAGATCCGGCCATCACGATCGCCAACAAGACGTGGCTGTCGAATCAATTGATGATGTGGAATCTGTTGCGCACCCACTTCCATGACAACGCCGACTTCTATTTGTCGGAGATGGAAGCAGCAGACAACCGCGGACCGGGCAAGCTCGAGCTGTCGCCCAAGATGCATGTTCCGGACTACACGCGCCACGAAATCCACATTCAGCCAGGTGGCTATGTGGGCGATCCGTTCGCCGGACACATCTATCACTACGGTACGAACAGCTTCTACATCGGCACGCCGATGGGCTCGAACGATCAGGATCAGATCCACACGCAAACGGCGAACCGCTTGCCGCTGCCGAAGGACGGCAAAGTGCGCCGCATCCTCGACTACGGCTGCGGCATCGGTCAGTTCACCGTCGCGCTCAAAGAACGCTTCCCGGATGCGGAAGTATGGGGCATCGACGTTGGCGGCCCGATGGTGCGCTACGCACATACGCGTGCGAACCGCCTGAACGTCGGCGCGAACTTTGCGCAACGCCTGGCGGAAGACACCGGCTTTCCGGATGGCTACTTCGATCTCGTCACGAGCTACATCGCGCATCACGAGATGCCAGAACAAGTCACCCGCAACGTGTTGAAGGAAGTGAATCGCATCACTCGTCGCGGCGGCGTGTTCTATCCAGTCGACTTCAACACCACGGGCACGCTGCAAGGTGCGCCGCGCGGTCTGTATGGTCTGTGGATGGATCACCGCTGGAACAACGAAGTCTGGCGCCTGGAATTCCAGAACATCGAGTTCACGAAAGAGATCGGCAACTACGGCTTCGAGGTTCAGAAGAACGCGATCGCTGCACTGCCGGGCTTCGGCGTGCGTCACTCGATCAAGGTGTAAGCCCTTGCGCTGCGGGCGAGCGGCTGCCCAGCCGCTCGCCCGTTTCATTTCGGAAACCACTCCCGTACCGACGAGACTCGAACGTATGAAGATGCGCTCACGCTTCATGCTGCTGCCAGCCGCTTTGCTGAGTATGAGCTCCGTCAGTGCGCTCAACTTGCAGCCGTTGGACGTCGCGCAAAAGCGCCTGTATCCGGGCGCGCAATTGATTCCGGTCGACTTCAAGATGACCTCGGATCAAGTTGCACTCTTGCGCGCACGCTACAAAGTGCCGGTGCTGCGACCGCAGGTCAAAGCGTGGCGCGTCAAAGAAGGCGGCTGGCTATATCTCGATCAGGTTTACGGTCTGCACGACATCGTGACGTACCTCGTCGCAGTCGACGATGCAGGCAATGTCACCGGCTTGGAAGTGCTCACCTGCGCAGAAGGCTGGTGCGATTTCTACACCCCTGAATGGCGCGGCCATCTGGTGGGCCAGACCTACGGTCGATGGCAGCCGACTGAAGTCGTTCCAATGGTGTCGGGCGCGACGCTCTCATCCAAACACGTCGCCGAAGGCGTGAAGAAAATCCTCGCCATTCACAATCACTACACGCCGAAAAAGTAACGCTTCAAATCCCTTCGTGATGTATCCCGTTCGTTCGTGCTGAGCTTGCGAGGCACGAGAGCCCTTCGACACGCTCAGGGCGAACGGAATAAAAAGATTCCGCTCATGCACGACGCCCGTTCGTGCTGAGCTCGTCGAAGCACGTGCCTACTCCCCCGTGAGCGCCTTGCTCAACTTCGCGGCATCCAAATACTTCTCAAATCCCGTCATCGACGACATGACGGCGCGATCGCCCATCAATTCCTGCATCGCCAATTGACCGAGCACGCCGAAAGAACTTTTGAACGCTTCTGAGCCCGCATGCATATGCGCCTCGCGTCCTTCTTCGACGCAATCCTGCGTCATGAGTCGCATCAATATATTGGCGACATCCTTGTTGACTTGATCGGTCGCCGCCATTGCGGAAGGCGTCAGGTGGCTATTGATTTCCGCATGCGCTCCCATCGCCAGGAACACCCATTCCGCCAGCTGCTTACGCTCTTTTCCGGTCGTGTGATCGGCCAGGCAGCTCGACAGTTTGTGTACGTGGGGGTTTGCGATGACGACGCTTGGTAGCGTCAGCGCGACCGCGGCCATGATGGCGTATCTCATTTGCATCTCCCTGTTATTGAATCGTTATCTGCAACGTGCCGAGACCTTGGAGCAGGTTCGCAAGCGTAAACGCGCCGGTGCGCTGCTCACAAGCGAAGGACCGTAAAGCCTTTGCGCGTCAATTGAGAACCGTTATCATCGCGCGCCTGAATCCCCGCCAGCCAGTTCGTCGGATCGCACTGCGATCCCCGGCCGCCAGCCAACAACAAGAGAGCACTTACCGCTCGCTCGAAATGGGAACTGGCCATGCTGATAGGACCTCGACGCGCTATTGCGTTCGCAATTGCAAGCGGTGTCGCCGCGACCACCCCCACGCTCGCTCAACAATCGGCGCAAGCCGAGATCGAAGCGATCGAAGTCTGGAGCACCCGCGTGCGCTCCAGCCAAACGGGCGTGGCAGGCGCCGATCTCGAAATCCGCCAGGCTGATCATGTCAGCGACTTGCTGCGCCACTTACCTGGCGTCGATGTGGGCGGTGCGCATTCGCTCAATCAACGCATCACGATCCGCAGCCTCGGCGATCGCAACCTGCGGATCACGATCGACGGCGCCAATCAGAACACCTACATGTATCACCACATGGGGAATCTGCAGATTCATGCGGACATCCTGAACTCCGTCGACGTCGCCGTCGGCAAGAACTCCGTCGTGAATTCAGGCCTCGGTGGTGCGGTGCGCTTCGAGACGCGCCAAGCACGGGATCTCTTGAGTACAGGAGAGCGTTTCGGCGCGCGCGTACAAGGCTCGTATGCGGACAACGCTTCGAGCGGTTACTCCTTCACGGGCTATGGCCTGCTCGGCGAACAAGTCGATTTTCTGGCGTATCACAACCACGTTGAGCGCGACAACTACGAAGTCGGCGGCGGGCGCATTCGCGCTTACGACGGTACTACAGTCCCGGGCACCGATGGCGTCGTACGCGGCCTTGAAGGCGAAGTGCAAGACACGCTGCTGCGTTTCGGTTGGGACCTCACGCCAACTCAGCGCATCAAGATCGGCTACGAGCACTATGTCGACGAAGGCGACTACAGCTATCGCCCCGATATGGGTTTGGCGACCGACATCGCCATCGCCAATAGCTTAGGTGTGCCGCTCGTCTACCCGACGAAGTTCTCGCGTGACACGTACACGTTCAATCACGAAATTCAGATCGGCGATCACACGACCTCACGCACTGCGGTGTATCGCAATGAAAGCGACTTCTGGCGCGATGAGCGCGGGCTCGGCACGTGGCTGCCGAGCGCGGCAACGATCAATGAAGGCGAGGCGTACAACACCGGCTTCAATGTGTTGGCGACGACTCGCATCGGCAACATGCATAGGCTCACCTACGGCATCGAAGCGTTGCGCTACGACACCGCATACATCGTCGATCGCAGTGAACTTTCGACCGAACGCGCCACGCTCTGGTCCGTTTTTGTCGAGGACGCCATTGCGCTCACGGATCAACTCACACTGACGCCTGGCATACGCTTCGACACCGCGGATGTGGAGTCGTACGTCGTCGATGATCGTTTCGACGACGTGACGGGCGCGCTCGCCTTGGAATATCGGCCGCTTGAAACTCTGGCGCTGCGGCTCTCGGGCACGCAATTGTTCAAGGCGCCGGAATTGAACGAAGTGTTCACCGGCGCGGGTTTGTTCGAAACACCGAATCCGCAGATCGAAGCTGAAAGCGGCTTTAACGCAGAAGCAGGCATCGAGTATCGCGATGCGGTGCTGGGCGCGGACGAGTTCGCCGCCTTGCTGACCGTGTTTCGTACCCAGATCGACGATTACGTTTACGAGTATGCGGAAACCCCGACCTTCTACGGGCGCGACAATGTCGGCGATATGGAGATCGATGGTTTCGAAGCCACAGTGGCGTACGAGATTGGGCCGGTGCGCGCTTCCGTGAACTTCTCGCGTTCACGCAGTTCACTCGATGCGTTCGCAGAGTATGCCGCGCTCAATGGTGCCCGCATCGATCGTGAACAGGGCGACAGCGTCGGCTTGAGCCTCGCGTATGCATCTGCGCCGCTCGGCCTCATCGTCCAATACGAAGTGCTGGATGTGGATTCGATGACGCGCGGCCTGGATCTGGATGGCGCGACTCAGGACAACGCCAAAGACGGCTTCACCGTGCACAATCTTTCAGCGCGTTGGTCGCCGCCGATGCTGCCGCGGCTCGCACTCAACGTGGCCGTTGAAAATCTGTTCGACGAATTCTATGCGTCGCAGTCCTCACGCACGGGACTCTCGCGTCATCCGCGCTTCGGCCAGCTCTATCTGATGGACTACGAGCCCGGCCGCAATATCAAGAGCACGCTCAGCTATCGGTTTTAAGCACGGCGCACGCACGACGCTGGGCGGCACGATGCGCTTTTATCGTTGCGGTGACGCGATCGCGCCGAAGAGACAAGGGCGCGACGACGCGGTGGGCAGTCGCTCACAGAACGCTTGCAGCAAGCTTGACGTCGTGTGACTCGCTGCGAAGACTTCGCGCTTTCCTTCCTCAGCACAGCGCGAAGTTCTACTCAGCAATGCACACGTTCGTTCGAGTCGCCCTTCTTCTTGGCCTCAATACGCCTTGGCTGGCACAGGCGGCGAGCTGGGAATTGAAGAGAGAACCCGGGTCGTGGTCCGAAACCGTCACGGCCTCTTACAAGGATGAACGCGGCAGTGGCGTGATCGCCATCTGCAAGAATGACGCGCTTGATGTGTTTGTCGATACACCTGCCGCGGGCGCAGGCATGATGCCCGTCACTTACCGCGTGGATAGCGGCGTGCCTGCAACGGGCCGCTGGCTCCGCATGGGTAGCCTTCGGCCAACGCCAAAGCTCGACTTCCTACGTGCTTTGCTCAACGGCCGCAAACTCACTTTAGACGTCACGGACTTCACGAAGAAAACGCATCGAGTCGAGATGTCGCTGGACGGCGCACGCGAGGCGGTGGGTGCTGCGCTCAAAGCATGCCACTTCGAGTTCGAAGGACTCGAAACGCGCATCCCTGGCTTACGCCCGGCAATCGCCCGCGATCTGGAGACTTGGGGCCCGCCTTACATCAAAGCTGCAAAGAAAGTGTTGCGCGCTGCCGGCGCTTACGATGGGCCACTCGACACGCCCATCGATGCGGAATTCGCCCTTGCTGCGCAAGCTCATCACGATCGCTACGTCGCTGGATGCAAGGCCGGCACCATCGAGGGTGACTACCACTGCGAGTCGTATCGCGAAGCGTTCCTGGAGAAGGAAGAAGCGTTCGATCCAGGACTCGGTTCGATCATCTACGACTCTGCCGAGGGCGAGCTGAAAGAAGAAATCGGCTCGCTCGTTCCTACACGTCGCTGAGCTCGGCGCCCTTCGACAAGCTCAGGGCGAACGGGATGCAAGAAGAGTCCGTTCGCGACGAACAAACTCCGTTCGTGCTGAGCTTGTCGAAGCACACACGCTCTTCGACACACTCAGGAGTGAACGGAAGCGGATCCGTTCGAATTCACCTCACCTCGTGCGTTAATGCGTACTCGATTGCGGCGCACACCGCCGTCACTTGAGCGGCATTGCATTGCTCGGGCGTTGCGCGTGGGCTGTCTGGATACACTTCGGTCGTCGTGGTGTAAGGCGCGCCGGTAATGCCGGCGCACAAGCCTAACGCTCGTAACGGATAGCGAATCACGCCGGGCGCGACGACTTTCGAGCCGATGATCTCGCCGTGCTCATCTGAAGGCGCAATGTGCGTGACTTTCGCAACCGCATCGATGATTGCTTGCTGAAACTCGAGCTGCGGATTCTCCGTGTCGTCGACGAGATAAAAACCATCCGGAATCGTGCCCGGCTCGATCGGCTTGCCATCGCGCGCGGCCAGCGCCGGTCGAAACTCGCTCTCGTCGGTGTCAGTCGTCTCGTGCAAATCGACGTGCAGTAAGAAGCGACCGCGCAAAGGCTCAATCAAGCGCAATAACGCCGCCGCCTCCTCCGCCGAACTGTTTTCGCGAAACGAACGATTGGGATCGATGGCGTGCGCATTCCAACGATGGATGCGTTCGTACCCCCAGGGACTCACGCACGGCGCGACGAGCAGGTTGATGCGATCGAGGTAACGCTCTGCATGATGCTCGAGAAATTGCAGTGCGCCTTGCACGCCACTCGTTTCATAACCATGCACACCGCCGGTCACCAACACGAGCGGACCTTCATCGCGCCACGCGCGGCTGCGCACCGAATACAAAGAATAGCGATCGGGCGGATAGTCGAGTTCACCGTAGGCTGCGACATCGAAGCGATCACGCAAGCGCATGAGCTTGCTTACGACCTCATCGGCATAGCTGCGCTGCCGCACTTGTCGCGACAGCCATTCGGCACGCTCGGCCTCGCTCCAGGGAATACCGGGAGAGCCGATCGGATAAGGCGCAGAGGCGTTGGTCATGGCGAGGCCCTCGTCAGCAAGGCCGCTACTCTAGCGCACACCAACGCTCAGGCATGCTCGGACCGAATATCGCGACGTTAGTACCCGAGCATGAACACGCCGTACACAAGAGCGGGCGCATGGCGCGCCCGCTCTTGCAAGGATCACTTCACATCGAAGCGATCCGCCATCATCACCTTGTTCCAGGCACTGATGAAGTCGTTGACGAACTTCTCCTTGGAATCATTAGATGCATAGAACTCGGCCACACCACGCAGTTCTGAGTTGGAACCAAAGATCAGGTCGACCGGCGTTGCCGTCCACTTCACTTGGCCCGTCGCGCGATCGCGGCCCTCGTACAAACCTTCCGTGTTCGACTTCGACCACACCGTCGACATATCGACGAGATTGACGAAGAAGTCATTGCTCAACACGCCCGGCTGCGTCGTGAACACGCCGTGTTGAGCGCCACCTGCGTTCGCATTCAGGACACGCAGGCCGCCCACCAGCGCCGTCATCTCCGGCACGGTCAACTTCAACAATGCCGCGCGCTCGACGAGTGCTTCCGCCGGCGGACGCTCATAGCCGCGTTCGATGTAATTGCGAAAGCCATCCGCCTTCGGCTCGAGCAATGCAAACGACTCCGGATCGGTCATCTCTTGCGTGGCATCCGTACGCCCGGGCGTGAATGGCACTTGCACTTCGTAGCCACCATCGCGCGCCGCCTTTTCGATCGCCGCGGCACCGCCCAGCACGATGACATCAGCCAGCGATACTTGCTTGCGACCTGCTTTCGCATTGAAGTCCGCCTGCACGCGCGCCAACTCTTCGATGACTCGCGCCACTTCCTGCGGATCGTTCACGGCCCAATCCTTCTGCGGCGCCAAACGCAAACGTGCGCCATTCGCGCCACCGCGCTTATCGGTATCGCGATACGAAGCGGCCGAAGCCCATGCCGTGCGTACGAGTTCTGCGGTGCTCAGCCCCGAGTTCAGGATCGCCGTCTTGAGCTTGGCCGCATCCTTCGCATCGATCTGCTTGTAATCGGCTTGCGGCAGCGGATCCTGCCAAGTAAAGGTTTGCGCCGGCACCAACGGACCTTGGTAACGCGACGGCGGCCCCATGTCGCGATGCGTGAGCTTGAACCAAGCGCGCGCATACGCAGCTTCGAACTCTTGAGGATTGTTCAACCAGCGCTGAGTGATCGCGCGATACGCCGGATCTTCGCGGAGCGCCAAATCCGTCGTCAGCATCACGGGCGCGTGGCGCCTCGCGGGGTCGTGCGCGTCGGGCACCATCGTGGCCGCCGCCGGATTCGTCGGCTTCCATTGTTTTGCACCCGCCGGGCTTTCCGTCAGCTCCCACTCGAAGCCGTACAAGTTCTGCAGGAAGTTGTGAGTCCATTGCGCGGGCGCGACGGTCCATGCACCTTCCAAGCCGCTGGTCACCGTATCGCCGCCGTGACCGGTGCCGCACTTGTTCTTCCAACCCAATCCCATTTCTTCCAACGGCGCCGCTTCTGGATCGGCGTCGATGCAATCGCTCGTGTGTGCGCCGTGCATCTTGCCGAAGGTGTGGCCACCGGCGATCAACGCGGCGGTTTCTTCGTCATCCATGCCCATGCGACCGAATGCCTGACGAATGTCGTGCGCCGCGGCGAGCG
>CAZIXV010000120.1:0-10867 GCA_964543105.1 uncultured Steroidobacteraceae bacterium
CTCGGCGGTGGCTTCGAGTTCGCGCTCGCAGCGCACTATCGTGTCGCGACCAAGTCGGTGAAGGTGGGTTTTCCCGAAGTCACGATCGGCCTGTTGCCGGGCGCCGGCGGGACGCAACGCGCGCCGCGGCTGGCGGGGGTGCAACCGGCGCTCGATCTACTCATCAGTGGTGCGCCGATCGATGCAACGAAGGCGCAGGCGATGGGCTTGATCAATGAACTGGTCGAGCCGGGCGCGGCCATCGAAGCCGCGAAGGCGTGGATACGTGCAGGCGGTGAAGGTATCGCCGCGTGGGATCGCAAGGACTACCGCATGCCGGATGCGCCCTATAGCAATACGGGTGCGCAAATCTTCTCGATGGCGGCCGCGCGCGTTCAGGCGAAGAGTTACGGCAACTATCCTGCGCAGAAGAACATCCTGCGCAGCGTGTACGAAGGCTTTGGGTTGCCCATGGATGCGGCGCTGCGTGTCGAAGCGCGCTTGTTTCTCGCGTGTCAGCAGACCGCGCAAGCGCGCGCGATGATCCGTACGCATTTCGTTTCGCGGCAAGCCTTGGCGAAAGGCGCGGCGCGCCCCGAAGGCTTCGACGCTTTTCGCGTGCGTAAAGTCGCAGTGCTGGGCGCCGGCATGATGGGCGCGGGCATCGCCTACGCGCAGGCGCGCGTCGGCATCGAAACCGTGCTCATCGACACCTCGCAGGAGAATGCGCAAAAAGGCAAAGCGTATTCGGCGCAGCTTCTCGACAAAGCCGTCGCGAAAGGCTCGATGTCGCAAGCGGATGCTGATGCCATTCTCGGTCGCATCCTGGCGACCACGGATTACGCTGCAATCGACGGCGCCGATTTGGTCGTGGAAGCGGTGTTCGAAGATCGAGCGCTCAAAGCCGATGTGACCGCGCGTGCCGAAGCGCAAATTCCCGCCACTGCCGTGTTCGCATCGAACACCTCGACGCTGCCGATCACCGAATTGGCGAAAGCAGCCAAACGCCCTGCGAACTTCATCGGCATTCATTTCTTCTCGCCGGTCGATCGCATGGACCTGGTCGAGATCATCCTGGGCAAGGAGACGAGTCAAGAAACGCTCGCCAAGGCGCTCGACTACTGCAAGGCGTTGAAGAAGACGCCGATCGTCGTGAACGACAGCCGCGGCTTCTACACCAGCCGCGTGTTCGAAACCTACATCACCGAAGGCTTGGAGATGCTGCTCGAAGGCATCGCGCCGGCCATCATCGATAACGTCGGGCGCATGACCGGCATGCCGCGAGGTCCACTGGAATTGGCGGACGATGTGGCGCTCGATCTGCTCGATCGTATTTCGGCTCAACGTCGCAAGGATTTCGGTCTGCCCGAACCCACGGGCGGAACCGATAAGGTGCTCATCGATATGGTCGCTGCAGGCCGCCTGGGCCGTAAGAATGGCAAAGGCTTTTACGACTATCCGCAAGGCGCGCCAAAGCGCTTGTGGGGCGAGCTGGCGAATCGTTACCCGCGCACCGTGAGTCGTTCGAGCGACGAACTCGTAGAAACCTTGAAGCGTCGTCTTCTGTATCGACAAGCGGTGGAAGCTGCACGCTGCATGGACGAGAACGTCGTCACCACGGCGCGCGATGCCGATGTGGGCGCAACATTGGGTTGGGGCTTTGCCGGCTGGACGGGCGGGCCGATGAGCTTGATCGACTCGATCGGCATCAAGACCTTCGTCGAGCAACTGGAAGCTTTCAGCGCGCAATACGGCGAGCGCTTTGCACCACCGCGGTTGTTGCAACAGATGGCCGCTGAAGGTGCTTCGTTCTATCCCGCACCCGCGAAAGCGTCGGCGCAGTAGCTGCATCGATGCAGGAAGGCGCCATGTCAGAAATCGTTTCCAAAGAAGTCCATCTGCGCACTCGACCACCGGATCGTCCGGCGGTCGAGCACTTCGAAGTCAAGAAGCGCGACGTCGCACCGCCAGAGGTGGGCGAGGTACGCGTGCGAAATCTATGGATGTCGGTCGATCCGTACATGGTCAATCGTCTCTACGATCGACCGAATTACATTCCGCCGTTTCGTCTCGAGCATCCGCTCGATGGCGGCGCGGTGGGTGTCGTGATCGATTCCGCTGCAGCGGAGTTTGCGCCGGGCGACCTCGTGTTCTCCCATTACGGCTGGCGTGAAGTCTTCAAGACTAAGGCCGCGCGGCTGACGAAGCTCACCAATCCGGCGTTGCCACCGCAGGCGTATTTAGGCATCGCCGGCGTCACGGGAATGACGGCGTACACCGCCTTGTTCCGAATCACGAAGCTGCGCGCGGGTGAGACGGTTTACATCTCTGCCGCCGCCGGCGCAGTGGGTTCGGCCGCGTGTCAGATGGCGAAGCTCACACAGTGCACGGTCATCGGTTCTGCGGGCGGTCCTGAGAAGAAACGCTTTCTCGAAGACATCGGTGTCGATGTCGCGATCGACTATCGCGCAACGAAGGATCTGACCGGTGCATTGCGAGAGGCCGCGCCGAACGGCATCGATGTCTATCTCGATAATGTCGGCGGCAGTCACCTCCAGGCGGCGCTCAGCAATATGGCGAACTTCGGCCGCATCGCCGTCAGCGGCATGATCGGCAGCTACGCCGCCACACCCGAACCCGGTCCGACCAATTTGTTCGAGATCGTTGCGCGACGCCTGCGCATCGAAGGTTTCTTGCTGAACGACCATGAACCTGCGATCCGCGGTGAGTTCATCGAAAAGATGAGCGCATGGCTGATCGGTAATTTCATCCGCAACCAAGAGACGGTGTACGCGGGCATCGAGCAGGCGCCTGCGGCCTTCATCGATCTCTTTGGCGGTCGCAACATCGGCAAGATGCTGGTCAAGCTGGATTAGGCGGCGCTGCCGCCGGCTTCGCGGAACGAACGATGACGAACAGACCAATCATGCAGACCGATGAGCTCGTGATGTTCCGCGATGCCGTCGGTCGCTTTTTCGATGCCAAGGCGTCGCCGACGACGCTCGAGCAATGGCGTGAAGCGGGCGTGGTCGATCGGCAGTTCTGGTTGGATGCGGGCGATGCGGGACTGCTGTGTCCGTCGGTGCCGGAAGCCATGGGCGGTGCGGGCGGGGATTTCCGTCATGAACTCATCGTGATCGAGGAGATGGGGCGGCGCGGCTTGGAAGGTTTCGGGGCGCCGGTGCATAGCGGCATCGTTACGCCTTACATCGTGCATCTCGGCAATGAGGCACAGCGCGCCAAATGGCTGCCCAAGTTGATCAGCGGCGAGAGGGTGCTGGCGATCGGTATGACTGAACCTGCGGCAGGTTCGGACCTCAAGTCGATTCGCACCACGGCGCGGCGCGATGGCGATCACTACATCATCAACGGTCAAAAGACCTTCATCTCGAATGGTCAGCTCGCCGATTTGATCGTCGTCGCGTGCAAGACGCAGGACGCCGAAGGACGCGATGGCATTTCGCTATTTGTCGTTGAGACGAATGAGGCACCGGGATTCACGCGCGGACGCAATCTCGCCAAGGTGGGCCGCGAAGCCCAGGACACCTCAGAGCTGTTCTTCGATGACGTGCGTGTCCCAGTCGAGAATTTACTGGGCGAGGAGGGCGGCGGCTTCAAAGCGATGATGCGCTTTCTGCCGCAAGAGCGTTTGATCATCGCGGCCATGGGGCAGGCCATGATGGAGCGCGCCATCGACCTGACGATCGAATACACGCGCTCGCGCAATATGTTCGGCAAGAAGCTGTTCGATTTTCAGAACACGCAATTCAAGCTGGCCGAAGCCAAGACCAACGCGACCGTCGGACGCGTCCTCATTGATCACTGTGTCGCTTTGCATCTCGAGGGCGCACTCGATGCCACCACGGCGGCGATGGCGAAGCTGTGGGTCACCGAAACCGAATGCAAAGTCATCGATGAATGCGTGCAATTGTTCGGTGGTTACGGCTACATGGACGAATACCCCATCTCACGTCTGTTCCGCGACAGCCGGATCGATCGGATTCACGGCGGCGCCTCGGAAATCATGAAGCTCATCATTGCCCGCTCTTTATAAGAGGCGCGGAACCGGAGAACGAAAGATGACAGAAGCGCTGAAAGTGGTGCGTAGTCCGCTGTGGATCGTCTCGAAAGAACAGGCGGCGTTCAAAGATACTTACGGCACGAGCGAGGGCGTCGTTGCGCTATCGGGTACCTTGATCCGCCCCGAACGGCCTTCACCGACGGTGCTCATCTCGATGCATCCGATCGGCGGGACGGCGGGCCTGCCGATCATGAAACAGTTCGCTGAAGCCGGCGTTCACGTGCTCGCGGTCGATAGTCGGTATCGCGGCGCGGATTGCGCGCTCATCATGGAGAAGGTCGCGCTCGATCTAGGCAGCGCCGTGCGTTATGCACGCGAACGCCTTGGTTACAAGCATGTCGTGCTGCTCGGTTGGAGCGGCGGTGGTTCCTTGTCGGCGTTCTATCAAGCACAGGCTGAACAGCCGACCGTCACCGATAGCCCCGGCGGTGGCGGGCCGGATTTGACGCGAGCCAATCTGTTGCCGGGCGATGCCGTGATTCAAATGGCGGCACATGTCTCGCGTCACCGCACACTAACCGAGTGGATTGATGCTTCGATTCTGGATGAGCACGATCCCGACCAGCGTGATCCCTCGCTCGACTTGTACGGCGGAGAAATTCAACCGCCTTACACGGCGGAATTCATCGAACGCTATCGTGCAGCTCAGATCGCGCGGAATCGACGCATCACTGCCTGGGTCAAGGAAAAGCTCGCCTCGCTGCGCGCGCAAGGCCGCACCAACGAAGAGTTTGCGTTCGTCAATCACGGCACGATGGCCGATCCGCATTGGCTGGATCCGCAACTCGATCCAAGCGATCGGCGTCCCGGATGGTGTTATCTCGGTGATCCACGCGTCGTGAACATGAGTCCGGTGGGCTTGGCGCGCTTCGCGACGTTGCGCAGCTGGCTGTCGCAATGGAGTTATGACGATGCACAGGCCGATGGCCCGACGAGCCTGGCGCGCGTGAGCAAGCCGGTGCTCGTGATCAATAACACGGCTGATGATGCTTGCACGCCAGCGCACGCCCGTCGGCTCTACGAAGCGGTGAGCCATTCGCGCAAGGCGTATTACGACATCAAGGGCGCGACGCACTACTACCACAATCAGCCGGAACTCGGCGCGCAGGCGGCGACGCTGGTGCGGGATTGGTTGGCAGAACAGAACCTGGCGGTGTGAGCGAAACGATGAAAGTGCAAACTCATGCAGGGCGCATCGCGTTGATCACCGGCGCGTCCTCGGGGCTCGGCGAAGCATTTGCGGCGTTGCTGGCAGGGCAGGGTGCGAAGGTCGTCATCGGCGCACGTCGCGCAGAGCGGCTGGCCGCGCTGACGGACCGCATCGTCGCCGCCGGCGGCGAAGCGCTTGCGGTGTCGCTCGATGTGACCGATGAAGCGTCGATCGTGCGCGCGTACGATCAGGCGCAGGAACGCTTCGGCACCGTCGATACCGTCATTGCGAATGCCGGCATCAATGTCGAAGGCCCCGCGACCAAGCTGGCGGCCGCAGACTTCGATGCGATTCATGCGGTGAACAGTCGCGGCGTATTTCTGACGGTGCGCGAAGGCGGCAAACGGTTGCTTGCGGCGGGCGACGCGACAGCACGCAACGGTCGGATCGTGATTCTCGCGTCGATGGGCGGCCTGCACGCGTTGTCGGGCTTGGTGGCCTACTGCTCGTCGAAGGCGTCGGCGGTCATGCTTGCACGCGGCTTTGCGAAAGAGTGGGTGCGTTCGGGAATCTGTGTGAACGCCGTCTGTCCCGGTTACATGCGGACCGAGATCAATGCGGACTGGTTCGACAGCGAAGCAGGCCAACGCATGATGCAGAAGCTGCCGCGCAGCCGGCTCATGCCGATCGATGCGGTGCTGCCGATCATCGCGCATCTCACCTCCACGGAGGGCGCGCATGTGACGGGCAGCGTGTTTCAAATCGATGATGGCCAGGTGATTTGAGCATGGCCTCGTCTGCTGTGGTTTTGCTCGAGCGCCGCGATCAAGTCGCGCTCATTACGCTGAACGATCCCGACACGCTCAATGCGCTCACGCAAACGATGGTCGAGTCGCTCGCGCGTGCGCTCGAAGAGGCAATGGGAACATCGCGCGCTATCGTCATCCGCGGCGCCGGGCGTGGTTTTTGCGCTGGCTTCAATATCGGCCCCGGATTGGATTTGAGCGATCCTGCCTTCGATGCAGGCGCCGTGCTCGAAAGCCATCTCAACGGACTCATACTCGCGCTACGCAAGTCGCCGCTGCCGATCATCACCGCGGTACGGGGTGTGGCCGCAGGTGCAGGTGCGTCGCTAGCGCTTGCCGCTGACCTCGTGGTGGCGGGCGCGGAGACGTATTTCCTGCAGTCGTTCACGCGCGTCGGACTGGTGCCCGATGCCGGCGCATCGTGGTTTCTGGCGCGTGCGGTCGGCCGGGTGCGCGCCATGGAACTGACGCTTCTCGGTGATCGGCTGGATGCCGCTAAGGCAATGAACTGGGGACTCGTCAACCGCGTGGTTGAAGAGAATGAAGTCGATGATTGTGCCTTGGCGCTCGCCGCAAGGCTTGCGGCGGGTCCAACCCGAGCGCTGGGGCGAACGCGCGAGGCGATCTGGGCTGCGCTGGAAACTCCGTTTGCCGAACAACTCGCATTCGAGCGACAGCAACAGCGTGAGGCGGGACGCTCGCCAGAGTTCAGGGAAGGCGTTGCGGCGTTTCGCGAGAAGCGTGCCCCGCGCTTTACTTGACGGCGCGCAGCACGATTAACTGGCGAGATACTGAGCTCGCCGCCAGACGACCGGGAAGTCCTCGCAATCCAACGGATCGCCGTCACTCAGCAATGCGCTCTGCGGCGCTTCGGGCGAGGTGCCGGGCTTGCGCAGGTACCTCACATCATCGCCGGTGTAGCGCACCGCAAAGGAGCGGCGCGGGTTGTCGCTGCTCGTGTTGCCGGTCGAACCATGCAGGGTGCGGTAGTCGTGCACGAGGATGTCGCCCGGCTCTGAGTCGAAGTACACGATGTCGTAATCCGACTCATTGCCTTCGATATCGGGCAGCGCTTCGCCTTCCGAACCCGGCATTCGCTGTTGACTGACAAAGGTGTTCGCCGCGAATTGGCGGCCCCACAAATGTGAGCCTCGCACATAGCCCATCGCGCCGTTGGCGCGCGTCACGTGATCAATGGAGATCCAGAACGTGCCGCATTGCGTGCCGTGGCAATTGAAATACGACTCATCCTGGTGAAAGGCAGTGCGTTTACCGGAGCCCGGTTCCTTCCAGAAGAGTTGATCGAAATAAAAGTTGATCTTGTTGGCGTCGTAGAGTTGCGCCGCGATGAGCTTGGCAGGCGATTCCATCGCGAACTGTCTAAGCTCGCTCGATAGCCGCGAGGGTGAGTTCTTTACATAGAAGCGTCCCGACACGGGCCGATCGAGATCGGATAACACCTTGCCGCCGCTCGCCTCAATGCCTTTCGCCAGGCGATCAATGGGATTTTCCTGGGTGATGATGTGGCGCTGGTACACATCCTCGAGCGCAGCTTTCAAGTAAGCCACCCAATCGGGCGGCAAGATCTGCTTGAGCTGCACCACCCCGTGGGTGCGAAACGCGTCGCGCTCCTCCGCAGTGACGGGCCGCAAAGGTTGTGAGCTCATCATTGCTTGATCCCCCGGTTCGTTTGCACGCTCGAAATGGAACGACGTGAGTTCGCTCAGTAACGAACTGACGTGATCGACTGACCCAGCATGTGTTTGCCGTATAGCTCCATGGCCTCTTCGACATCGAGCACGACATGCGTACGGATCGTATGAATGTCTCGCTGCGCCAACTGAAAGTACGAGCTTTGCATCTGCGCGCCGGCGCCTGCGCTCGAGACCAGGTCATCGACGATTTCAGTGCAGACGTGAGCCGCGTACGCGGCGTCGCGACGCTGTCGTAACCGTTGCTCAGCGGTGAATGTGTCGCCTTTCGCGATAACCTCTTGGCACTCTTCGAACAAGGCTCGCACCATGCGGTGCACGGCGTCATAGCGCGTCTGCGCCGAGCCGATTTTCATTTGGATGGCGGGACGCTCTGCAGGGATGCGGCCGCGAAATCCCACTCGATTGCGGTTCGTCGTGACGAACTCATCGATGACGCCGCGCGTGATGCCCAGCACCGGACACATCACCGCGGAGAGCAGCACACCATAGAAGGGTGCGGCCGAGAGTGGATACTCCTTGCGCAAGGCGGCGGCGCCGGGCGTAGTCCCCTCCTGTATCGCTTCTTGTCCCAGCACACGATGCGCAGGGACGAAGACCTCTTTCGCGACGAAATCGCGGCTGCCAGTGCCGCGCATTCCCGAAGTAAACCAGGTGTCGATCACCTCGCCTTGCTCGCGCGGGATAATGACGTTGAAACGATCTTTGAGATCGTGCGGGTTTTCTTTTTCGAGCAGTACGCCAGCGCCAATCCAGTTCGAAAAGTCGATGCCGCTGCAAAAGCCCCAGCGTCCCGAGACGATGAAACCACCGTCGACCGCTCGCGCCGTGCCACCCTTGCCCGAAAAGCTCAACGGCCACAAAGCATGGTTCTTTGCGCCATAGAGTTCCTGCTGCGCTTCGAGCGGGAAGTGGCTCAGGATCCAGTGATGGCAGCCCAAGATGCCGAACAGCCAACTGGTCGATCCGCATGCCGTGCCGAGGGTAATGCCTACATCGAGAAAGGTGACGAGGTCTGCTTGCGGTCCGCCGAAGCGTTGCGGCGCCAGCATTTGCAGGATCTGCGCATCGAGTAGTTCTGTAATCGTTTCGTCCGCAACGCGGCGATTGGCATCGACTTGGAGCGCGCGACTGCGGATTGCAGGGACAAGCGAGAGGGCACGGCTGCGCAGCTCGGTCGTGGAAACAGTCTGCTCAGAACTCGCCTTCAGCATTTGGAGCGCCTCGTAAAGATGTCAAGTAAATTTACGATATGGATTAAATGAAGGCAACACCCGCGCGCGAATCAGGCGACGAAAATCGCGCGCTGTTCTAAAGTGTGATGATTCGACGAGAGCCCTGGCGTCGTCAGAAGTCGTCGCGCAGAATCGCCACGGAACACAAAAACTTCAGTACGGAGAACACGTTTTGAAACACCCATTGCTGATGATCAATCTCCTGCAGGCCTACTACTGGTTCGATGAGGCATTCCAGTCAGCCATGCAGGCGGCGGGCTCGGTGCCGGTCACGCGCTCGCAATCGTTGGTCTTGACGAGCATTGCTGCCGGCGAGCATCGAGCGTCACGTCTGGCGCGCAACTTGGGTGTCAGCCGTCAGGCCATCAATCAGGTGTTGAAGAGCATGCAAGAGCTGGGAATCGTGTCGGCACGTCCCGATCCCGACGACAGTCGAGCCCTGCTCGTAGATTTCAGTGCGGATGCACGCCCATTTCGTGAGATTGGTATTCGCTCCTTGAAGCGCATCGAGAAAGAGCTCGGACAACGTATCGGTGCAGAGAATCTGGAAAGCTTGCGACACGCGCTCGCGGCGGACTGGGGTGATCCGCCCATAGAAAAAAGCAGCGCCGCACCACGTGGGGAAGCGCGCAAGCGCAAGCGTGCCGACGCGCCCACCGCGCGCACGACGCGCGCAAAACGCGCCAAACGCACCAAGGTGGCGTCCGCGAAACGCGGATGAGGCGGTAATGATCAGGCGGGTGACTCGCGCGGGCTGGCTTGCAAGCATCCACGCGTTCTTACGCTCAACGCGATAGGGCCATGCGTGTGCGGCGTTAGCTGCTCGCTGCAGCATCACGCTGCGGTAACGGGCGCTGCACGAACAGCCGCGCCGCCTCGCGTGCCTGGTGTTCGAATGATGCAAGGTATTGCTCGCGCTCGTCGCTCGTCGGCCGTGTCGTGCGCCAGGCCGGAAGGACGCTGATGTCACGGATGCCGATGTATTCGAGCACGAACTTCAGATAGGGCAGCTGAAAGTCCGCGTAGTCACCCGGTAACACGGAGGAGCGCGTCAGAATGAGTTGCACCGGCCGGTTCTGTAACAACCCATAGTGAAGCATCTTCTTTGGGTCGTAAGAGAACGTCACGCGCGGCTGGATGATCAGATCGAAGTAGTGCTTTAGCCGATACGGAATGCTGAAATTCCACATCGGCGTCGAGATCACGATGCGGTCCGCGGCATCGAACCGGCGAATCTCTGTCAGTACTTGTTCCCACGCCGCCTGCTGCGCCTGTGAGCGCGTGTCACCAAAGATCGGCGCGAACTTCGCCAGCGCCGCATCTTCACGAAATTCCGGCAGATTCTCGTCGAAGACATTCAATCGTTGGATCGTCAACTTCGGCTCCAACGCCTGCACCTCGCGTAAAAATGCATTCGCCAAGCGCAGCGATGCCGAATCCTTGCCTTTGGGGCTTGCGTGGATATGTAGCAGGGTCGTCACGGTTTCTCCGCATGGGTGCAGGCGGCGCGCAAGGCCGTAATCGTCTTGTGTAGCCGCAGCCAAAAATGTAAAGATATTTGACGAAACCGGCAAGCGCATTGCGCGGCTTCGCCGGCCTGCATTTCGGCCCAATCGGAGGACTACCATGACCCCGTTGCAATCAAGCTCACCGATTCGCGGCACGCATCACGTGGCGTATCGCTGCCTGGACGCCGAGCAAACCCGCTGGTTCTACGAGGATGTTCTAGGGCTCAAGCTCGCCGCCGCCCTCGTCTTCGATGAGGCGCCGGGCACCAACGAACCTGTCGAGTACATGCATCTGTTCTTCGAACTGGGGAACGGCCAGTACCTTGCGTTCTTCGATGCGCCCGAGAATGCCGAACCGCGCGTGTTCGACCGTAAGCACAGCTTCGATCTGCACAT
>CAZIXV010000121.1:0-10776 GCA_964543105.1 uncultured Steroidobacteraceae bacterium
CTAGCCCTCTAGCCCTCTAGCCCTCTAGCCCTCTAGCCCTCTAGCCCTCTAGCCCCCTAGCCCCCTAGCCCTCTAGCCCTCTAGCCCTCTAGCCCCCTAGCCCTCTAGCCCACTCCCATGGACGACCATACCCGCAAGGAAGCGGGCAGAACCGCGGAGAACGCCGCATTTCAATTCTTGCTCGCGCGAGGTTTGAAGCCGATCACGCGCAATCATCGCTGTCGCGGCGGCGAGATCGATTTGGTGATGCTCGATGGCCAGACGCTCGTGTTCGTCGAAGTGCGCTATCGCGCCAGCGATGAGTTCGGCGGCGCCGCAGCCTCCGTCACCTGGACGAAACAAAAGCGCCTGATTCTCGCGGCGCGCCATCTACTGGCAACACGGCGCGAGCTGCGGCGCTACCGCGCACGCTTCGATGTGGTCGCCATCACCGGCGGCAACTGGCACCGCCCGAAGATCGAATGGATCAAACAGGCGTTCTTCGTCAGGACCTAGGCTCGGGGCTCGGGGCTCGGGCTCGGGCTCGGGGCCACGACGCACCCCATGTGACGCCGCCCTCTCGAGTCGCCACAATGAGCCACCTTCACTGCCTCAGACGCCATGCTCGAAACAACCGCTGAAGTCAGCTGCCCTTATTGCGGCGAGATGATCACCTTGTTTCTCGATCTGTCGGTCGAAGAACAGAGCTACATCGAAGATTGCTCGGTGTGCTGCCAGCCGATGACGGTCTCGTATAGCGCCGCAGACGGCGAATTGCACAGCGTGCACGTCGACATCTCATAGGCAACATCGCCGCGCTACCGCATGTTCAAACGCATTCGCATTCTCGTTCTGTTGCTGATTCTTGGTTTCGTCGCGCTCAACACCTATTTCGATCGCGTCTACTCGACCGATTGGAACAACTCATTGCGGGTGACGCTGTTTCCGATCAATGGCGATGGCAGTGCGACGAGCGAGCGCTACATCACTTCGTTGAACGGCACTCAATTCGTCACGCTGGAAAGCTTCTTTGCGCAACAAGGCATGCGCTACGGCTTGCGGCTCGATGAGCCGGTGCGCTTTACGCTCGGGCCGCAAATTCGAGAATTGCCGCCGATGCTGACGCCCGGCACCGGCGTGCTTGGCACGATGTGGTGGAGCTTACGTACGCGCTATTGGGCTTGGCGGGTCGCCGATGCCGAAGGCCCTGCGCCCGATGTCGAATTGTTCGTGCTGTATTACGACCCGCAGACCTCACCTCGCCTGCCGCATTCCATCGGCATTCAAAAGGGCCTCTTCGGAATCGTCCACGCCTTCGCCGATCGCGCAATGGCCGGCTCGAATGATGTGGTGATTGCGCATGAGTTACTGCATGCGCTCGGCGCCAGCGACAAATACGCGCTCGACACGAATCAACCGCTGCACCCGCTCGGCATGGCGGAGCCCGATCGCGAGCCGCTGTATCCACAAACGCACGCGGAGTTGATGGGCGGGCGCGTTCCGCTGACACACAGTGATTCGCGGATCCCCGTATCGCTGCGCGAGGTGGTGATCGGCCCTGCGACCGCGCGCGAGATTGCCTGGACGAAATAACGGGCGGCGGCTCAGCCTAGCGCCGCAGATACTTCCTGATGCAATTTGCCGTTCGATGCGAGTACCGACGTCGTATCGAGTCCGAGCGGTCGACCTTCGAGATCAGTGAACTTGCCGCCCGCGGCTTCGACGATCACGGCACACGCGGCGATATCCAGAATGTTCACGTCGGATTCGATCACGACATCGATCTTGCCCGCGGCGAGCAGGTGGTAGTGCAGGAAATCGCCATAGCCGCGGATGCGATGTGCGCGTGCGACGAGTTGCCCATAACCGCCCCAACGTGAACTCTTCGCCAGCGTCTTCAAATTGCCCGCCGAGATGGCGCCGTTTTCGATCGTATCGATCTCACTGACCTTGATCGGCTTGTCGTTGAGACAAACGAGGGGTGCGTAAGCCGCCGAATCTGCTCCAGCAACCGTGTGCGCAAGTTGTGCATACGCGATCTCGCCATACACCGGCGCCGATGACACACCGACGATCAGCTGACCGCGATGCATGAGCGCAATCTGCGTCGAGAACATCGGATATTCGCGCACGAACGCCTTCGTGCCGTCGATGGGATCGACGAGCCACAGATATTCCGCGTCGAGCGCGCTCTGCCCCGTCTCCTCGCCATAGAAGCCGTGCTCGGGAAACCGCGTACTGAGGATCTCGCGAATGACGCGCTCGGTTTCGATATCCGCCTGCGTCACCGGCGATTTATCGGCTTTGATCGTGACCTCGATATTGCGCTGGTAGTAACGGCGAATGACGTCAGCGGCGGCACGTGCCGCGTCGAGCGCGGCGAGCAAAAAGGGAGAGGAAGACATGAAGAAGTTACGCGCTTGGAGGTGGGCGGGACGGCGCGGAAGTTTAGCCCACCTGCACTGGTTCGCGTATCGAAGGATCGGACCCCGCGCGCGATACGCGACGCGGGGCCGATCGGGGGGACTGTGGGCCAGTCGGACATCTGGTGCGGTCGGGCCGAAGCCCGACCACACTATCTCTAGAACGTCAGTCGCATCGTCAGCGCCACACGGCGATCGTAGGTGAACCAGCCGTTCTGATAGAGGCGGTTATCGACGTAGCCGCGGTTGTACTCCGGTTCACCTTCTTTGTACTTGTACGGTCCCACAAGTACTTTTTGCGTCGTATTCGTCAGGTTGTTGGCCTCGATGCCGACCTGAAAGTTCTCACC
Organism: uncultured Steroidobacteraceae bacterium; assembly: GCA_964543105.1. Lineage (GTDB taxonomy): Bacteria > Pseudomonadota > Gammaproteobacteria > Steroidobacterales > Steroidobacteraceae > Steroidobacter. Next base: position 2,753 of record CAZIXV010000121.1, read on the forward strand.
GAGCCGCAGGAAGATCGATCCGTCGAGCTGGCCGAAGTCCGCATTCCAGACTGTCCCTTTATCATCGCCATCGACCGTCGTGAGCAAGTACTGCTCGCGCCAGTTATACGCAAGGCGCGCCTCGACGATGCCGCGTTGATACATGGCCACCAAGTTGTAGCTCGTCTTCGACAGACCTTCGAGAGGCAAGCCCGGCACCGTGGTCTCTCCTACCGTAGGTCCTGGCGAGCCTGCGCTTTCGACATACGTGAAATTCGCTTGCGCCCCCAAGCCGTTCAACCAGCCCGGTAGACCATCGAAGAACTGCGAATATCCGACTTCGAATCCCTTGATGACACCCGAGTCGCCGTTGATCGTGCTCTCAACGTTCCAGTCGAGACCGAAGTAACTCTGCACCGAGGTGCCGCTGATGAAGTAATCCTCCACGTCTTTGTAGAACAAGGTTCCTGTCAGCGCACTGGCCTTCCCGAAGTACCACTCGAGCGCTGCGTCGTACTGAATCGCTTGCATCGGCTTCAAGAATGGATTGCCGCCGCTGCCATTGAATTCGAGCACTTGATCGCGATCGGGCTCGTTCAAACGCACGCCGAGTGTTGTCGTCGCCCGCTGATCGTCGAACGTTGGATAAGCGATCGCTTTTGAAACAGCGAAGCGCGCCTGCAACTCAGGCGTAAACCGCAAACGCAGATTCAAACTGGGCAGGTAGTACGTTTCGGTGTCTTCCACCGCGACCGGCTGCCACAACCCGTTACCGTATTCAGCGATGAAATCAGGATCGAGATTGCCCTCGATCAGCGGCAATTGAACGAATCCTGATGCTTCGCGTTCGACGCGCACCGCACGCAGCCCCACGTTGCCGTCGAGCGCCATCGAGCCCAGATCGCCGCCGAAACGCAGCATGGCGAAAGCCGCCATGCTCTGTTCATTCTGTACGTTGATGTCGGCTTCGCCGAATTTATCCGGCGCCCACACCCAGCCGCCGCGTCCGGCGCTTTGCACCACATCAGCAGAACTGCCGGTCAAGTTGCGCACCAGTTCCTCCGAGGCAACCCAGATGCCCGAGGGCAGGTTCGTTCGACCGCGGTAGAAATTCTTGAAACCAAAGAAGTTCGAATGATTGGTCAGCACCGAATCGAGATAGCTGAGCTCGGACGCACCGTTCCAGGTTTCCGTGATGGGCGCCCAGTTGTATCCCGTGTCGCGATTGGTCGCTTCGCGATCGGCATAACGAACGCCCGCCTTGATAGAACTCAGCCACGGCGCATCGAGCATGTATTCGCCATCGAAGCGCACCGCAAATTCACTACCCTCGTTCTTCTGCGTGTCGTCCATCGCAGCAGCCCAGAAGTAGTTCGCGGGATTTTCCAAGTAGTCGGTGGGGACGCTCACCTGCGGCAACGAACCCGTTCGATCCAGTGTCAGCGTCCCGGGCCGCGACTGTGTGTTGACGGTGAGATCGTTGTTATCGGCACGCGCCTCAACGTATTGCACATCACCGGTCAAGGTGAAGTTGTCGGAGACGTCAATCGTCACGCCCAGCGCGTAGTCCGTCGTGACTTGCTTGGTCTCGGCCGTGCGCGTCGTCGTACCGGTGGCGACGCCGCGATCGAAATCGTTATCCCCGGTCGTCACGAAGGTGCCGCGCTGGAAGATGCCATTGCCGTCGAACTCGAAAGCGGTGCCGGCGGCAGGCCGCAGGTCGTACACGGAATCCTGGAACCACGCAGAGTGCTCGACCCAGTTCATCGTGTAATCCGAGCGCAGCGCCTGCAGCGACACCTCTACCGCATCGTTCGGCGCCCATTGCAGCGCGACGGAATAACCCAGACGCTCGCGATCGAAATCGAGCTGGCTCCAGCGCGTGCCTTGCGGCACGAACACACAGGAAAATGCCGGTCCGCCGCTCATGTCTTCGCAGCCGGTGAGTGCGTTCGCGGGATTGCCCACATCCTCGGCTCTCACGCGAAATGGCCGGCCGTATTGAATGCTGTCGGTGCGGGTAGCGAGTTCCGCATACGCAACGTGCGCGAGTACGCCAATCTCGCCGATGCCGGTCGTCCATCGATCGCTGAACAGCGCGGACGCTTGCGGTTTCGTTTCTTCGACGAAGTCGCCGTAGTTCAAGCTTGCCGAGAACCCCAGCTGGCGACCGTCGCTATCGAATGGCTTGCGGGTGCGCAGGTTCACCGTGCCCGCAAGACCACCCTCGATCATGTCCGCCGCTGCATTCTTGTAGACATCCACCCCCGCCATCAGCTCCGCGGGCACATCATCGAAGCTCAACGCGCGAGTGTTTTTGGCGGAGAACACATCACGTCCATTCAACTCGCTGCGCACCTGAGTCAAACCGCGAATCAGCACCCCGCTGCCTTCCGCAGAGAAGCGATTCGTGTCGTTGGGCTGAAACATACGATCGATCGTGATGCCCGGAACGCGCTGCAACGCTTCAGTCACCGTGCGATCCGGCAAGGCGCTGATATCGACCGCCGCGACCGAATCGACGATCTGCTCTGAATTGCGCTTGATGTCTTGCGCCGTCGCGATGCTCAGCCGTTGGCCGGTGACGATGACCTCATCGATGTTGCCAGACTGCTGCGCGTGGGCGACCCCGATGAGAGTGGCGGTCATTGCGGCCCCCGCCGCGCCACGCCGCAGGATCGAGCGGACGGTTACGGAAATCGGTCGAGCACTCGAAGCGGAAAAAAATCGCACGCCCATCACAACCCCCCAATCTCATCATTTGATATGTGTAGGGGCGCGCCAGACACGCGAAACCCCCGATCCTTTCGCCGCGGCGCCGTTGCTCACGGCACGAGCGGATATGCGATGTTAGCGGTAACAATATACCGGTAACATTTGGTGAGTTCCAGGGGTTCGAGCGTCGGCACGTTGCGTTCGCAACGTTATTGACTGATTCCGCGTCGCAGCACGAATGTCTCGCCCGCCCGCACGCGAAGTTCGCGTACCTGCCCAGGCGCGGAGGCTGCGACGCGCACGCCGTCCGACCCGAAGACCTCAAACTCGGATGTGGACGTACCAAGCGAAATCACACCACTCGCAGCGCTTTTTAGTGTGGCGTGCGCGAGCTGCCGGCCTTTCCAGCGCAAGTCGACGGTTACGCCACCGCGGGCCCGCAGGCCTGCGACCGCACCGCTCGACCAAGTGCTTGGCAGTGCGGGTAGCAACTCAAGGATGCCGTCGTGGCTCTGGACCAGCATCTCCGCGACGCCCGCCGTGGCGCCGAAATTGCCATCGATCTGAAACGGCGGATGGTTGTCGAAGAGGTTCGGCAGCGTGCTCGCCTTCAGTTGTTCGCCGAGTAGTTTGTGCGCGCGATCGCCGTCATGCAGGCGCGCCCAGAAATTGATCTTCCACGCCTTGCTCCAGCCGGTGCCGCCATCGCCGCGCGCATCGAGAGACACGCGCGCCGCCTGCGCGAGTTGTGGCGTCTTCGACATCGATATCTGCCGCCCGGGGTGTAGTGCGAACAGATGTGAGACGTGGCGGTGGTCGTTCTTGCGATCGTCGAGATCAGCCTTCCATTCCTGGAGCTGGCCCCACGCGCCGATACGGACGCCGGAATCCAGACGCGTAAGTGCTGCAGCGACTTCATCGCCGAACGGACGCTCGCCGACACGCGGCGCCGCTTCGACGATATTCGTAAACAGATCGAACACGAGCTGCTGCGACATCGCCGCGCCTGCGGTGAACGGACCGTGCTCCGGTGAGTAACTCGGATTCACGACGAGCTTGCCGTCGCGTGGATCGACGCGCAGTACAGCCAGCCAGAACTGCGCTGCACCCTTCATCGCAGGCCACGCTCGCTGGCGCAGGAACGCTTCATCGCGCGTGAAGCGATAGTGCTCGTAATAATGCTGCGCGAGCCACGCCGCACCTTCCGGCTGCCAGAAGGCAGTCGGCCAATCGATCACGCCTGTGAATCCCCACACGTTCGTGCTCAAGAACAACGTCCAGCCATCGGCGCCGAGAATTTGTTTTGCCGACTTGCGCCCCGGCTCGATGAGGCTATCGATGAAGTCGAAGAGCGGCGGCAGGGTCTCCGCGAGGTTCGTCGTCTCCGCCAACCAGTAGTTCATCTGCAAGTTGATGTTGACGTGATAGTCCGCGTTCCACGGCGGCGTATTGCTGTGATTCCAGACGCCTTGCAGATTCGCGGGCAATGAGCCAGCGCGCGATGATGCGATCAACAGGTAACGCCCGTACTGGAAGTACAGCGCTTCGAGCGCTCGATCCAGCTCGGCCGAGCCTTGACCATGCTGAGCGAGCAAGCGATCGGTCGGTAGCGGTGAGGCCACTTGTCCGATGTCGAGCGTCACACGAGAAAACAAGGCGCGATGATCCTCGAGGTGCCGCTGGCGCAGCGCCTGAAAGCCAAGCTTCACCGCACGATCGAGCCGCTCATGCACCGAGCGGTGCGGATCAACGCCGCGATAGCTCGGATAACGCTGCGCGTAGCTCGTGCCGGCAGTGAGGATGATGACCGCGGAGCGCGCGTTCGTGATTCGCAGTGCATCGCCATCGCGCTCGACGCGGCCGGCCTCGTTCAACACATGCAGCGCGGCTGCGTATTTCAAGCCGTTGTCGTGCAACGCACCGGCCACGCTCATGCGAGTTCCATTCACGGTGTGCTTGCGAGTGCGGTTCTCTGGAATCGCAAGCTTCACGCGCGCCGAGAGTCCGCGCGGTGATTGCGTCGCGAGCCGAATGACGATTACGCCGTCTGGATACGACGCGAAGAATTCGCGCTCGTAAGCAATGCCCTTCGCTTGATAGCGTACCCGCGCCAACGCGTCGTCCAAGTCGAGTTCGCGGCGATAGCTTGCGATTTCATCGAGCGCACCATCGACCTCATGATCGAACTCGATCATCACGTCGCCGAAGGTTTGATAGGCCCCAAAGCCGCGTTCCTTGCGACCCAGTTGCTTGGCGACGTACTCCGGATCAAGGCTGTGCTCGCGCTCGATCGTCCTTGCGACGTCTTCGACCCGCGCTGCATTCGAGCGCTCCGGAATGCCGAAGTCATATCCGGCTTGGCTTCCAGGCCCGCCGGTCCATAACGTCTTCTCATTAAACTGCACGCGTTCGGCGGCCACACCGCCGAAAATCATCGCGCCCATTGCGCCGTTGCCAATCGGCAAGGCTTCGCGTTCCCAGTCCGTCGCCGGCGCGTCATACCAGAGCACATGGGGCGTGATCTCCGCAGACGCCGTCGTCACGGATAGCAAACAGACGGCGACCCAGCTCCAGCCAATACGCATTGACATCCCCTCGCGCGCAGCTCGTATTATCCAGCGATGGTAACGGTATCACTACTCAGCGGCGTGCGGCACGTGCGCCGCATCTGGATCGGCATTTGCCTCGCCGCATTCGTCTCGTCGGGCTACGCGGGAGACGACTACGTGTGGCGCAATGTTCGCGTCGGCGGCGGTGGTTTCTCGCCGTCAATCGTCTTCAGCCCGGTCGAACGAGACCTCGCCTATCTACGCACCGACATCGGCGGGGTCTATCGATGGGATGCGAAGCAGCAGCGTTGGCTACCGCTGCAAGACCATTTGCCGCAATCCAATTATTTCGGCATCGAAAGCATTGCGCCGGATCCGCGCGATGCGAATGTCGTCTACGTCGCTGCCGGTATGTACCGGCGCGATCCGGCCGCGATTTTGCGGTCGAACGATCGCGGCCATTCGTGGGACATCGTGCCGGTATCGTTTCGCATGGGCGGCAACGAAGACGGGCGCGGACTCGGCGAGCGCCTCGCGGTCGATCCCAATGACACCTCGATTCTCTACTTCGGCTCGCGTCACGATGGACTGCAACGCAGCGCTGATCGTGGTCGTACGTGGTCGCAAGTAAGTTCGTTTCCTTACCCGGGACGCGGCCTGCCGAAAAGCGGACCGACGCATGCCGGATTGAGCTTCGTCGTGTTCGATGCAGCGAGCGGTGAGCACGGCAAGCCAACGCCGACAGTCTTCGTCGGCGTAGCGGACGCGGGAGATGCAGGCGTGTACCGCAGCGATGATGCCGGCGCGACGTGGCGTGCGCTTAAGAATCCAGCTGCGAAGGCCTTGCTGCCCGTGCAAGCGAAAGCAGCACCCGATGCACTTTACGTCGCGTTCGCGAATGGCATGGGCCCGAATGGCGTCACCGATGGCGCGGTGTTTCGGCTCGACACGCGCACGAATGTGTGGGCCGACATCACGCCCGACAAATCAGCGTCGCGACCGCCCGGCGGCTACATGGGTTTGAGCGTCGATCGACAGCAACCGCACACACTCGTCGTCGCCACGATGAATCGCTGGCAACCGGGCGATACGATCTGGCGCAGCCGCGATCGCGGCGCTACTTGGACGGGTCTTGCCGAACTCAGTGACCGCGACGTGAGCGCGACGCCGTTTCTGACTTGGGGCGATGCGCAGGCGGAATTCGGTCACTGGATTGCGGGCGTCGCGATCGATCCGTTCGACTCGTCGCATCTTGCGTACACCACCGGCGCGACCGTGCATGCGACTCGCGAACTGCGGAATGAGGACGTTGATCGTCGCGTCCTATTTCGGCCGTGGGTCGAGGGCGTCGAGGAAACGGCCATCATCACGTTGACGAGTCCGCCGCTCGGGCCGCCGCTGCTCAGCGGCTTCGGGGACATCAGCGGCTTCCTGCACGAGCGGCTGGATCGCTCACCGGACATCATGTTCCTGGATCCGGCCTTCACGAACACGGTGTTTCTCGACTACGCGAGCTTTGCACCGAACGTGATCGTACGCGGCGGTCGTGCGCGCATCCGGCGCGGCGATGATCGTAGTGATGCGATCACGCTCGCATGGTCGGACGACTTCGGTCGCACGTGGCAACCACTACGTGTACCGCCACAAGGAGGACGACGACTCGATCTGAACGGTGACACTGCGATCGCGGTGTCCGCCAATGGCGCAACGTTCGTCGCAATGACACCGATGCCTCTGCTCACACGTGATCGCGGCAAAACCTGGCGGCGTGCCGAAGGCTTGTCGCGCGGCTTACGCGTAGTCGCGGATCGAGCGGACGCTGACACGTTCTACGCGCTCGACTTCTCGGATCGACGCATCTTGAAGAGCGCCAATGGTGCAGCGAGTTTCGAAACCTTATCGACGTCCGGGCTTCCCGCGGACATCACGCACGACGGCCCCAAGAATCCCGAGCGTCCGTGGCCGCTGCTCGCAACACCGGGACGTTCAGGGGAGCTTTGGTTCGTCTCGTTGCACGGTTTGTATCGCTCGCGCGATGCCGGCCTGACGTTCTCACGCGTACCCGCCGATATCGAAGTGACCGCGCTGGCCTTCGGCAAAGCCGCACCGGATCACGACCATCCAACGTTGTTTGCGATCGGCACACGCAACGCGCTCGAAGCGATCTGGCGCTCGGACGATGAAGGTCGGACATGGATCCGCGTGAACGACGATCGTCATGAATATGGGCGCCGCTTTCGCGTGATCGCCGGCGACCCGCGCGTGTATGGACGGGTCTATGTGGGAACGGATGGAAGAGGGATTGTTTACGGAGAGCCGCGGACGTCGATCGACGATTGACATCAGCAAGCCCGGCAGTCGTGTTTCGATCCTCGACGAACAGCTCCAGGTCGGCAATGCAATCGATGACGCATTGACCGACCCGGTAAAGGGACGAAGCAGTCCCGGATTTTAATTCGCCGCCTGCAGTGTCGTCGCATTCGCGGGATCGGTGACGAGCCGCAGCGTCTTGATCGTGAGCGTCAGCTTGCCATCGCTCGACAGCACGAATGGCTCGGTGATCTTGGTCATGTCCGCGCCATGCTCACGAAAGTTTTCGAGCTTCACTTTGAGCGTCGACATCTCCCCGACCTCGGCGGCCGCCAGCACCGGCGTGACATCGAGCGACGCAGCGCAATCCTCACCACAACGCATCGCCAATTGCACGCCGCTGGTGGGCTTGTCATCAACGCGATACTCGATGTCCAGCGACAGCGCGCCGTTCGTTTGTCGGTGCTGGTC
>CAZIXV010000122.1:0-10551 GCA_964543105.1 uncultured Steroidobacteraceae bacterium
CCGATCAATAACTGATTTCTCACCGGGCTCTCCTCTCTGGAAATGAGCCGCTGAGTCTAGTCGCGTCCCGATCGGTCATTACAAAAAAATGCGACGCGCCCCACGCAATTGACTTGCACGCCACCACGCTGACTCGCCATCGGCACAGAAACGCAATCCGTCGGGTCGCGCGCGCACCCGCGCGCGGTATTTGCCTTCGCCGAGCGCTGCATCGACGGCTCTCGACGTTCATTTCCGGGTCGCGACACTCGCAGCCCAGCCAGAGTGAGACGGCACCTGAATCATTCACGAGGGGACCCCTATGCCAACTCATCTGTGATCCGACTCACCTTTGCGCCTAAGCCTCTTCGCGAAGAATCCGCGCCTCTCGCAACCCTGATCGGAGCTTCCGCATGCTGTCATCACGACGCCTTGCACTCGGCGTACTCGCCTCTTCACTGACTGCAAGCGTTACCGCGCATGCGGCGACTCAATGCATCAACGCAGGGGCGCCCGCGCCTCTCGAGATATGCGTTCAGGATTCCGCCACGCCCGGCGTGTGGATCGCTCAGCCCAACGGGAGAACTCGGCAGTACTTCGGGGACTACTCGTGGGGCTCTTCGATCGTTTTGGATGGTTCAAATCCGAGTGATAACTATCAAACGTCTTACTTCGGCGGCCCGCTCGTCACGCCGGTGTCGAACACGACCACGGGCACCGGCACGGCTGCCGATCCGTACGTTATTACGACGGTCGTAGACCTTGGCACCACCGGGGTGCGCTTTACGCAACGCTTCACTTACGTCAATGGTGATCGCAATTTCCGCAAAGCCTGGCGCATGGAAAATCTCGGCACCTCGACCTTCAACGATGTGCGCTTCTTCCATGGCGGTGACACCTACTTCGGCGGTGATGACAGCGCGCGCAGCTGGTACGACGCAGATTTGCGAATGGTGTACGTCAACAATTCGAGCTTCTCGAACTCGGGTTACATGGGCTTCTACGCGAACCCCCTGACGCCGTTTTCGCATTATTTCTCTGGCCGTTACTCGACCGGGAGTAACCAAGTCACGACGGGGCGGCTTCAAGACACGTCCGACTCGAACTTCTTGGACGCCGGCTACTACTTAGAGTGGAATCGCGCCACGCTCGCACCAGGGCAGTCGTGGAACATCGAAGCGTTCGAAACCTGGTCACCGCCCGGCTCGCTGCAGGTTCTGACGCCTGCGTCCGAATATGTGACGCCCGGCATGACCGTGAGCAAGACATTCAAAGTCCACAACCTGAGCGATACCACTCCGCTCAACGTGACACTGGCCGCGAGCACCGTATCCGGTTGGACGACGGCAGTGCCAGGCGGGAGTTCGCTGGCGCTCGCGCCGTTGGCAGTGGCCGATGTTCTCGTGCAAGTGCAGGTGCCATCGGTCGCGCCTGCCGGGACGAATGAAGCGGTCGAACTCAATGTCACTGACGGCGCGCTGAACGTCATGACAGGCTCGACGCGATTACTCGTGCCGAGCATCGACTACGCCTTCTCGAGCGAAGCGTTGAACTTCGGCACCGTGTCCTCCAACAGCCATGCCGATCAAGTGATCACGCTGACAGCCGGTTCCAGCGCGTTGTCGGTGGGCCAGCTCACGCTTGCCGCACCCTTCACCGTCGTGAATGACAACTGCTCCAATGCGTCTGTCGCAGCAGGTGCGAGCTGCGCCTTCACCGTGCGCTTTGCTCCCACGTCAGAAGCGGAATACACCGATACGCTGAGTATCCCGGTCACCGCAGAGACGCTGATCGGACACCGCATCAACTTGTTCGGCGTGAGCGTCGATGCCATTGCAGTGACGGCATCCGCCGGCGCGGGCGGCACCATCGCGCCTGCAAGCATCGCGGTACCGAACGGTGAACAAGGCACGTTCACGATCACGCCCGAGACTGGCTATCGCATCGAAGACGTCACGGGTTGCAGCGGCACGCTGAGCGGCAACACGTACACCACCGGCGCGATCAACGCCGCGTGCGCCGTGACCGCAACGTTCGTGCATATCGAATACTCGATCCCCGCGAGCGCAAGTTCAGGCGGCACACTCACGGCGACGGGACCCGCGCCTCGTCATGGCGAGCGCATGAGCTTCACGGTGACACCTGCCCACGGCTACCGCATCGACAGCGTGACGGGTTGCAGCGGCACATTGAGCGGCAACACCTATACGACTGCGCCGATCACCGGCGCGTGCAGTGTCAACGCAACGTTCAAGCAAACCGTCTCCGATGTCGTCGTGAGCGGCAAGGGCAAGGGCGGCGGTGGCGCGTTCAACTGGGCGGCGATCATGGGCTTGCTGCTAGCGGCAGCGGCACGTGCACGGCGCGGCGCAGTGATCGCAACGCTCGGCACGGCAGCCGCAACGAGCGTCAATGCAGCAGACGTGGATACGCCGAAGAACAGCTGGTACGTGGGCGGCTCGCTCGCCGAAGCGCGTAGCAGCAAGCGCTCGAGCGAACTCAGTCAGGCGCTTCAGCAGCGCGGCTACGATGTCACCACGCGCATCGATGACGATCGCACCGCGTGGCGCGTTCACGGCGGCTGGTCGTTGAATGAGTACGTGAGCTTCGAGGCGGGCTATTCCGATCTCGGCGATGTCACGACGAGCTACGACGGTACGTTGACGGTGCTATCGGTCGACGCATTCCTGCAAGACGCGGTCGAAACGCATCCGCGTTCCGTGGATGGCTTCGATGCTTCGATCATCGGACGCTACGCATTCGGCGATCGCTTCGGCGTGCGCGCTCAGCTCGGCGCATTTCGCTGGGACGCCGAGCGGCACGTACGTACCTCGGATGGCCGGACGGCGCGCAAGAACGACGATGGCACCGATCTGCTCTGGGGTGCGGGCTTCGACGTGACAGTGTCCAAGCACTTCCAATTGATCGCCGCCTGGACGCGCTTCGATCTCGATGACGATCATGTCGAGACGCTGAGCCTGGGTGCTCAGTATCGATGGTAGGACTCTGAGGAACCCCGAAGCGCGGAGCTTCGGGTTCTTGTGCCTCCCCCGCTCAGCGGGGGAGGGCAGCGAGGGGCGTACGCGCACCCCAGCCACAACTAAGCTCGCCGCTCGCGGCGTGGTGCAACCTCTACTTCCGCATTCGGCAGCGTAAAAAAGAACTTCGCTCCAACATCACGCTCGGCTTCGGCCCAGATCGTTCCAGCGTATCGAGTCACGATGCGCGCGACGGTGGCAAGGCCCAACCCGACCCCGCTGAAATCATTCACCGCGTGCAGGCGCCGAAACGCCTGAAACAGCCTTGCCGCGTGTTCCATGTCGAACCCAGCGCCGCGATCGGCGATGCAGTACACGAGCCGGCCACCGCGCCGCACTTTGGCGAAATGAATCCATACTTCCGAGCGCTTGCCACTATATTTCCATGCGTTCGTGATCAGGTTGCCGATCAATGAAGTCATCAAGCCGCGATCTGCGTACACGATCATGCCCGGCTCGATGTAGACATCGATGGGACGATCTAGATCGGACTCGTGCAGATCCTCGATCACGCTGCGAGCGATCTCCGACAAATCGACCACTTCGGACGCGAGCTCCTGCTGCGTGATTCGCGCAAGCGAGAGCAGTCCTTCCACGACTGCCGACGCGCGCCTCACCGCGCCTTGGATGCGCTGCAGGCGCTCCGATGATTTCAAGTCGAGCCGCTCGCGCAATGCGAGTTCGAGCAAGCCTGCCTGCCCAGAGATGGAGCTCAACGGCGAACGCAAGTCATGTGACGCGGATGCGGTAAATTCCTCGAGCGCGCGATTCGTCGCTTCGAGTTGAGCGTTCGCGTGTTGCAACTCCGCCGTGCGCTCGACGACCCGGGCTTCCAACTGCTCATTCGCCTCGCGCAGCGCACGTTTCGCCGCCTCCTGCTCGCTGATGTCGCGCACGATCGCAAGTGTCACCAGGTCGTGCGCGATCTGAATCGTCGAGATGTTCACTTCCGCTTCGAAGGGTTCGCCGTTGTCGCCGCGCTTGAATAACCAGCGAAACGACGCACCCCCTTCGCGCCGCATCAAATGCAGGTACTTCAAAGCGGCCTGCGAGGTGGGCATGTCGTCAGCTTGAGTATCCGCAGAGATATCCTCGACGCTCTGGCCGTGCAACGTGCTGCCTGCGGGCAAGCGAAAAGTCTCTCTGGCCTTGGCGTTGTTCTCCACGATGACGCCGCCCTTCAGCAACAAAATGCTCGCGAGCGAGTTCTCGAACAGCTTCTGAAATTGCACCTCGCGCCGATTGATCTCTTCCACGAATCGATACAGCAAAAGCGTGATCACGATCAACACGACGGAAGAGCCGACGGCGAGCCACAGCACCATCAAGGTGCTGCGTTTCCAAGGCGCGACGATCGCCCGATAGTCGCGCGATACGACCAGCATCATCGGCACGTCTTCACCGGCTTTGGCGATAGCGACTGCTGCCGACGACGATCGTCCGCTCGGAATTGCCGACAAGAAGCGCACGGATGTAGTTGCCGGTGACTTGTTCGCGCAGCTGCCGCGCGATGTTTTCCATCGGCTGCTGTCGGAGGTCTCCTGTCGTCGCAAGATCGTTGTAGGCCGACTGCGCCGAACCCAACCCATCCCCAAGCATCGCTTCCATCTGTGCGTTGAGCGAGGTCGCCACGGTGCGCAGCTGATCGCGGGCGGTTTCGATCGTGCGGCGATGGTCTTGCGCGATGTACCACAGGGCATAGGCCCAGCCGATCAACAACAGCACCGCCGCATACGCGAAGAACGACCGTCGTAGCGTGGAGCGCACGCTCGGATCGACGGCCTGCGGCGCGAGACCGATGCGGTCCCAAAATCTATGCGCCGTGCGGCCCTGCTCTCGAGTATCCATGGCATACGCCGAACCTTCGTTCACTTATCAACGCGGTCGGATCACGCACGTTCCCGGCCGTTGAGCGACGCGGCTCAGAGCACTCTGTGGACACATCAAGGCGTCGAGATCACGTCCTTGCTTTTCGGTCGGCAAAAATTTCCGCAAGACGCTCTGCTTCGAGCGGCTTCGCCACATGCAGGTCGAATCCTGCCTCTCGAGCCAGATCCTTGTCGGCCGCCGACGCATACCCGGTGACTGCAATCAGCAGCGCTGCGCGCGTCGCCGGATCTTCGCGAATCGCACGCGCGACGCCATAGCCGTCCAACTCAGGCAAGCCCACATCGCACAACACCACGCCGGGCTTGAAGGACTTCGCAAGCTCGACGCCCTCTGGACCGGAATGGGCGACAGCGACTTCGTGACCATCGAAGCGGAGCACTTCAGCGAGGCTCAAGGCTGCGTCCATGTTGTCTTCGATGATCAGAATGCGCTCGGGATTGCGCTCGGTTGACGCATCCGCCGGCGCAAGCGCGACGGCGTCATGAAGCGTCGAGTCCGACGCATCGAGCGGGAGATGAATCGTGAATTGCGCGCCTTTGCCTGCGCCATCGCTGTGCGCATCGACGGTTCCATCGTGTAATGAAACCAGCGCGCGCACTAACGCGAGCCCGAGCCCAAGGCCGCCATTCGTGCGCGCCAAACTTGCGACGCCTTGACTGAAGGGTTGGAACAGCCGGCGTAGGAGTTCGGCTTCCATGCCAATGCCATTGTCCGCCACTTTGATCACCGCAGCCGCGTGCGCGTGATCCACCCGCAGCGAGATTTGGACGCGTCCAGCGGCGTCACAGAACTTGAGCGAGTTATTCAACAGATTGCCAATGACCTGGCATAGGCGCGTGCGATCGCCCGCAATGATCACTGGCGCATTTGGCAGATCGAGATCGACCGTGATGCCGGCTTGCTCGAACGCCACGGCCAGATCTTCGACGCACGTGCGAATGACGTCGATGAGGTTCAGCCGCTCGCGACGAATGTGAATCTTGCCTTCGCTGATGCGAGTAATGTCGAGCAGGTCATCGATCAAGCGCACCAGATGCATCGTCTGGCGCTCGATGATGCGCTGTGCTCGTTGCGCACTCTCGCTGCCCGGCGCACTTTGCTTGAGAATGACGAGGCTGTTGGTAATCGGCGCCATGGGGTTGCGCAACTCATGCGCCAGCACGCCGATGAAGCGGTTCTTGCGTTCAGCGGCCTCGGCCAATTCGCCCGCGTGACGCCGCAACTCCTCGCTTTGCTGTATGAGTTCCTCATTCTGTGCCTGCATCTCCTCATGCTGGGCCTGGATCTCTTCGTTCTGCGCTTGGATCTCCTCGCTCTGGGCTTGGATCTCTTCGTTCTGGACCTGCAGCTCTTCGTTTTGCGCTTGAATCTTCTCGTTACTGTCGCGCACCTCGGCAAGCAGCACCTGAATCGCTTCGTAAGAGGCGACGTTCGCGAAACCGATGCTGAGCTGGGTGGCGCTGGCATCGAGGAAGTTGCGTGCGTCCTCATCGAACGCTTGCAGCGAGCCAATGAGCAGCACGCCCTGCAAGGTGTCACGAATGACGAGCGGCAACGCAGCAAGGCTGCGCGGTGAGGCCGCGTCATAGCCGAGCTTCACACGAAAATCATCGTGTGCAGGAACGCTATCGATAAAGATCGCCCGCCGCTCGCGCGCAGCCTGCCCCGGAATGCCCTCGCCGATGGGCAACTGCTCCCGCGACTGCGTCGTGGCATAACTGGCTACTGGGATGAGGGTTTGCTCATCCTTTGCCCAGTAGGCCACACCGACGATTGGCCCCAGATGCGTCGCCAAGGCTTGCAGCGCCTTATCCGCCAAGTCATCGCGCTGCAGAGTCGATGCCACGGCCCGTGCCAAGATGCCGTCGGCACGCAGCCGCAGTTCGCGCCGCTCGAGCGCGACGGCGGCACTGCCGATGGCATCGGCGAGTCGACGCATTTCATCGCGGTGCGCAGGCGCGCCGGCGTTGCCGCGCGGCGGTGCGAGCGCCAGCGCCGGCGCCCAATCGCCCTGCTTCAAGGCGTCGGCCGTTGCGACCAACGATTTGGCAGGCCGACTCACCGTGCGTGCAGTCACGATCGCAAGCGTGGTCAGCATCAAGGCAGCCAGGATCGTCACCGCAATCAACCCATTGGAAGTGCGCTCGCGCAATTGCGCGATTTGCTCGAGCGCAGCGGAGGACTTGCTCACCTGCAGGTCATTGAAATCGCCGGTCACGCTGAAAAGCCGCTCTCGCAACGCGGCGATGTCGGCCTCCATCGCCGCATCAATGGGGCCGCTTTCACGCAGCACTACGAGTACGCGCGCCTGAGCAAAGTATTCGCGAGCTGCCTCGTCGATCTGCAGATACAGGGCTCGTCCGTCCGGCTGCATCTCTGAACGCCCCAACGCATCCAAACTCGAGCGTGCGGCGCTCACACTCTGGTCGAACGCTTGCGTGCGGTCCGCACTTGGCTCGAGCAACACGGATCGCAACGTGATCCCGACTCTCAGTGCAGTTCGTTCGAGCGCAATGATGCGCTCGCGCAGCGGCACGATCCTCTCCGAGTACGCTTCCTGCGCACGCGCGCTGCTCACATGCCAACTGAAGAAGACAGCGAGCATCGACGCGACGACTAAAAAGAACAGGCTGAATCCGATCGCCAGGCGTTGCGCGATGCTGAGGTCAGATACGTTAGCAGGTGACATGGCGAATACCGGAAAGCAAACGGAAGAGCCGCGTCTTGTGGGCAAGCGGCTGCAGCATCGGGACGAGCGAAGGCATCGGCCATTCGGCCTCGCCAAGGCACAGAAACCCTCCAGAACGAAGATGACGACACAGCGTTGAAAGCGTGCGTTCCTGGACTTCACGCTCAAAGTAGATGAGCACATTGCGGCAGCAGATGAGGTCGTATTGCACGCCAGCGGCGAAAGGCGTCACTGCCATGAGATCCCCGCGCGAGAAGGCGACGCGCGTTCGCACCGCCTCGCAAACCTCGAATCCATGTTCGACGGGCAGCAGATAGCGGTCGCGCAGTTCTTCGGGGAGTTCCTCGAGCGCACTGGCGGCATAGCGCGCCGTCGCTGCAACGTCCAACGCTCTCGCATCGATGTCGATCGCATCGACGATGCCGGAAGCCTCGGCTTCTTCCAAAAGCATTGCCAAGGTGTACGGCTCTTCGCCCTGCCCGCAGCCCGCACTCAACAAGCGAAGCGGTTCACGGCCGCGAGCGGCCAGCAAAGTCGGCATCACCTCTTCGCGAAGCGCATCGAACGTGACCTGGTTGCGATAGAAGCGGCTGACCTTGATGGTCACGCGATTTAACAGATGCTCGGCCTCGAGCGGGTCTGTCTCGAGCAGGCGCAGGTACTCACCAAAGGTGGCGGTACGCGCAGAGATCATTCGATTCAGCACTCGCCGGCGCAGTGTGGCGACCCGATAGCGCCGGAAATCCGCGCCCGAACGCTCGCAGAGCACCTCCAAGATGGCCTCGAAAAAAGACTCATCGTTAAGCTGTGTCCGTTCGCTGTGGGCGAACGCAGCCGAATTCATCCAGTGTTCTCCCGGAAGGTCGGTACTTGAAATCGATATCGGTTGTCGGCGTGCCAGATCGCTTGCGTGTTCTTCAGCGCCGCTGTTTCAACTGTAGCGCGATCGTCTACGGGTTCACAGCCTGCGATTTGCCGTGCCTCGGCAGGCTCAGCACGCACGGAGTTTCAGTCCCGTTCGCCCTGAGTCAGTCGCAGCCCTCCCCCAAAGTCGGATAGATGCAAGCGAGCGCCTGCGAGAAACCCGACTCGGGCCGCCAGGGAAACCCCTTGATGCGCACGATCCGTGACTGCTTCACGAATCGACTGTGACGCCGTCGAGTGTCGGTGTTTCGCCGCCCAGTAAACATCCCCGCTCCATCGCAACCAGGTCCATCATGCGCTCGACACTCATCGCAGTTGCCATCACTGGCGCGCTTTCGCTTTGCCAGCCTTCACTCGCCAACGCGCAACAAACCAGTGCCTACGATCGATGCTTTGAGCTGGCTGGAGATGGTCAGTACGCGCAGGCTGAGCCGTTCTGTAAACAGGCGAGGCACACGGAGGGCGAGCGCGGCCTGCTGCTCTATGCCGACTTCCTGTTATTGCAGAATGACCTCGATGGCGCGATCGCGGGCTATTCGGATCTACTGAAGAAGGCGGACGAGCGTGATGCTGCCCTCACGCCTACGCAGCAGACGGCGCTGCGTCATCGAGCCTTGGCCTATTCGCATCAGGAAAATACATTCGGCGCCCTCGCCGATGTTGCGAGACTCCTCGAGGAGTTGCCGGACGACATCGAGTTGCTCGAGTTCATGCTTTCCAAAGCACTGACGTCGGACAGGAAAGTAGATGCTGCCGACCGGCTCATTCGCCTGCGGCCTGATCACATGCCCTATCGCATCGAGAAGATCCGTGCGTTGCTCGTCAGTGACCAGGGCAAGGCCGCGCTTGAAGCCGCGCAAGCGGCACTGAAGCAAGATCCTTCCTCGACCACAGCGCTGTCGCATCGAGGCTTTGCGTATGCCGCACTCAATGAGTATGCGAAAGCAGAGAAAGACCATGCCGCGGTTTCCCGCAAACTTCCCAATGAATTGGCGCCGAAGGCCAATCGCGCGGAAATGCTGCTCATGATGGAGCGCTTCGATGATGCGATCCGCATGGCAACGGAAGTGCTGTCCGTAGAGGCCGATCATCCGCAAGCGCTGCAGACGCGTGCTGTCGCTCGCGTCCGCATCGGCGACGCCCAGGGTGCACTCGCCGACATCGAACTGGGGATGAAGACACAAGAGAGCTCACACTGGGCCGAGATGCGCGATGGCGTTCGCAAACTGGTCGACGCGCAGGCGGCCACGACGCCACAAGCGCTCGCGGCGCTCGAACGTGATCACGGGCGTGTGATCGACGTCGTCGCATCCCACTTGCGCCGGCAATGCGGCACCTTTTATGTAGGCGAAACCGTTTCCAACGATGAGCTGAACGCGTACCGCGATTGCATTCTCAAGTGGTACGAAGTCGAAGAGGCAACCTTCAAAAACAGTCTGCCGGAAGACATCTTCACAACGGCAGAGCGGATCAGTGCACAGCTATCGCAAGCGCGTGGCGGCGCCGACTTCGTCTGTTCGAAGATGCCAAAGAAGGCACGCTGCATCGACGATGCGATTTACGCGCGTGTCGAATCCATCCGCGAATCATTTCTTGATCCGGTCTTAACAGTCGGGAATGCGGAATTTGAGCGCTTGAACCAAGAAGTCCTCGCTTACAACGCCAGGATCAAGCGCGTCAACGCGCTCGTGAATACCGCCAACTTCTTGCAGGCGCTCTCGAACGCGCTCGCTGAACAATCGGGGAACTGATCAAGCCACCGGCTTCACAACCACTCGCTGCCTATCGCGACCAAGGCCGCAGTGGGGTGACATGATCACAGTGTGCGCAGCGCCGACCGTCTAGCGCCTCGCCTTTCGACCCCATCGAGCGATTATCGATCAGCGCGGTCCACACGGCCGCGCCGCATAGAACCGCCGCACCCGCGGCGGTACACGCGATCACGAGCGGGAGTGCGCCTGCATCATTGCTCGCAAAGCGCCAAAGCGCGGCAAGCACGGCGATGCCGAATGCCGCGGCACCAATCAACAA
>CAZIXV010000123.1:0-10548 GCA_964543105.1 uncultured Steroidobacteraceae bacterium
GTAAAAGCTTGAGGCGTATTTAGCGGAGTACGCGAGAATGCGCGTGTTGGTGTGGCCTGCGACTTCGAAAGCCTCGCGAACGGCGCCGATGCGTCCATCCATCATGTCACTCGGCGCGACGACGTCTGCGCCTGCATCTGCATGCGAAAGCGCCTGTTTCACGAGCGCTTCGACGGTCACATCGTTCAATACGTAACCGGATTCGTCGATGATGCCGTCCTGCCCGTGAGTCGTGAAAGGATCGAGCGCGACGTCAGTGATGACGCCAAGTTCGGGAAAGGCTTTTTTCACGGCGCGCACGGCGCGCTGCGCCAGGCCGTCGGCGTTCCACGCTTCTTTACCGTCGAGGCTTTTCGCCTCGGCAGGCGTGACCGGAAACAATGCGAGCGCAGGAATCCCAAGTTCGACGAGCGCCTCGGCCTCGCGGACCAGTTCATCGACGCTGACGCGTTCGACGCCGGGCATGCTGGCGACGGTTTCGCGGCGCTTCGCGCCTTCGATGACGAACATCGGATAGATGAAGTTGTCCGCAGATAACGTGTTCTCGCGCATCAAACGCCGAGAAAACTCGTCGCGGCGCATGCGGCGTAGACGAGTGCGGGGAAATTCACCAGTTTCGCGATTGGACATGAGGCGGACTACGGACTGCGGGCTACGGGACACGGCCAGAGGGGCCGCAGGAAGGCGCAAGTCTACCCGTTTAGGTCGGGCTGGTTCGATCCGTGCTGACAGCACGAGCGTGCTGAATACCTGACATGATTCTGCGCCGACACGTTGTAGTCTCTTACGCATCACCGTCCGCGGCACTCCGGCCGGCCTAACCCGTAACCCCCGGCGATAGCCCATGCTCACCCGCTGTACCTGGCCCCTCAAAGGCAACGATCTCTACCTGGAATACCACGACAAGGAATGGGGTGTGCCGGCGTGGGACGACGCCACTCAGTTCGAGTTTTTGATTCTCGAGGGCGCGCAGGCGGGGCTCTCGTGGTCGACGATTCTGAACAAGCGCGAGGGCTATCGCGCCGCGTTCGCGGGCTTCGATGCAGAAAGAATCGCGCGCTTCGGCAAGCGCGATGTCGAACGACTCATGAAGGATGCGGGCATCGTGCGCAATCGGCTCAAGATCGAAGCGGCGATCGGCAATGCGCGTGCGTATCTGGATTTTCAAAGCAAGCACGACAGTTTCGCGCAGCACCTCTGGAGCTTCGTCGGCGGCAAACCCATCCAAAACAAGTTCAAGGACAACTCACAGATTCCAGTGACGAGCCCTGCGTCCGACGCGCTCAGTAAGGATTTGAAGCAGCGCGGCTTTCGCTTCGTCGGCAGCACGATCCTCTATGCACACATGCAAGCGACCGGCATGGTCAACGATCACCTCGTGAGCTGCTTTCGACACAAGGAATGCGTGGCGCTGGCACGCGCCAAGCCTCATTCCGGAACGAGCCACTCCACGCGCACGCCGCCTGCGCCCTGAGGATCGAGTAGCGGCTGGATCTCTGCGAGCGCATCGCGGATCTCCGCATCGAATTTCCACGGTGGATTAGCGATCAGGTGCCCCGAGCCGTTCAAACCGATGGGTGAATCTGCCGGCCGGGCGATCAATTCGACGAGTAATAATTTACGCAACCCGGAGTTCACCAGCGCGGCATGCAAGCGTTGATGCTCGCGCGATGCTTTGATCGGATACCACGCGGCGAACATGCCGGTCGGCCAACGCGTCAAGCCGAATTGCAGCGCGCGCTCGACGAGCGTGAATTCGTTGTCCGCCTCGTAGGGCGGATCGATCAACACCAGGCCGCGATTCTCTTTGGGCGGCAAGTAGGTTTTGAGCGCGGCATAACCGTCGCCGCAAACGACCGCCAGATTGCGCCGTCGCGGCAGTTCGCGTTCGAGTGCAGCCGCCTCGGTGGGTTGCTGTTCGACGAAGACGACCCGATCGATGTCGCGCAACGAGCGCAATGCAAGTAACGGCGAACCGAAGTACTCGCGCATGCCTTGCCTGATATCCGCATGCTCGAGATAGATCCGCGTGTCTTCATGCTGCAGCGAGGCGCCGAGCAGGCGCTCGATGCCGTTACGCCATTCGCCGCCCCGCGTGGCATCGGGTGATTGCAAATCGTAGCGACCGCGTCCTGCATGCGTGTCGAGAAACAACAGCGGCGTCGGCTTGCGCTTCAAGCGTTCGAGCAACGCGATGAGCACGAGATGCTTGTGCACATCCGCGAAATTGCCGGCATGAAAGGCGTGACGGTAGTTCATTCGAAGCTGAAGGCGATGGCGGATGGGCGATAGCGGATAAAGGTGAGGTTCACAGCAGCTATTTCGGCTTCTGGATGTGAACCGTCAACCGGTTCCTAGTTCTGTCAGCCAATCGCGCGGCCGCAAAAAATCCCGGTAGAGGCGGTCTTCGGGCGAACCTGGTTCCGGATGCCAGTCGTATTCCCAGCGCACGAGCGGCGGCAGCGACATCAGGATCGATTCGGTGCGCCCGCCGGATTGCAGACCGAAGGAGGTGCCGCGGTCGTAGACGAGATTGAATTCGACGTAGCGGCCGCGGCGGTACAACTGAAATTGGCGCTCGCGTTCACCGTACGGTGTGTCCTTGCGGCGCTCGACGATGGGCACGTAGGCGGGCAGGAAGTGATCGCCGACACTGCGTTGATAAGCAAAGCAACGCTCGAAGCCCCAATCGTTCAAGTCATCGAAAAACAAGCCGCCGACGCCGCGCGTCTCGTTGCGATGCTTCAAATAAAAATACTTGTCGCACCAATCCTTGTGCGCGGGATACACCTCAGGACCGAACGGTTCACATGCGGCGGCGGCGGTGTGATGCCAATGCAGCACATCTTCATCGAACGGATAGAAAGGCGTGAGATCGAAACCGCCGCCGAACCACCACACTGAGCCCGCGTCGTTCGCGGCTGCAAAGAAGCGCACGTTCGCATGCGTCGTCGGCACGTATGGATTCAAGGGATGGATCACGAGCGACACGCCCGCGGCGACCCAGCGCGCATCGGCCAGTTCGGGTCGTTGTGCGCTCGCGCTGGGCGGCAGTTTCTGCCCCATCACATGCGAGAAATTCACGCCGGCTTGTTCGAATACTGCGCCGCCGCGCAATACGCGGCTTTCACCGCCACCGCCCTCGGCGCGCTCCCAACGATCATGACGAAAACGCGCGTGTCCATCGAGGCGCTCGAGCTCATTGCAGATGCGATCCTGCAGCGAGCGAAGATAGTCGAGGACGGCATCAGCGTCGTAGGCGGTATTCATGGCGAGTCATTCGTGAGCGGCAAGCGCGCTATGGTCGCCCCGCTCGCAATTGAGGTCCAGCATTGCGAGCGCCGGTGTCTGCTAGACACGAATGCGTGGTGATTGAATAACGCGTCGTACGTGACGGAGGCTGTGCTTCGCAGCACGAACGGAGAGCGCAGCGGTGCGCTCAGCGCGAACGAAGGGGCGCAGCTGTGAACTCAGCGCGAACGGGGAGCGCAGCTGCGCGCTCAGCGCGTACGGAGGATGCAGCTGCGCGTTGAGTACGAACGCCCGTCGTTAAGCAGGATCTGCGCTTTTCTTCTTGCTCGCCTTCGCTGCGGTCTTCTTTGCTTTCGAAGCCGTTTTCTTTGCCGGCGATTTTCTCTTGGCCGCTTTTTTTGCCGGCTTTTCGGACTTCGTTGCGTCGGCGGGCGCTTGCTTGGCCGCCTGCTTCGCTGGAGTCTTCGCGCCAAAGCGGCCACGGCGCACCGGCGCTGCCGCAATCAGCTCCTTGCATTCCTCGAGCGTCAGCGTCTTCGGATCGCGATCCTTGGGGATCTTCGCGTTTTTCACGCGATCGGTGATGTACGGACCAAAGCGGCCGTTCAAGACCTGAATGCCCGCTTCGGGGAAGTCGAGAATGATGCGATTGGCGTCTAGTTCTTCTTTCGCGCGAATCAATTCCATGGCGCGCGGTAGTTCGATCTCATACGGGTCGTCGTCTTTGATCGACACGAATTTCTTCGCACCGTACTGCACGTAAGGTCCAAAACGCCCGATCGCGACCTTGATGGGTTCGCCGCTTGGCATGTGGCCGAGCGTGCGCGGCAACTTGAAAAGCTCCAAGGCTTCTTCGAGCGTCAGCGTGTCCATGCGTTGATGCGGGCGCAGGCTTGCGAACTTTGGCTTCTCTTCATCGTTCTTCGTGCCGGCTTGCACGAAGGGTCCGTACTTGCCATAGCGCACGGAGATGGGGCGACCTGATACCGGATCCTTGCCGAGTTCGCGCGCTTCTGAAACATCCTCGCGCGTCACCGTCTTGTCGACGACTTCGACCCGATCCTTGAACTGCTTCCAGAAGCGATCGAGCACAGGCACCCACTCTTCCTTGCCATCGGCGATCTCATCGAGATCGTCTTCCATCTTCGCGGTGAAGCCGTAGTCGACGTATTGCTCGAAGTTACGCGTCAAGAACTTGTTGACGATCTTGCCGAGGTCGGTTGGTACGAAGCGTCGATTGAGGAGCTCGCAATACTTCTTGCCGATGAGCGTTTGAATGATGCTCGCGTACGTCGAGGGCCGGCCGATGCCATATTCTTCGAGCGCTTTCACGAGGCTCGCTTCGGAGTAGCGCGGTGGCGGTTCGGTGAAATGCTGTTCGGCACGGACTTCGAGCAGCTTCAAGGTATCGCCGACGTTCATCGCCGGCAGGATGCGATCGTTGTCATCATCGCTCGAATCGTCTTGCCCTTCCTTGTACACGGCGATGTAGCCCGGCTTCACGAGCGTCGACCCATTCGCGCGCAGCACGGCGATCGCACCATCGCGCGTCGCTTGCGTGCCCGGCACGAGATCCACCGCGACCGTGTCATACACGGCAGGTTCCATCTGCGATGAGACCGCGCGTTTCCAGACGAGGCTGTAAAGCTTCAATTGATCTGGATCGATCTTGCCTTCCAGGCGCTCGGGCGTGATCGACGCGGAGGTCGGGCGGATCGCTTCGTGCGCTTCTTGCGCATTCTTGGCTTTGGTCTTGTAGACGCGCGGCTCAGCGGGCAGCGAGTCCTTGCCATACAGTTTGTCGATGACTTGGCGAATTTCCTGCACGGCGTCATTCGCAAGATTTACCGAATCGGTACGCATGTAGGTAATCAAACCGACGGCGCCTTCGCCGAAGTCGACACCCTCATAGAGTTGCTGAGCCAAGCGCATCGTGCGTTGCGCACCGAAGCCGAGTTTGCGCGCCGCTTCCTGTTGCAACGTCGAGGTCGTAAACGGCGGCGAAGGATTGCGGCGGCGCTGCTTCTTGTCGATGGAGGTGACGGTGAGCGTGCCGCTTGCGGCCTGTTCGATCGTCGTGCGGACCTCGGTTGCCTGAGGTTCGTTCGTGATGGTGAACTGTTCGACCTTCGCGCTGCGGTATTCGATCAAGCGCGTGGGCACCGGTTGCGTGCCTTTCTCGGCATCCGCATCGATCGTCCAATATTCACGAGGCACGAAGCTCGCGATCTGATCCTCGCGCTCGCAGATCATGCGCAGCGCCGGGCTTTGTACGCGTCCGGCGGATGCACCAGGCAAACCGGCCTTCTTCCACAACAGCGGTGAGAGATTGAAGCCAACCAGATAATCGAGCGCGCGGCGCGCCTGTTGCGCGTTCACGAGGTCTTGAGAAATATCGCGCGGCTGTTCGATTGCTTCGCGAATCGCATTGCGCGTGATCTCGTAGAACACGACGCGATGTACGTCCTTGCTATCGAGCGCGTTCAAATCTTTGAGCAGTTCGGTCAAGTGCCATGAAATGGCCTCGCCTTCGCGGTCAGGGTCGGTCGCGAGGTAGAGCGCGTCCGCTTTCTTCAAGGCCCGCGCGATCGCCTGCACGTGCTTCTCGTTCTTGTCGAGAATTTGATAGCGCATCGCGAAGCTGTTTTTCGGATCGACGGCGCCTTCCTTCGGGACGAGATCGCGCACGTGCCCATAGGACGCGAGTACCTCGAAATTTTTTCCGAGGTACTTCTTGATCGTTTTCGCCTTGGCGGGCGATTCGACGATGACGAGGTTTTTCTGCTCCATAAAAAATGGCTTCATCCAACTCCCCCTCCACCGCGTCGCGGGGAGGGCTAGGGGTAGGGGTCTCTTACTTTGATTAAGAGCTGATTGAGAGCGCGGTTACTGGCCTCTATAAAAAAAGAAACCGCGGTAGTCCGCGGCGGCGTCACTCTGCCATGTCTGATCGGTCGCTTAATGCACGATATCCAAGCGGTTGTCGAACACGAGATCTTCCATCCGCAAATACGCGCTCTCCTGGCCGGGTTGGCTGAAAAGCACCATCAACACGACCCATTTCACCTGCTCGATGTCGATGTGCACGGCGTCCAGCGCCAGCAAACGATCGATCGCGAGTTCGCGCTGCGCAGCGCTCAAGATGCCGATGTTTTCCAGATACAGGATGTAGCCGCGGCAATCGGTGTCGAGGCGCGCGAGTTCCCGTGCATCGAAAACGCGAATTGCTCTGGCGGTCGGGGCAACTCCCGAGCGGTGTGGATCGGCCGAGAGCTGATCCAGCCATTCCAACGCGCGATCAACCTCGCGCTCGGAAAATCCGGCGCGCTCCAATTCGTCCTTGAGCGTATCGCGATCGGGTTCTGGGGCAGATTCGATATCAGCGTCGAAATAATTCTCGAATAGGTAAATCAGGATATCGAGAACGGTTTCCTTCATTTCACTCTCTTTCGGCGTGCCGGTAATAGAGACCGCCAGGGTGGGATTCGACGCGTCCCTCGAGCTCGAGAATGAGCAACATCGAAGCCACCTCGTCGGCTCGAAGCCCGGTACGCTCGACCAGAAGGTCCACGCCGGCCGGCTCGAAGCCGAGCGCATCTAACAGGATTTGGTGTCCCTTGTGCAATAGCCCATCAGGTTTTGGCTGAGGTGGCGCGACGTTAGCGTTGCACTCGTGCGTAGACATAGCACCGACGAGCGGCCGCAATTCGTCGAATATGTCATGTGCCGTTTCGACGAGCTTTGCGCCTTCGCGGATCAATCGATGACAACCACGTGCTTGCGGGTTGTGAATCGATCCGGGAATCGCGAACACCTCACGGCCTTGTTCCGCGGCGAGTCGCGCCGTGATGAGCGAACCGCTGCGCACCGCCGCTTCCACGACGAGCGTGCCGAGCGACAAACCACTGATGATGCGATTGCGACGGGGGAAGTTCGCCTTATGCGGCGGCGTACCGAGCGGAAATTCACTCACCAGAGCGCCTGCAGCTTCGATGCGGGCGGCGAGTTCTACATTGGTGGCGGGATAGGGCATATCCAACCCCGTGCCGCAGACGGCAATTGTGTTGCCGCCCGCGCGCAATGCGCCTGCGTGACTTGCCGTGTCGATGCCGAGCGCCAGGCCGCTCGTGATGACGAAGCCGCAGCGCACGAGATGCTCGGCGAATGCGTGCGCCGTTTCGCGCCCGTTAGGCGTCGGATTGCGCGTGCCGACGAGTGCGATCTGCGGTAGCGCCAAGGCATCGGGGTTTCCCCGAACGTACAAGGCGACTGGCGCATCAGGCAGTTCTTGCAAAAGTGCCGGATAGCCGCGCGAATACCAGGGAATGAAATGATGTCCCGGCGCATCGAGCCAGCGTTTGTCGCTGTCGATCTGCCGTGCCGCGGCACGCAGAGATTCGATGATTTTCGTGGAGACGCCTTGAGCCCGCAGCGCCGCCGGGGTGGCGCGCACGATGTCAGCCAAATTCCCGAAGCGGGCGGCTAATGCCGCGGCGCTCGCTGCATCGAGCGAGGGGACGCGGGCAAGTACGAGCGTAGCGGTGAACTCATCCATGAGTCCTCATCTGGTTGGCAGTTGATTTTGATTGTTGGCGGTCCGAGCCGCGCGTTCGCAATAGTGAATTAGAGCGCCGCGCCGAGGCAATGAAGTTGGCGGTTAGCGGCCTTGATGAATCCGCCAACCGCTAACCGCTTCTTGCCTTACGGATTCGTGGCTCGATCGCCTTGACGAATCTCGTGCGTGGCTTCCATGACGAGCGCAAAGCTCATGTCGTTGTAGGCCTTGTAAACCATGGCGAGACCCGCGCGCTCAGAAGGCAACTGCACCCGCTTGCCGCGCTTGAGTGAACGCGCGTTGAGGCCGCCTTTCGAATACTTGTCGCGCACGACTTCGCCGACGCGTTCGACGGCGACGATATGACCGGGTTCGAGCCCGGCTTTCGTGCCGCGATTGAGCGCGATGATGTGGTACTGGCCCATGATGGTCATATCGCGGACGGCGATGACCGTGGCGTCAATGTCTGTGTCTGGCGCATGCGGCACGAAATCGACTTGGACATCCATCGTCTCCGGGAACAGCTTGTCGCCTTGCAGCGCTTCGCGAGCGGTGTCGCTGAGCATCAGCTTGGCGGGATCGCCACTCACCATGACCGGGCCGGAGCCGACATAGATGCCCGTGTAACCAAGCAGCTTGTTGGTGTCTGGATCGACCAGTTCGCCTTCGACGTGAACGATGCTGTAGCGTGATTCGGGCTCAGCGTCTTTGATGCCTCGCGCGTAGATCTCGGTGCCGGCGCCGCCGATCACATGTCCATCGCGCATCGCCACGACGTACGGCGCGCGGTTCACTTCGTCCTTGTCGAGCAGGACCGGACGCCCCGCGAAACCAGCGATCACATCGTAAGGAACAGCAGTGATGGCGCGGCTCAGCGGTTCGCGGCGCACCTGCGGTGACAGACGCTTCGTGCCATCGCCGCCTTCAGCGCGCTGAGCGAGCGTCAAACGCGGACGGCCATCGATGTAGACGAGTTTGAGGACATCGCCCGGATAAATAAGGTGCGGGTTCTGGACCTGCGGATTGACATACCAGATCTCAGGCCAGTACCAGGGGTCACGCAAATAGATCTTGGAGATATCCCACAGCGTGTCGCCGGGCTTGACTACATATTCATCCGGCGCGTTGGGGGAGAGGGGAATATTGCTGCCGGTCGCAATGGTTCGGGTGGCATCTTGTGCGGTAGCCGGCGCAAAGCCGGTAAATGCCGTAAGGCTCGCAACGAGCCCGAACACCATGCCCGCGCGAAGTGGGTGAGTCGCAGATTTCATGCGCCTATCAAGCTCCATGTAGACCGGAGAACCCCCGGGCCGTGCGCACTGGTAAGCGTTCCCGTTGACGTTCCCGCAGCTGCAGGACGTCACCTCGATCGAAATGCTTACTCGGCGTTGCACGGTTCGGCGCGGTACTTCAAGTTTGTTGCGACGCTCTCGGCGACGCACAAACCCCTGAAGCACCGGAATTAAGTTGAACGCCGACCGAACTTTATCAGCAAGATTGCAACGAATGTACGAACGGCGCTCGAAGCCGCGACGTGGTTCTCAGTTGGCCCGCTGGCAAACGAGCCGGCTAGCAGGCTCGCCAGAAACAACGCTGGCTCACCGCGAGCCTGCAAAAGTGCAATCCAAGCGATCGACACTACCTACTGGATTTTTTCCCTTTCCGCCTCCATCTTCTCGCCATGGCTAAGCTCACCATTCTTGAATTTCCCGATCCGCGACTGCGTACGAAAGCTGCCCCTGTCGAGCAGGTCGACGATGAGATCCGTCAGCTCATCGACGATATGTTCGAAACGATGTATGAGGCGCCTGGAATCGGCCTCGCAGCGACTCAGGTGAACGTGCACAAGCGCGTCGTCGTCATCGATGTCACCGAAGATCGCAGTCAGCCCATCGTGCTGATCAATCCGGAGATCTTGACGCGCCAAGGTACGGAAGAAACCGAGGAAGGCTGTTTGTCCGTCCCCGGCATCTACGACAAGGTCACGCGCTCCGAAAAGATTCAAGTGCGCACGCTCGATCGCAACGGCAAGCTCACCATCGACTCGGCGATGCTGACCAGCGCCCTGGAGCGCTCGCACAGCGATGTGAAGGCGCTCTTCGGAGAGATCGGTAAGTCCATGTACAGGGCCTCCGACTCCATCGCGGCGTCGTACGGCGGAACCGTCTCCTCTCAGATCCGCTTCCTGGAGGAATCGAATGCGGCGCTGGCCGACCGTATCGGCGACGCGGAGGCACGGCTCGAGGTCCGTCGCCAGTCTCTCATCCAGCAGTACACGCGCATGGAGACGATGCTCAGCCAGGTCCAATCGCAGGGTAGCTGGTTGACGCAGCAGATCCAGTCGCTCAATGGGTCCGGCCAGTGATTCCACGCGAAATGATGCACCGGATTGCGGCCGCCGAGGCCGCCCCGCCCGCGGCAGCCCTCGAGCTGCAGCGGGCGCTCGCGAGCTGGAAGCAGCACTGCGACGAGGCCCTCGACACGCTCAGCCGCGGTGACCTCGACGGGCTGGACGCCGCCCTCGCCTCACGCGAGGCGCTCCGTCCCGACGTCGCTGCGCTCGTCGTCCGTGTCCAGCGCGAGCACGGTGCGACCGAGGAGTCCCTGGCTGCCATCCGGCACCTGGAACGCTCCGCCGCGGAGGCCGACCACAGGCTCGTGGAGCTCATGACCGCCGAACGCGTCCGCCTGAAAGGCGAGATCGACAGCTCCGCTCGCCCCACGGCCGACCCGTACGCGAG
>CAZIXV010000124.1:0-10454 GCA_964543105.1 uncultured Steroidobacteraceae bacterium
AAGACGTTTGCACGCTGTCTCCCCTTCTTGTTGCAGTGCTTCGTTGTGCTACGCGCCACGCAGCGCTGCGCGTCGGCTCTCGTAATTTTATTGTGGATCGGAATTCATTCCGGTCCGCGAACGGTGAGTTCGAACCCGACCCGCACGCCGTCTATTCTCCATCCGCTGCTTTCCTACGCGGTTGTGCCCCAAGTTTTTGCGGCATTCCAGCCGATAGCGGAAAAACGGGCTGGCTCGCCGCCGCGCGAGTGGTGTAATAATGTCTGAGTTATCGCATCGAGCGCAATTGCTTTCCTGTGGAGATTCCCATGCCACTTTCCGGAACATTTTTCATTGGCAACGACGAAGTCGCGAGCAACGCGACGTTTTCGGCCGCCAATCCCACCACAGGCGAATCCATCGAGCCGCCCTTTTTCGTCAGTGAAGCAGCACACGTCGAGCGCGCGTGCGAATTGGCGTGGCAAGCGTTCGATCCCTATCGACAGGTGAGCGCAGAAACACGCGCCACATTCCTCGAAACGATTGCGGAAACCATTCTTGCGGCTGGGGATGAATTGCTTGAACGCGCGCATGCGGAATCCGGATTGCCGTTGGCGCGTCTCACCGGCGAGCGCGCTCGTACCATGGGACAACTGCGTTTGTTCGCTGACGAACTACGCAAAGGGGGCTGGCTCGGCGTGCGTATCGATCCCGCCATGCCCGATCGCAAACCCTTGCCGCGTTCGGATTTGCGGCTGCGCAAGATTGGTGTAGGACCCGTGGCCGTATTCGGCGCGAGCAATTTCCCGCTCGCGTTTTCAGTGGCTGGCGGCGATACCGCCGCTGCACTCGCCGCGGGTTGCCCCGTCGTCGTCAAGGGTCATCCTGCACATCCAGGCACGAGCGAACTCGTATCGAGGGCGATCGTCAACGCAGTGCAACAGTGTGGACTGCCAAGCGGCGTGTTCTCGATCATCAACGGCACATCGAATGAACTGGGCGCTGCGCTCGTCGCGCATCCGCGCATCCAGGCCGTGGGCTTCACCGGCTCGCGCGCCGGCGGATTGGCGCTCATGAAAATCGCGGCACAGCGGCCCGAACCGATTCCGGTATACGCCGAAATGAGCAGCATCAATCCGGTGTTGTTGTTGCCAGGCGCGTTGCGTGCACGCGGCGAAGCCATGGGCAAAGAATTCGTCAACTCGCTCACGCTGGGTGTGGGGCAGTTCTGTACGAATCCCGGTCTGGTGTTCGCGCTGGAAGGGCCGGAACTCCAACCGTTCGTGGAGTCTGCCGCAGCAGCGCTGCAAGCGGTGCAACCGGCGGTCATGCTCACCGCCGGCATTCACGCGGCGTATGAGCGTGGCGTCGAGCAATTGACGAAACATCAAAAGCTCAAAGAGATCGCACGGGGCGCGGAACCGCAAGGGCCGCATTGCGGACGCGCTGCGTTGTTCAGCACGACGGCTGCGCACGTGCAGCAGCATCCTGAAATCGCGCATGAAGTCTTCGGCGCGTCATCGATCATCGTCAGCGCGAAGAATGAAGCGGAGCTGGCCGAATCGCTCGAGAAGCTCGAAGGCCAGCTCACGGCGACGCTGCACGTGACGGCAGAAGACGCACCGCTCGCGAAACGCTTGTTGCCGCTTCTCGAACGCAAAGTCGGCCGCGTACTCGCGAATGGTTGGCCGACCGGCGTCGAAGTCACGCATGCCATGGTGCACGGCGGCCCCTACCCCGCCACCTCCGACGGTCGCACGACGTCCGTCGGCACCCTCGCGATCGAGCGCTTTCTGCGGCCCGTTTGTTACCAGGATCTTCCAGAAGAGCTCCTGCCTGAGGAGTTACGCGGTGACGGCACCGGGCGCCCGCATCGATTCGATGGCGCTTATCGCAGCGGTTAGCGGTTGGCGGTTAGCGGTTGGTAAAGCACGGTTGGGGTTGCGGCGGGATCACTCATGTCATTGCGTCTAATTCAATTCAAATCATCGGATGGTTCGCGCGCTGTTGCGGCGCTGGAAGGCAGTGGCACCGCGCGTCGCATTGACGGTGCTGCAAGCACGTACTCGCTCGCTCTCGAAGCCATCGAACGCGGCAGTACGCTCGTCGACTTGGTGCAAACGCGCCTGAAAGAGGAAGTCGATATCGATGCAGCGCTTGCCGATTCGCGCGTGCTTGCACCGATCGATCACGACGATCCTGCCCATATGTTCCTCACAGGCACGGGGCTCACGCATCTGGGCTCTGCGGAGGGTCGCGACAAAATGCACAAGGCCGCAGCCTCCGGTGCGATGACCGACTCGATGCGAATGTTCATGCTCGGCGTCGAAGGCGGAAAGCCCGTGAGTGGTCCCGGCGTGCAACCCGAATGGTTTTATAAAGGCGATGGCTCGTGTCTGATCGCGCCGCAAGCTGAACTGCCCTCGCCCGCGTTCGCACTCGATGGTTCCGAAGAACCTGAGATCGCCGGTATCTATGTCATCGACTCGAACGGCACACCACGCCGTCTTGGTTATTGCCTCGCGAACGAGTTCTCCGATCACGTCACTGAGCGCGGCAACTACCTGTGGCTCGCGCATTCGAAGCTGCGCCCGGCAGCATTGGGACCGGAGTTACTGACGGGCGAGTTGCCTCAGGACATTCGTGGTACGAGCCGCATCGTTCGTGATGGCAAGACGCTGTGGGAAAAGCCGTTCTTGACCGGCGAAGCGAACATGTCGCATTCGCTTGCGAACCTCGAACATCACCACTTCAAGTACACCCTGTTTCGTCGACCCGGCGATGTGCATGTGCATTTCTTCGGCACCGCAACGTTGTCGTTCGCGGACGGCATTACGACGCGCGCTGGTGATGCATTCGAAATCGAGGCCCCGCCGTTTCGCTATCCGCTGCGGAATCGCCTCGGCAGTGTCGCGCTCCCCGACGTTACGGTGCAGCCGCTATGAAACCCATCAAGATTGCGCTCGTCGGCATGGGCAAGATCGCTCGCGATCAACACGTGCCCGCACTCGGCGCGAACCGCGCATATGAACTCGTCGGCGTCGCAAGCCCCAACAATCGACTGGAGGGCGTACCGAACTTCTCGACACTCGAGCAACTGCTCGAAACCATTCCGAGCGTCGAGGCGATTTCGATCTGCACGCCACCGCAGATTCGCTATGACATCGCGCGGCGCGCACTGTCACGCGGCAAACACGTGATGATCGAAAAACCACCGGGCGCAACGCTGAGCGAAGTCGCCTCGCTCGTGGAGATCGCCGATCGTCATGGCGTGTCGCTGTTCGCAAGTTGGCACTCGCGTGCCGCCGCGGGGGTGGAGCCTGCGCGCGATTGGCTCAACATGCACGACGCGCGCATCGGCCACATCCATTGGAAGGAAGACGTGCGCGTATGGCATCCGGGACAAACCTGGATCTGGAAGGCCGGCGGTTTCGGCGTGTTCGATCCCGGCATCAATGCGCTGTCGATCATCACGCGCATCATGTCGACCGAAGTCGTGCTGCGCGATGCCGAGTTGTTTTATCCATCGAATTGCGAGACGCCGATCGCTGCGAATCTCACGTTGGAAGCGCGTGGCACAACGATCCGCGCCGAATTCGACTTCCTGCAAACCGGACCTCAAACCTGGGACATCGACATCGAGACCACCGCTGGACGCCTGCTGCTATCGCGCGGCGGATCGACGATGCATGTCAACGGCAACTCGGTCGTCGTCGGCAGCGATCGCGAGTACCCAAAACTGTACGAAGAGTTCGCAACGCTGGTGCGCGAGCGCCGTAGCGATGTGGACGTTGCACCACTGCGCCTCGTCGCAGATGCCTTCCTGAGCGGCCGCCGCGTCGTCGTCGCGCCGTTCGAGCCTTGATTGGCCAAACGAATACCAACACACGAACAGACCAAAGGGGGTCACACATGCGACACAAGCTGCGCCCGGGGGCACTTGCACTCGG
This sequence comes from uncultured Steroidobacteraceae bacterium, assembly GCA_964543105.1. GTDB lineage: Bacteria > Pseudomonadota > Gammaproteobacteria > Steroidobacterales > Steroidobacteraceae > Steroidobacter. The sequence goes on from CAZIXV010000124.1 coordinate 3,930, forward strand.
CACTACGCTGCTACTGGGTATCGCGAGCGCGAGCGCTCAGAATGCGGTGAATGCCACCGTGACGATTCGCGCCGATCAAACCGGTCCGAAAATCGATCGCAACATCTACGGACAATTCGCGGAGCACTTGGGCCGCGGCATTTATGAAGGTGTCTGGGTGGGAGAGGATTCACCGATCCCGAATACGCGCGGCTATCGCAATGACGTCGTCGAGGCGCTCAAGAAATTGAAAGTGCCTGTCGTGCGTTGGCCTGGCGGATGCTTTGCCGATGAATATCACTGGCGTGAAGGCATCGGTCCGCGCAATGAGCGCCCCGTGAAGATCAACACGATCTGGGGATTCGTCGAAGAGAACAATGCTTTCGGTACTCACGAGTTCTTGGACTTCGCAGAGCTGATCGGCGCGGACGCCTATGTGGCCGGCAATGTCGGTTCCGGTTCTCCGCAGGAGATGTCCGAATGGGTGGAGTACATCACGGCCGACAACAAATCCACGCTCGCCGAGCTGCGGCGTAAGAATGGCCGTGAAAAGCCCTGGAAGCTCCCCTACTTCGGTGTCGGCAATGAAACCTGGGGCTGTGGCGGCAACATGCGCCCCGAGTACTTCGCGGATCTTTACCGGCAATTCCAGACCTTCATTCGCCCACCACGCGACAACCCCACGGTGAAGATCGCAAGCGGTGCGAATGTGGATGATTATCGCTGGACTGAAGTGATGATGGCGCAGGCGACTCCGTACATGGATGCGTACTCGCTGCACTACTACACCTTCCCCGGTCGCTGGGAAGACAAAGGGCCTTCGACGGGCTTCCCGGAAGACAAATGGGCCTCGACGCTCAAGAACGCGCAGCGCATGGATGAACTGATTAGCAAGCATGCCGAGATCATGGACAAGTACGACCCGGAGAAGCGCGTCGGCCTGTACGTGGACGAATGGGGCACCTGGTACGACCCAGAGCCGGGCCGCAATCCGGGCTTTCTATATCAGCAAAACACGATCCGTGACGCGCTGGTTGCAGCCGTGTCGCTGAACATCTTCCATCGTCACACCGACCGCGTGCGCATGACGAACATCGCACAGATGGTGAACGTGTTGCAGGCGATGATCCTGACGGACAAGGAAAAGATGATCCTCACGCCGACGTATCACGTCTTCGAAATGTACATTCCGTTCCAAGATGCGACGCCGGTTGCCGCTGAAGTGAAAGCGCCCGAATACAAAGTGGGCGAATGGACCTTGCCGTCGGTCGATGTCTCCGCAGCGCGCGGCACGGATGGCAAGCTCTACGTGTCGCTTTCCAACCTGGATCCGAACAACGCGGCAAGTGTCACGGTGAACTTCCCAGGCACGAAAGTTCGCGAAGTGTCAGGGCGGGTGCTGACTGCCCCGAACATGGATTCGCACAACTCGTTCGAGCAACCGAACACCGTGCAACCCAAGAGCTTCAAGGGCTCACGCAAAGGCGACGCCATCGTATGGCAACTACCCGCCAAGTCGGTCGCGGTTGTCGCGCTCGAATAACTGCGCGTTAGCGGTTGACGACTCGAGAAACCCCTCCCTCCCCTGCGACGCGGGGGAGGATTGGGGGGCTTGGCCAGCTAGCTAGCAAGCTAGCCGGCTAGCAGGCTGGCCAGAGTCGATTTGTTGGCTTCCCCGCCACTGAATCGTCTTTCAGGTCGATAGCGCCGCAACGCGCGAAACTTCCCTCTCCTGCGAAAGGTAAAGAGGCCGTTCTTGTGCGTCCTTGCGCTCATTTCGGCTTCTGGCCAGCTAGCTAGCAAGCTAGCCGGCTAGCCAGCTGGCATGAATCTCATGCATTTTGTCGGCTCCCCCACCACTGAGCCGTCTTCTAGTTCGATAGCGCAGCAACGCGCGCACCCACTCGATTTCGGAGAATCAGCCATGCCCTACATCGACGGTTTTCTATTCGCAGTACCCACGGCCAACAAACAAAAATTCATCGAGCATGCAGAGAAAGGCGATAGCGTCTTCATGGAACTGGGCGCCACTCGCGTTCTGGAATGCTGGGGCGATGATGTGCCACACGGCAACGTCACCGACTTCTACCGCTCCGTCCAAGCCAAGGATGACGAAACCGTCGTGTTCTCCTGGATCGAATGGCCCGACAAGGCCACCCGCGATGCGGGCATGAGCAAGATGATGGAGATGATGAAAACGGACCCGCGGATGAATCCGGAAGCGAACCCAATGCCTTTCGATGGCATGCGATTGATGTATGGCGGGTTTCAGCCGGTGGTGGAGCTAGGGAAATAGGCGATGGGCGATGGGCGATAGCGGATGGTCTGCGATGTCAGCACTTCGAGATGCGCGTGCCCCCATCCCCGCCTTCCCCCGCTTCGCAGGGGAAGGAGCCGGAACGATTGAATGGCCTCAGCGGATGCTCCCGTCGGCCTATCGCCTATCGCCCATCCGCAATCGCCTTCGTATCCGTCAGTGATTGTGCCGCGGCACGCCAATCGTCTGTGCGATGCGCTGATACTTCGGGGCGCATTCCAGTACCGCGCCAGTGTCGGCTTGGCTCATTTGTGCGCGCTGCATTTCCTGCCACGGAGTTTGGCTGGGCGGAACGGGATAACCGCCTTTGTCGATCAACGCTTGCAAGCGCTGCTTATATTCCTCATCGCTGATGAGGATATTCGCTTCGCCCTTGCGCAGATCGATGCGGACACGATCGCCGGTTTCGAGAATCGCAAGTCCACCATTCAGCGCCGCTTCCGGCGATGCGTTCAGGATCGATGGCGAACCCGAGGTGCCTGACTGACGACCATCGCCGATGCACGGCAAGTGGTGAATGCCTGCGTTGATGAGATGCACCGGCGGGCGCATGTTCACGACTTCAGCAGCCCCTGGATAACCGATCGGGCCCGTGCCGCGCATGAAGAGCAATGTGCATTCATCGATATTCAAGCTGGGATCATCGATGCGTGCGTGATAGTCCTCAGGTCCGTCGAAAACGACTGCGCGACCTTCGAACGCATCGGGATCATCGGGATTCGAGAGATAACGCTCGCGGAATCCTTCCGAGATCACGCTGGTTTTCATGATCGCCGAATCGAACAGATTGCCGCGCAACACCGTGAATCCAGCGGTCTTCTTGAGCGGCTTGTCGAACGGACGAATCACCTCGGGCTCGAGAATCGAGGCATCGCGGCAGTTCTCCCCGATCGATCGACCGTTCACGGTCAATGCATCTTCGACGATCAAACCTTGCTTCATGAGTTCGCTCATGACGGCAGGAACGCCGCCAGCGCGGTAGTAGTCCTCGCCGAGATACTCGCCAGCTGGCTGCAAATTGACGAGCAATGGAATATCGAGTCCGTAGGTCTGCCAATCGTCTATCGACAGTTCGACACCGATGTGACGCGCCAGCGCATTCAAGTGAATGGGTGCATTCGTCGAACCGCCGATCGCGGAATTCACGCGAATCGCATTGATGAATGCCTCGCGCGTGAGAATGTCGGACGGCTTGCGATCTGCCGCCACCATTTCGACGATCTGCTTGCCCGTGCGATAGGCGCATTCCTGACGATCGCGATGTGGCGCAGGAATGGCGGCCGAGCCGGGCAAGGTCATACCGAGCGCTTCGGCCAGGCTATTCATCGTCGTCGCCGTACCCATCGTGTTGCAGTAACCCGTCGAGGGTGCGGATGAAGCCACGAGTTTGATGAAGCCCTGGTAATCGATCTTGCCCGCTGCCAGCAGCTCGCGCGCCTTCCAGACGATGGTCCCCGAACCGGTGCGCTGACCTTGATACCAGCCGTTCAACATCGGACCGACGGACAGCGCAATCGCAGGAATGTTGACCGTGGCTGCAGCCATCAAACAAGCGGGCGTCGTCTTGTCGCAGCCGATGGTCAGCACGACGCCATCGAGCGGATATCCGAACAACACTTCGACCAGCCCGAGATACGCAAGATTACGGTCCAGTCCAGCCGTCGGCCGCTTGCCGGTCTCCTGAATCGGATGCACCGGAAATTCGATCGCGATACCGCCCATCTCGCGAATGCCTTCACGCACGCGTTCCGCCAGCACGATGTGATGGCGGTTGCACGGCGATAAGTCGCTGCCCGTCTGCGCAATGCCGATGATCGGCTTGCCAGATTGCAGTTCCTCGAGCGTCAAACCGAAGTTCATGTAGCGCTCCAAATAGAGCGCCGTCATATCCGTATTCGAGGGATCGTCGAACCAAGCGCGCGAACGCAAGCGAGCCGGCGGTTTCGTGGTCATGTGTATGGGCGCCGTTACTGCGAGGTGGAGAAACGCAGAATCATGGAATTGCTATAGGTCTGCCCGGGATCGAGCCGTGCGGACGGAAAGCCTTTCTGGTTCGGTGCATCCGGAAATACTTGCGGTTCGAGACACAGCGCATCGCCCATGCGATAGATGCGCCCGCTCTTGCCGACAATCGTGCCGTCGAGGAAGTTGCCGGAATAAAACTGCACGCCCGGCGCGGTCGTCAGCAGCTCCATCACGCGCTTTGATGGCGGATGTTCGACCCGCGCCGCCAAGCGCATCTCCCCTGCTCGTCCATTCAGTACGAAGTTGTGGTCGTAGCCGCGGCCGAAGCGCATTTGTTCATTGCTGCCATCGCGCACTCGTGCGCCGATCAACGTCGGCTTGCGAAAATCGAAAGGCGTCCCGGCGACGGGGCGTTTCTCTCCGGTCGGAATCAATGTCGAATCGACCGGCGTGAAGGCATCGGCCGCGAGCATCAACCGATGTTCGAGAATACCCTCGTTGCTTGCTTCGCCTGCGAGATTGAAGAAGGCGTGATTGGTGAGATTGACGATCGTCGGTTTGTCCGTCGTCGCCTTGTAATCGATCGCCAGTTCGTTCTTGTCGTTGAGCGAATAGGTCGCCGTGACTTTGAGCGTACCGGGATAACCCTCCTCGCCATCGGGGCTGGTGTACGACATCACGACCGAGGCCGGTGAGCCGTTCTTGATCTCATCGATCTTCCACAGCACTTTGTCGAACCCCTGCTTGCCGCCGTGCAAGTGATTCGGACCGTCATTGGTTGCAAGCTGGTAGGTCTTGCCATCGAGAGTGAATTTGCCTTTGGCAATGCGGTTGGCGTAACGACCAACCGTGACACCGAAGTACTGCGGCTTCTCGAGATATTCCGCGGCCGTCTTGTATCCGAACACGACGTCGGTCGATCGACCCTGTGCGTCCGCGACATTGAGCGCCTGGATGGCTGCACCGAGCGTGATGATCCGGGCTGACATGCCGTTGCCGTTGGAGAGTTCGACGGCGTAAACCATGCGCCCATCGGCGAGCTTCCCGAATTCGACTTGTTTCGCCTGCGCTGCCCATGTCGTCTGAGTCATTCCTACCGCCATCAATAGTCCCGCGATCAAAGCGCCGCGCTTGGAGTTCGTCATCGAAACACACCCCCTGGCTCCTGGCCGTTGCAGGGCATTCTAATACTCAGACAATTTAAGCGCCAGCGCGAGGCGCGATTCGGTCGTAGTCCCAACTAACTCGCCTCGAGTCAGGTGCTGACTATCGCGACTCGATCAAGTCCGGATATTTGTCGAGCAACGCGCGCAGGACGCCATTGGTCCAGCCGAAGCCGTCTTGCAGCGGGTACTCGCCACCGCCGGCCGCGGCATCCGCACTGGTCACATCGTATTTCTCGACGAGCTTGCCGCTGTCCCTGAATACGGCGAGGTTCTGTTTCGTCCAGCGCCTAGCGATCAGCGCGGCAAGTTCGCTTTCGCCATAGCGATTCAAGCCTTCGATCGTCATCCACTGAAGCGGCGCCCAGCCGTTCGGGGCATCCCATTGCTCGCCGGTCACGCTGGGCGTCGCGAGCACGCCGTGCGCCGCCAGCAACTGCGCCCTGACGATCCCGGCTACGGCTTTTGCCTGGTTCTCCGTCGCAAGACCAAAGAACAACGGCGCGAGCACCGCCGCGCTCAAGCGGTCCGTCGTGCGCTGCGCGCGCCAATGGTAATCGGCGAAGCTTTGCCGTGATTCGTTCCATAGATATTGGTGGATGGCGCGCTGCCGAGCCTGCGCCGCATCGCGATAGCGTTGCGCATCTGCGGAGGTGCTCTCATAGGCTTTCGACAAGGTCATTTCCAACTGATACAGCAAGCTGTTGAGGTCGACGGGAATGATGTTTGTCGTTTCGATCGACGCCAGCGTTCGGCCGTCGGCAAACCAGCGAGCGCTGAAATCCCAGCCACTTTCGGCGCCAGCACGCAAATGACGATAGACCTCCGCCGCCTCGCGGCCGGAGATGCGCGCAATTTCTACATCTTCGCGATACGACTCATCGCGCGGCACCGGTCGATCATCCCAGTAGCGATTCAATACGCTGCCATCCGCCATGCGCACCACACGTCGATGCGCCTCACTCGGCGCAAGCATCTGTGCACCTTCCATCCAGAACTCATGTTCCATGCGTAACGCGTTTCGATAGCGCGCGTATGTCTCGGGCCCATCGATCGTGGCAAGCAGTTCGATCATCGCAGCAAAGAATGGCGGCTGCGAAC
>CAZIXV010000125.1:0-10410 GCA_964543105.1 uncultured Steroidobacteraceae bacterium
CACGTCTACACGTCTACACGTCTAAAGCACGCTCACCATCGATAAAACGGTACCACCGTGCCGGCGTTCACGATGACAGGGCCGGGCGGTAGCTCCACGAAACCATCGGTGCCGATGAGCGATGTGAAATCGCCGGAGCCTTGCGTCGGATGAGGCACCGCGGCGCCTGCGTTCCAATCGAGTTTCACCGGCATGTACAGCGTCAACGGCGGTCTGACTTCGACGTCCGCGCTGAGCGCATAACGTTCCACTGCCGGTGGCGTGGCGCCCATTGCAGCATCCAAGCCGGCGAAAACATAGCGCGCCAAGCAAATAAGTGTGGACACCGGATTGCCGGGCAGAGCGTACACGGTGCGCCCATTCGGGCCGACGCCGAACCACATGGGTCGACCGGGCCGCTGCTCGATCTTGTGAAAGACCATGCGCACGCCCAAATCGTTCAGTGCGCGGGGTACGTAGTCGAAACGCCCCATCGACACTCCGCCGCTCATGATCAAGACGTCGTGAGATTCCAGGTGCGAGCGCAATCGCTCGCGCATCGTCTCCAGGTCGTCGGGGAGGTGGTCGTGAGCCAGATCAGGGTAGCCGCGCCGCTGCAGCGCCGTGAGCACGCCATAAACGTTCGAACGATAGATCTGCCAATCGGTGACGGGCTCGCCGGGTTCGATGAGTTCATCGCCCGTGGAAATCACCATGATGCGCGGACGCTGTGAAATGGAGACTCTGGTCAAGCCGTTCGCCGCGACGACGGCGAGTTCGGGCGCCCCCAGGCGAATACCGGGTTCGAGCAGCGTCTGACCGGCACGGCAATCGATACCCTGACCGTGAATATTGAGCAGCGGTGCGACGGGAAAATCGTCGGGGATCGTCGCGACGCCATCTTCGATGTCGATGCGTTCGACGGGAATGACGCAATCACAACCTTGCGGCGTGCTCGCGCCCGTCATGACCTCGAAACAGGCGTCTGCCGATGCCAGCACCAGGCGTTGCGAACCGGCGGCTTGCGTGCCGGCGATGCGAAACTGGCGCCGACCGGCGGTGAATTCGCTGCTTGCGATCGCGATGCCGTCCATTGCGACGCGGTGGAAAGGCGGCTGATCGCGCGACGCGGTGATGGCCTCGCGCAAAATGGCGCTCGGCAAGGCATTGAGCGTCGCGCTGTGCGCAGGCAGCGGCGTGATGTGTGAACGGATGGCGGCTTCGGCGGCTGCGGGTGTCGTCATCTTTTCCCTGCGTGAGCACCAATGAAAACGCCCGACGAGAACTCGCCGGGCGTTGCAGTGTGTCACGTGCGGCAGGCATTTTCAGCCCGCCGCGCTGGCAGCGTGAAAATCAGCCGCGTGCCTTGAAGATACGGACCTGCTCGTTGAATTCTTTGGCCTTGCTTTGCAGTTCATCGACGGCAGCATTCAATTTCTTGGTCTGCATCGTCTTCAGCTGCATGAGCTGTGCGGTGCCGGCCGCGCGGTCCTTCGTTTCCTGTTCGAGACACGCGCCGTATGTCTTCACATCGGCGTCATATTGTTTAAACGCCGTCATCGCGGCGACCATTTCCGCCTCGGTCGCCGTCGAGCCATTGGGAATTGAAGCAGGAGCTTTCGGATAGGCGCAGTCGGCGTGCGCAGCCAAAGAGCCAGTCACCAGAAATGCCGCGGTGGCGAGCTTCAGGGCATGTAATTTCATCGACGCTGTACTCCGGATCTAAAGATGAGGAAGGCGGGCCATTTGGCAACCACCCTCCACATCGGCCGGAGCAGGAGCGGCTTTACCCTACTTTTAGAGCTGTGGCGATAAGTGCGACGAGGATCGCACTGCGACGCACCAATTTGACATTCGAGCGCGGCAGCGGCGCTCGCCGGCCTCAACGCGATTTGAAAATTCGCACTTGCTCGTTGAAGAGCTTCGCTTTCGCCTGTAGCTCATCCACCGCCGTATTCAGCTTGCGCGTTTGCATCGTCTTCAGCTGCATGAGCTGTGCGGTGCCTGCGGCTCGGGACTTCGTTTCTTCTTCGAGGCATTTGCCGAACTCGGTCACTTCGTCGTTGTAAGCCTTGAACGCAGCCATGGCTTCGAGCATTTCGGCTTCACTTGCCGTGGCGCCGTCCGGGATGTTCGCCGGTGCTTTCGGAAATGCGCAGTCGGCCAGGGCCGGGCCTGCAAACAGAATCGCCATGGCGGCAACGCAACGGAATACGACAGCAGTGGACATATGTCTCCCCTCAAAACGAAATCAACGCCCGCTACGACACTGATAGCGGGGACGCACTAGTTGCATCGGCCCTTTACGGGGAGGCTTGAGCGCCGGGGGTGTGACGTAGTGCTCGAAGCGGGACTGCGGGGGAGCAGTTGACGGTTGACGGTTGGCAGTTGCCGGTTGGGAAAAGAACACGTGTGAACGTGTAATCGTGTGATTTCGCTCGTTACACGTCTACACGACGCGACATAAGTGCGCACTGCGCCGCGGGATCGGGGCGAGCAGCGCTCTCCCCATTGCGGGGAGAGCGATCGAGAGGTTGCGGGCGATCAGCTCTTCTTGTCGCGTGACTTATACGCTTTCACTTGCTCATTGAAGCGCGCGGCGTGCGATTCGAGTTCTTCCACCGCAGCGTTGTGACGCTTCGCGTTGATGGCTTTGATCTGCTCGATGGTTTCTTTCGGCGCATCGCTTCCTGCTGCGCTGATATCGGTTTGAGTCTGCATGTCCAGGCAATTGAGATATGCCGTGACCTGGGTGTTGTATTCCTTCACCGCACGCATGCCGGCCAGCATTTCTTCCTCGGTCGCTGTATTGCCGTCTGGAATGCTCGCAGGCGGTTTCGGATAGATGCACTCCGCCGCAGCGAAGCCGCTCAACAGCAGTCCTGCGAGCGCGAGCGTCGCAGCCGTACGAATCTTCATGTAAATCCCCTCGATATAGTTCAAGTGGCGGCTGCGCGGCAGCAGTGGCCCGCGAGCGCCGCCCGATATTAAAGGCAGTGAGCCGATGTACCAAGGCCGCAGCGCGATCGTTGGCGTGGCGCGCTCTATACTGCCCGCAAATCAATGACCTCCAATGGCGATGGGTAACCCAGAACTCGACGCGGTCCGCCTCAGCTTGTCGATTGCGCTGCGCAGCGTGTGCGTCGGGCTGCCGTTCGCCATTCTGTTTGCGTGGCTGCTCGTGCGTGCGCGCTGGCGCGGCAAGGTCCTGCTCGATGCATTGGTGCATCTGCCGCTCGTGTTGCCGCCGGTGGTCGTCGGTTATCTGTTGCTGGTGTTGTTCGGTACGCGCGGGCCGATCGGCCAATGGCTCGATGAGACCTTCGGCATCCGCTTGATCTTCACGAGTAGCGGTGCGGCGCTTGCGACCGCGGTGATGGCCTTTCCGCTCATGGTGCGCGCGATTCGCATTTCGCTCGAGGCGATCGATCCTGGTCTTGAAGATGCGGCGCGCACGCTCGGCGCCGGCGCATGGGATCGCTTCATCTCAGTGACACTGCCATTGATGTTGCCGGGCATCCTCGCCGGTGCGATCACTGCGTTCGCAGCCGGGCTGGGTGAGTTCGGCGCCGTGATCACGTTCGTCTCGAACATTCCGGGTGAAACACGCACATTGCCATTGGCGCTCTACACCGCGCTGCAGACACCGGGTGGCGAAGCGCTCGCGGCGCGGCTTGCGGCCATCTCGTTTTCGCTCGGATTGCTGGGTCTGGTCATTGCCGAGATCTTGGCAAGCCGCGTGCGCAAACGGCTGGGCCGCTGATGCTGCGCATCGATATTCGCAAGCAGCGCGAGGATTTCACGCTCGATGTGAGCATTGACGTGCCTACCCCCGGCACGATCGCGTTATTCGGCCGCTCGGGCTGCGGTAAGAGCACGCTCGTCAGCGCGATCGCAGGACTGCTCGCAGCGGATCGCGCCCGCGTCGTACTCGGCGATGTCGTCTTGGAAGACACCGATGCCAAGGTGCGCGTGCCGGTCGAGCGGCGGCGCATCGGTTATGTGTTCCAGGACTCGCGCTTGTTTCCGCATTTAAATGTGAGCGCCAATCTCCGTTTCGGCGAACGCCGCGCCGCCGCCGTCCACCGCTTCGTCGAGTTCGATCACGTCGTTGATTTGTTGGGCTTGAGCGCGTTGCTGCAGCGCCGCCCGCACGAGCTGTCGGGCGGTGAGCGTCAGCGCGTCGCGTTGGGTCGAGCTTTGTTATCGCAGCCGCGACTCATGCTGCTCGATGAACCGCTTGCAGCGCTCGATGAGCCGCGGCGCGAAGAAGTGTTGCCTTATCTCGAGCGCTTGCGCGATGAGTTTGCGATTCCGATGGTGTACGTGAGTCATCGCTTCGATGAGGTTTTGCGGCTTGCAACGCATGTCGTCGTGATGGAGCGCGGCAGTGTGGCGACGCAGGGCTCACCCGAAGCAGTGAGCCGGCATCCGGCGTTGCGCGAGATCGTCGGCGACGATGCGATCGGCGCTGTGCTGACGGGCTCCATCGCTTCCTGCGATCCCAGCACGGGGCTTGCTTCGATAGCGATCGGTAGTGCCGTCGTGCATACGTACCTGCCTGATGCGCAGCCCGGTGCCATCGTGCGGGTGCAATTACTGGCGCGCGATTTGATTCTGGCGATTCATCCCGTCGAAGGCTTGAGTGTCAGAAATAGGCTTGCCGGCACCGTTGTTTCGATCGATGCCGAAGATCGCGAAAGCGAACTCATCGAAGTCGACATCGGCGGCGACGCCATCGTGTTGGCGCGCGTCACACGCGCTGCATCGGCTGCGCTGGCGCTGCGTCCGGGCCTTGCAATCTGGGTGCTCGTCAAATCTGTCTCGGTGCGCGGCCATGCTTTTCGCGCGCCGGCTTAGCGTCCGGATGGCAGCGGCTGAAAACCGTATTCGATGAACGCCGCTTGCGCCTTCGGGCGGGCAAGAAAATCGAGGAAAGCTTGCGTTCCCGCATGTGCATGCACGGTCGGCGCTGCTGGATAAAGAATCGGCGGATGCGTGTCCGCGGGAAACACATCGACGATGCGCACGCGCGGATCGATCTGAGCATCGGTTGCATACACGATGCCGAGCGGCGCTTCGCCGCGCGCGACATACGCCAACGCCGATCTCACGTTGTCGGCGAAGATCACGCGACGCGCGATGTCATGCCATGCACCGAGTGCTTGCAGCGCTGCTTTGGCGTAGCGGCCCGCCGGCACGATGTCCGGATCGCCAGTCGCCAAGCGTCCGCCATCGAGCGCTGCTAGCAGCGAAACTTTCGGCGCGAGTTTAATGTTCGCTTCGCTGTCTTTGGGCGCAATCAAGACGAGCCGATTGCTTGCCACGTTGCGTCGCGATCGAGCCGCGATCAAGCCGCGCGACTGTAGATAGTCCATCCATTCGACGTCCGCGGACAAAAAAGCATCGACGCGTCCGCCTGCTTCGATCTGCCGCGCCAACGCGGAGCTTGCGGCAAACGAAAACCTTACGCGTTGGCCGGATGAAAGGGTGAATGCCGCGCCGATCGATTCGAGCACGTCCGTCAGTGACGCGGCCGCCAACACCAGCAACTCCTCGCGCTGACGCTCTGCCGCTCGCAACTCAGGTGCGAGCGATAGCAGTGCAAGTGTGCGGAGGAAGTGGCGGCGTTGCAGCATGCAGACCCTGTTCGATGATGCGGCACGAATATATGCGATCGCACCGGGTGCACGCCGATGAAATCGCCGTCAAGTACCCGCCTGCGCGCCGCGGGCCTGTTTTTTTGCTGGCGCATGAGGTTTGATTGCAAGTTCGATCCGACCCTCAAGGCGCCCATGTACGACACGATCACCCCAACGAACAAGGTCCTGATCATCGCGAACCTCGTGATTTTCGGGCTGCAGTACTTCGTTACGGGCTATTTCATCGAAGCGAACTTTGCGCTTTGGCCGTTCGGCTCGGCCGATGCTGGGCTCCCGCCGTTTCAACCGTGGCAACTACTGACCTACGGTTTCCTGCACGGCGGGTTCATGCATTTGTTCTTCAACATGTTCGCGATGTTCATGTTCGGTTCGGAAGTCGAGCGGCTGTTCGGTTCGCGTCGCTATTTGACCTACTACCTGCTGTGTGTGATCGGCGCGGCGCTCATGCATCTGATCGTCGTGGCGATGGCTGATATGCGCCTCGTGCCTGCTGTGGGCGCATCGGGCGGTGTATTCGGGTTGTTGCTCGCCTTCGGCATGGCGTGGCCGCATCGCAAACTCATGCTGCTGTTTCCGCCGATTCCCATGCCGGCCTGGGTGTTCGTGTCGCTCTATGGTGCGCTCGAGTTGTATCTCGGTATCACGCAGACCGCGCAAGGTGTCGCGCATTTTGCGCATCTGGGCGGGATGGCGACGGGCTTCGTGCTGATTCGCTATTGGCGTCAGCAAGCTAGGCGGCGTTGATCGGTGAGGAGCGAGGGCGCGCATCTATTGTTCGTACCCGACGCGGCGCAGCCTCGCGTGTTCTTGTGGGGCGCGCAGGCGAGTTCGATGTCCTTGGCGGCGCTCGGTCTGACGGCCAGCGAACGTTGCGTCACCGAGGAAGGCGTTGCAGAAGACGTCAACGGCATTGCGATTGCGCTGCATGACGCCTTGCCAGCGCTTGCCGCGATCAGTGTGAGCGAAGCGCAGCGACTGCCCGCATCGATCTCGATCTGGAGCGCGGCTGCGAAGTTTGCGTTGGACCTGATTGCGCGCGGCCGTGTCATTCCGACGATCGAGAACGCAAACGACAGCACGTACGCACGTTGGCGCGCGTCGATTCTGCTCGGCGATGATGCCGAACGCTTTGCGAAGCTCGCCAATTCGTTTCCGCCCGCGGCGCATGCAATTCCCTCGGTCCCCGAGCGTCGCGGCAAACGCACACGCCGAAAATTACAAGCGACGGACGCGCTCGAGCACGTCTGGACACCCGATGCCTTGCTCGAGCTGTTTCTCGATGCTTGCGCGGATATGTTGATGCGCACGACTGGCGACACACCCATCGCGGCACGCGCGCCTTGGGAACAGCGCTGGCGTCAGGCCTTGTCGGCGGCGGATGCGACGTTCGTGGGAGAGGGTTTTGCGGAGCGCTTGCTAACCGACGATCTCAAAACGTGGATTCAACCCTTGGCGGGAATGGGCGGCGAGGCACGCGCATGCTTCCGCTTGGATCTGCCGGAAATCGATGATGGCGAGGCGGGCGAGCAAGCGCCGTTTACGCTGCGCTACTTTTTACAATCGGCACGCGATTCGAGTTTGTTGATGCCGGCGGCGGATGTGTATCGCGGCGGCGCATCGATCCGCCGCGGCATCGCGAGCAGCGCGCGTTCTGCGCAAGAACATCTGTTAGCGGGCTTGGCCATCGCCGGACGCTTGTTCCCACCGATCGAGCGCAGTCTGCACGAGGCGCGGCCCGAATCGATTTCGATGCGTAGCGCCATCGCGTGGGAGTTTTTGAACACCGCCGCGCCGCAGCTCATCGAAGCAGGCCTCGGCGTAATTCTGCCGTCTGAACTCACGCGCACCGGCCAACAACGCCTGCGTATGCGCATGCGAGTTGGGTCGCGCACGGCGAGCGTCGCAAGCAGTGACAAGGTCGCGCTCACCTTGAACGGCATGCTCGATTTTTCCTGGCAGGCAGAGCTCGCCGGCGACACATTGAGCATCGAGGAGTTGCAGGAACTCGCGAAGTTGAAAGCACCGCTCGTGCGCCATCGCGGCAAGTGGGTCGCCGTCGACCGCAGCGAAATCAACGAAGCCATTCGCTTGCTCGAAGAGCGTGGCGGGCAACTCGCCGCTCACGAAGGACTCGCGGTGGCATTCGGTGCGACGGAGCGTGGCGGGCAGACATCTTTACCAATCGAAGTAGCGGTCGACGGTTCGTTTGCGGATGTGCTCACGCGCTTGCGCGCAGCGCCGGAAGCAAATGATTTCATCGTGCCGGACACCTTCGTCGGCACGTTGCGGCCCTACCAGGCGCGCGGCGCCGGCTGGCTTGCGACGATGAGCGAACTCGGGCTGGGCGCCTGTCTCGCCGATGACATGGGCCTCGGCAAGACGGTGCAATTGATCGCGCTGTTATTACAGCGTGCAAGCGCAGACGCCACAGGTCCTTCGTTGCTCGTTTGCCCAACTTCGGTCATCGGTAATTGGGAACGCGAACTTGCGCGCTTCGCGCCGAGCTTGCCGTTCGTTCGCCACTATGGTGTACAGCGAACCCGTGAGGCGCGGATGCTTGCGGAGTTGCCGGCGGGTACGCTCGTGCTGACGACATACGGCTTGTTGCGCCGTGACTGGAGCATGCTCGCGGACGTCGACTGGTCGGTGGTGACGTTGGATGAAGCGCAGAACATCAAGAATGCGGCCTCCCGCACGGCGCGGGCGGCACGTGCCTTGCGCGCACAGTTCAGAGTGGCGCTGACCGGTACGCCGATCGAAAACCGGCTCGCCGAGTTGTGGTCGATTTTCGAATTCTTGAATCCGCGTTTTCTTGGGGCACAGGCCGAATTCCGTCGTGCCTATGCCATTCCGATCGAACGCTACGGCGATGCCGATGCAGCAGAGCGTCTAAAGCGATTGACGCAACCGTTCATCCTGCGTCGGCTCAAATCGGACCCGACGATCATCCGCGATCTGCCGAGCAAGCAAGAGATGAAAGTCATCTGCTCGCTCACGCGTGAGCAAGCCTCGCTCTATCAGGCAGCGATGGATGCCGCATTCGAGAAGATCGAAGCAGCTGATGGCATCGAACGTCGCGGTCAAGTGCTGGCGTTGTTGACCGCGTTGAAACAGATCTGCAACCACCCCGCGCAGTACCTGCACGAAGCCGGTCCGCTGACGGGCCGCTCGGGCAAATTGCAGCGCATCGTCGAAATGCTGGAAGAAGTAGTTGCGTCTGGCGACCGTGCGCTCGTGTTCACTCAATATCGCGAGATGGGCGAGCGGCTCATTGCCGAACTCGATCGCGCTTTCGGACTCGATGTGCCCTTTCTGCACGGTGGCGTTGCGCAAGCCGCGCGCGATGAGATGGTGCGCCGCTTTCAAGAAGATGCGCATTCGGCGCCGATTTTCGTGCTCTCGGTGAAAGCCGGCGGCACCGGCTTGAATCTCACCGCCGCGAACCATGTGTTTCATTACGACCGCTGGTGGAATCCTGCGGTCGAGGATCAAGCCACCGATCGCGCCTATCGCATCGGTCAGCAGCGCACCGTGCAGGTTCACAAGCTGCTATGCGCCGGCACGGTCGAAGACAAGATCGATCAGTTGCTCGAGCGCAAGCGCGAGCTGGCGGATACCGTCGTCGGTGCGGGCGAACAATGGATCACGGAACTGGATGATGCCGAGTTGCGCGATTTGTTCGCGCTCGCACCCGATGCCGTGATTTCCGAAGACATTGGCGAAAGCGATGAGCTGCGCAGCGAAGCGGCGCCGGCCCGAAAGCGTCGTGGACGTGAGGCGTCGGTATGAGCTACGAGCGCGGTTTTCCCAAGGGAACGAAACGTCCGCCACCTGAGCACGGCATCAAGGTGCGCGAGCTGGGCACGACCTGGTGGGGGCAGCGTTGGATCAAATCGCTCGAACAGTTCTCGCGCGATTACTTGAGCCGTCTTGGACGCGGACGCACCTATGCGCGCACCGGACGCGTGCACGACCTGACGATCGGCCCGGGTTTGGTGACCGCAGTCGTGACGGGCACCGAAGAATACGATGTGAGTCTGCGCATGGACGCATTCACGCGCGCCGAATGGAACATGGCGATCAAGATCATGGCGCAGGAAGCGCGTTACGCCGCGGAGCTATTGGCGGGGCGGATGCCAGCAGACATCGACGCGGTGTTTCGGCGTTGCAAGCGTAGTTTGTTCCCGAGCAAGAGCCACGATCTGGATACGGATTGCTCGTGCCCCGATTGGGCAAGCCCCTGCAAGCATGTCGCTGCCATGCATTACGTGTTGGGCGAAGCGCTCGACCGCGATCCATTTCTGTTGTTCGAATTGCGCGGCCGTACGCGCGACCAGGTATTGGCCGCGCTGAGTCAATTGCGCACGGGCGGCAGTGAGAGCGCCAAGAAAGAACAGCAAGCGCCGCAAGCAGTGCCCAACGCCGTTGAGGTGTCACCAGAGTCATGGGCGAGCTACGAGATCGCGCCGGTGCCGCTGCCGCCGCTGCGTTTCAGTTTCGAACCGCCGCAAACACCCGCCGCCATCCTGCGTTCACTGGATCCACCGCGGCCTTGGACGCTGGAAGAAACGCCCGCGGATTTTCTAGCGGATCTCTACGCCGCCGCGAGCGATCGCGCACGTCAGATGGCGCTCGGCGCGGCGACCCAGGAGGAGCCAACGAAGCGGAGGGTTGGTGCGAAGCGATGACAAAGCGGTCGACGGCCAACGGGCTACGTGTCACGGCCAGAGTGACCCCCCCCTGAGCAGTGGGCGAGGGTAGGATGGGG
>CAZIXV010000126.1:0-10384 GCA_964543105.1 uncultured Steroidobacteraceae bacterium
GAGAAAAGTCGCATCCAATGACCAGTCGGGGTGATCAGGCAGCGTGGCGGGTAACGCCGCCGGCAGATCGAATCCCGCCAGCAACGGGTTCTGGTCGCGAACCGGCAAGGGCGATGCAAATGCGGGCAGGTTCAATAGGCAAAGGGTCAGGCTGCATGCGACAGACGCAGCGGCGCGAGGTTTCACTTCAAAACCAAGCGGAGAAGAAGACTTGGAAGACGTTCGCGCCGAAAGCGTAGAAAGGCTCGGTACCGGCAGGGCGGAAATTCGGGTCCGTATCGGGCAGTAGCGAATAACGCGCGTCACGAAAATCTTCGTAATCGAACTCGATGCGATCGTAGAACACGTTCGCCGAAGCCTTCTTGATGAAGCCCCAGCCACCATTGCGCACTAACTCATAACTCGCGCCGATGCGGAACGTTTGGCTGGTGAAGGTCGACAGCTCCTTGTCGCGCGCCATGAAGTTTTGCTGACCGGCAAAATCGAACAGATCGGAGTAGAAGTCCGCTTTGCGTTGATCGTAAAAGCGGTAACTGATCTCGAACATCCACGGCGTCGCCCCAAGCGGATGCGTATAGCCGACGCTGAAAGTGTTCGCTTTGATGCCCCAGGTATCGCTGAAGTAGCGATACCCGCCTTGCAGCGCCGCTCGATACGGCAGGAAATACTTGGCATTCAGCGCGACGGCATTGCTCGTGCGCGTACGGGGATACAGTTCGGTCGCCAAGTCGAAGAGGCGGGCATCTGCGGGCTGAAAGAATCGATAAGAGCGGTAAGGGTTGTTGAGGTAACCCTCATCCGTGATCACTTCGAGACCGAGCGTCGCGATCATGCTCTTGGTCAGAATCTGGGAGATGCCGACTCGATAACTGAAGCGGTCGATGTCTTCAGAGAACGAGGGGTCGATGATTCGACGGCCGGTCGCTGCATCACGCGTCGTGCGCATCACCGTATCGGCGCCTTTCGAGAACCCCATGCTGATCGTCGTGAGATCGCCAAACAGGTCCTGACTGATGCCGAAAGTGAAGGTCTCTGCTTCGTAGTCGTTTTCTTCGGAGCTCGAGTAGCTCAAGTTGTACGTGGTCTTGCCGCGCAAGTAATCGAGCGCCAGGGAATACTGCGTGCGTTCTTCTTTGTATTCGCTCGCGCCGCTGACTTCGACATCGATGGACGCGCTCGTCACCATGTCCATGTAGTAATTGGCGCTGATCGAATACTTCTCGGCCATTTTCTTGCGCACGAGCACGGAAGGCCCATGAATCGTGACGCCGCCACCGTCGTAGCGGTGATAGAGGACATCTGCGCGATCTTCGGGAAGGACAGCGGCCGTCGCAGGCGACGGCATGGCTACAGCTAACAGGCTACAGGCTACAGCCAGAAGGGCGAGCCGCAGCGAGGCAACGCGAAACAGCGCAACGACAGCAAGAGGCATCGCTTCTTTTCTCTGGCCGTAGCCCGTAGCCCGTAGCCCGTCGCCCATCCTCATCAATTGCATCCGCATCCGCCGCCTGCGCTGCCTTGCGCACCGCGTGCGCCTTCGCGCGCTTCATAGACGTGATGCATGTAGGAACTGGAAACTGGATGAGCGTCGAACGACATGATTGGATCGGCGAGCGCTTCGCGCTCGTAGGGCTTTACCCAAGGCTCGATGTTGCCGCACGCGGCGAGCGCGAACATCGCTGCAACGGCAACGGTCCCCCTGCGGAGGACAGGCCACGACCGACGGGCGTTCCGCGTGGACGGGGCACGGGTAACGGTCGGAAACGAATCGGAGCGATTCCTGCCGTTACCTGTTAGCCGTTGGCTGTCAGCCATCTTGTTCACTCCTTCAACAGCGCGCGTATCTGATTCAGATACTCGCCTTCGTCGCCCGTTTTGTAGCCGCGATGCAGGTAGCGCACATTGCCTTTGCGATCGATGAACACGGTGCTTGGCATCGCGTTCACGTCATACAGTTTGCTGACTGTGTTTTCCTGATCGAACAACACCGGAAAACTGACTGGGACGCTGGCCAGCAACTTCTCTGCGTCCTTGATGTTCGCTTCGACGTTCACACCGAGCAACGTGAAGCCCAGTGGACTGTAGCGCTTGTACATCTGATCGAGAAGCGGCATCTCTTGGCGGCACGGACCGCACCAGCTAGCCCAGAAGTTGATCATCACTACTTGGCCTTTGAGCCCTTCGAGCGAGACCATGTCCCCGCCGCGCGACGGTAGTGTGAAGTTTGGCGCCACGCTCGTGCTGGCACTTACGAGCGACGACGCAGCCAGGGTCAAGGCGAGGGCTGCAGCACGCAGCCAGGAGCGTTGTTTGATCGAGCGCATGTCAGGTGGCCTCACTGCTGTCGAGATTCGCAATTCGGCAGAGTGCGTCAGCTGCGATGTCCGACGAGTCTCGAATCTCAAATCTCGGTTTTCCCGCCCGCATCCTGCTCAAAAGAAAACGGACAAACCGAGATGCGCCTCAAGGTTGTTGACGATCTTTTTCTTTCCCAATAGATCGATGTCGAAGACGTGGTCGCGCACGTCGAAGTGCACCGCGAGCCAATCCGTCGGCAGGACGCGATAGCCAAAACCGCCGCTCACCGTGAAGCGGTCATCGTCCGCGAAAGTCGTGCTGCCGATACCTAACACCAAGTAAAAGGATGAGTTGAACGCGCGGTTTTCACCGATGAAGACTTCGCCCGGTAAGACGTTCCAACCGAGTGAGAGGGCGTAATACGTGTAATCGCGCGCATCTTCATCGAGCAATTCGGCCGCGCCGGACAGCGTCTCATAGCTCGTGCGACCTGCCTTCGAACGACCGACCGTGCCTTCGATGAAGAAGTCTTCGGTCATGTGATACGCAAGACGGCCGCCGTAGACGGTGTTGCTTTCGAAGTCTTCGATGCTGAGCACGCCAAAATAGGCGCCGATCTCGAAATCTTCCGTATCGATTCGTGCGCGCTTGATCTCGCGGCGTTCCACTTGCGGTTCGATGACGGGGCGATTCTCAGGCGCATCGACGGACGCATCGCTCACCGGAATGGTTTGCGTGCCGGTCGTATCGCCGCCGCCGAACATCGCGCAGCCGGGCAACGCGGTCGCGGCGCAGGCGATCAGAAAAAGAATGCGAAGCCGAGATACTTCCATTCGTCTACTTCCTCGTTGTCGTCGCGACTGGTGAATACGATGTTGTGGCGATATTCGGTGCGGAGCATGAAGCGGCGGGTCAAATACAGCTGGATGCCACCGCCGACATATCCGATCTGGTCGGTGCGGTCTTCGGAGCGCACGAGCGTGGATTTGGGATCGGTGTAAATAATACCGGTGCCCAACGTGAAATATGGCGAGGCGCGCCACTCGGGAACGAACACGTGCATGAGGCCGATGGTCGCACTCGCGCCGTTCGAAAATTCGCCGAGGATGTGATTGAGCGTGAGTTCGATGGAGAGATTGTCGCTGAAGGCATAGCCGCCGAAGACCGAGACTTCACTCGCGCCACCGAAGTCGCCGGCCATGATTCCACCTTGCCAGCGGCGGCTCATGTAGTTCTCACGCGCCGGTTCTTGAAGATCGAGCGGCTCGCCTGTGGGCTGCAGCGTGGCGATCATCTGCGCGCGCGGCACCCAACCTTCGATGCCGCGATCGGTGCGCACCTGAAACCAGTCGGTGCGTCGCTTGACGACGAAGACTTCGCGGCCGCGCTCGATGACGTGGACGACCGGATAGCCCCGGCCAGGGCCGCTATGAAGCTCGATGAATGGATCGGCAACCAAGACCTTCGGCAGGTCGTCATCCGCCTGTGCGGCTGCTATCGCAAAGAAAGCAATCAGCAGGGCGAGGCGGCGCAGCCAACCGAGCATCAATTCTCCGGGGCGGCGAACGGGTTGTTGTAATACTGCGCGCCGACGTCGAGCCATTCGGAGATCAGCTTCAGTTCTGCTGGATTGAGCCAGCCGGCATGATTACCGCTCGGATTACTCGCGTCAAACTTCTGGAAAAAGCGGGAGGCGTTGGCGCCATTGAAGCTCATCGTTACCGGGGCTTGCTGGAAGGCGACGCAGACGACGGTGCCATCGGGGTTGATCACCTCGTTCGCGCAAATGTCTTGCAGCACGGTGCCCACCAGTTCCTGAGCATTGTCGGCGAACAGCAACTCGCGATAGGCGCGCAGATGGTCGGGTTGCTCATCGGCAAGCCCATCGGACAAATCGAGCTGCCCCGCGGGCACCCGCATTGCGTTTGCGGCATCCACGGGCGAATGGCAAGTGGTACAGGTGTGGTCTGCGATCACGTAGTTTGGATCGGAGGGATCGAGGTCCAGATTGAATTCACGGCGATCCACGCTCCACAGCGGATGAATATGGGTCGGGTAGTGAATCGTGCTGCGGCAGGTACTGTTCCAATCGGATGCGCACGCGCTCGTCGTTGGCAGCGTCGTCGTGAGCGACGTACTGCATGCATGACGACGCGTGAGATCGCTCGGGTCCTGCGAAGGCGGTAACGAGGGATTGATCGCGACGTCCGTTACGCCCCTGAGATAACACGCATCGGCAATCTCCATGGGCGCCGGTGGCACGGGCTGCCAAACATCGTTCAAGACCAGATTGAGCGACGGTTCGCAGGCGCCGTCGCACATGACGCGGCCGCGCGTTTGCGCCATGGTTTCACCCACGTGCGGCAACAAGGCCGAGTTGGTGTTTGGATAAGGGTTCGTCGTGGTCGCGCCACTGTTGATGGGTGCTGTCAAACCGGCCCGACCATGCGCGCGCGCGGGTGTCGCTGCATTGGCGGTCGTCGAATGGCAGCCACTACATTGCAGCGTCTCACCGACCTTCACCTGCAGCCAATTCGAGTGGAGCTGACCGAGCGCGCCGTCCACCCGGCGGCCGTTTTGATCGAGCACGCTGATGGTGAAAGGAACATTCGCGGGCACTTTGACCAGCACCGAGCCGTCCGGCTCGATCGGTGCGTAGCCGAGGATATCGCGCATGCCAAAGCGGCGGCCGCCACGCCCAAAAGCGGTGTTGGCGATTTCGCGGGTGTCCTCATCGGGCTGCCCAACGACTTTCTCCAAACGCAGAAAGCGTGGAATGCGCGGCGTGGCGGGATTGCGCGCGGCATTGATGCTGCCGCCGGGTGCGCGATCGACACCGTCGATGTCATAGACGCTGCGGATGTGGAGCAAACCCACTGCTTGGGCTTGCAGCGCTTGCGGATAGTCGATACCAGCGACGCGATCCAAAAGAACCTGCGGCTCGGGCCGAGCTGCCGCGGTGGCAACTTCCGTGTAGATGAACCCTTCTTGGGGCGCGACGATCGGCCGCTGAGTGTTATCGCGCACGTCATATATATAGATGCCGTACAGCGGTGGCGCTTCGGCGAGTGCCGGATCGTTCTGTCTGAAGCGCTCGAGCCGATCTGAAGTACATGGAACCAGCCGCCCCGCTTCGACGAACCGGCACTGCGACCAGCTCACGAGCAAGCGATGGGTGCCATCGAACAGCGGCGCGGCGGAACGGAAGCGGCCGCCCGGCGAGGCATCGCCAGGCGCGGTGACGACCTCTGTCGGTAAAGCGCGCGTCTGTGCATTGCAGAGATTGGGCGATGCGGGCATCACCGTCGTTCTCGGCACGGTGTCATTGCAATCGACATAGTTGGCGGTGTCGATCAGCACCAGATCACCACCCTCGGCGGTGCCATCGAAGGGGCGAACGAGCACGAGTGTCCGCCCGTCATGCATCGGACGTGGGTTCAAGAACTGCAGCGCTGTCGTGGCACCGCTGGTCGGATTCGGCGAGCCGATGGGGTGGCTGTGTGCGCCGTAGAGCAGTTCGAGCCCCGTGCCGTCGGGATTGATGCGATACAGATCCATCTGACTGCCAGTGATCGCCTGTTCCCAGCGCGTGAAGACGATCTGGCCGTTGGCAAGCACTGCCGGATCGAGATCATGGCTTTGATTGAATGACAGCTGACGAATATTGCTGCCGTCGTTGTTCATCACGTGCAGATTGAACGCGGGTCGAATGCCGGTCGTGCCTTCGACCTGCGCTGAGTATTGCGGCTTGTTCTCATCGAGCAGGATGGCTTTCGCATCGCGTTGCCGTGATGAAGAGAAAACGATTCGATAATCAACACCCGGCAGATAGTGCGGCATGATGTCGTGGCCATCGTTTTCGATGTTGTCGGAAGCGATGACTCGGCGCAGCGCACCGGCGGTGACGTCGTATTCCCAGATATTCCAGCTCGGCAAGGGCTCATCCGGGTCGACATCGTCGAGATCCATGCCTTCCTCGGCAATGCGCATCGAGAAGATGACCCGCGTGCCGTCGTAACTCACCTCGACATCACGAATGTCCGCACGGCCATCGCCGGTGACGGCGGCGGTAAGGTTGATCTCGGGAGAGGAGGGCGAGGCGCTCGCGCGCATGAACAGATCCGCGCCTGGCTCGAAGCGACGCAACTCGCGTGCGTCCGTGACCACGTCCGCCGCAACATCCGGAACGGGTCGTTTCACATAGAAGACAGGGAAGTCGAGCGTGACCGGATCACCGTCTTGGCCGCTGCCGATCGTGACATCGGTGCCGCCGCTACCGTCGCTGCTGCATGCGCCGAGCATTGCGATGAGGCTGCATGCGAATACGCGCGTCGCGATGCGGCGAATCTTCACATCAAACCCGGAAGCGTCGGCCTGCGCCTGAAAACTCATTAAGCGTACCCCGCATCGCTCGGCGTGAATCGTTGCGCGCCGCTTGATGCCAACTCGTGTGTGCGTGTGCCCATTATGCGTTCGCGCGTGAGCGCGCTGTGTTTCGCCGGCTGACGAAGCTCGCAACCGTCGCATCTTCGACGCGACATATTGTGCAAACCGTTAATCGAGTCACAGATGCCGTTGTGACGATCCCTGAATCGATGCCGAGTGCAGCATTGCATGCGCTCATTGCGTGATGTTCATCACATTCGAAGACGCGCGCGGCACGTTGAATTGCCCGCAATTTCCGGCGCGAGACTACATGCGCGCGAAGCGCTGCCGATACTGTCTCTGAAGCCCGACGTCTCGCGATTGAGACAGTTACTCGTTGATTTCTCGATGGCTATAGTCCGCCCGCATTGTCGGGGGATGGCCGACGGTGTCGAACGAAAACGTGCAGCGGAAAAATTCATCACGTACGAGTCTGGCATGAGCAAAACGACAAGCATCAAGGACGCGCGACTACGATCACGAGGGCCGGGAGGACGATCGATGGCGCATGCCATTGCCGTTGCCTGTGCAATGGTGACGTTTGCGATAGGTCATGCAGCCGAAGCAGGTTCACGCGAGCAAGCCAAGCGCATGTTCGATCGTTTGACCGGTACTGCGCCCACGCCGGCGCAGCTCGACACGCTGACCAATCAGCTCGACGGCGGCAGCAGCCTCGAAACCGTGGCGCTCGACATCATTCATCCCAACAACGAAACCTCGAACGGATTTTATCGCGTCGTACTGAAGAATTTCGCGACGCCCTGGACGAACCGCGATCAAACGGCCTTCGCGCCGTTGAACGATTACACCGCGACCGTCATCGGCATGGTGCGTGATGGCAAGGATTTCCGAGGCGTGCTCTACGAAGACATTCTCTACGTCGGTAACGACACCTCGCCCGCTTATTCGCCCTCGAACAACGACCACTACGAAGCGCTCGAGTCCAGCAACGCCGAGTTGCGGCTGGTATTGAGCGAGCGCACGCAATCCTCGTTGAACGGTGTGCTGCCGCCGAATGCGACGGCGGGGGTGATCACTTCACGAGCGGCATCCCAAGCATTCTTCATCGCGGGCACCAATCGCGCGATGTTCCGTTTCACGCTGCTCAATCATCTGTGTCGCGATCTCGAGCAAGTCCACGATGTGCGCTTGCCGCCCGATCGGATTCGCCAGGACATCTCACGCAGCCCCGGTGGCGACAGCAGCGTGTATCTCAACAACTGCATCGGCTGTCACAACGGCATGGATCCGCTGGCGCAAGCCTTCGCCTATTACAACTTCGATGAAGCGCAAGGCCGGCTGGTCTATACGCCGGGCGTCGTGCAGCCGAAGTATCTGATCAACGCCGATAACTTCAGAGCGGGTTACGTGACGACGAACGACAACTGGGAAAACCGTTGGCGACTGCCCGGCCCGAATACGCTACTCGGTTGGTCGCCCTCATTGCCCGGGAGCGGCGCGGGCGCGAAGTCGCTCGGCCAAGAGCTCGCCCACAGCGATGCCTTCGCGCAATGCCAGGTCGAGAAAGTGTTTCGCGCGGTGTGCTTCCGCTCACCAAGCGATGCGCTGGATCATCAACGTGTAACCGCAATCTCATCCGGCTTCCAGAACGGAGGCGGCAATCTACGACGCGTCTTTGCCCAAGTGGCGGCGCATTGTGCCGGGCAATAAGGAGCCAGCCATGGAGCGCGTTATGAGTTTTCGTGCTGTGCGAATCATGCTGGCGTCAGTTGCTGCCGCGGTGATTGCAGGCTGCGGTGGTGGCGCTGAGACAGTGGAGCATGCGCGCACTGGGGGCGCCTCGGCACCGAGCGGCTATAACGGACCTCAGCCGGCCAACGCCGATATCCAGGCGTTTCGAGTCGAGTTCTGGGAGAACGTTCGCGCGTCCAATCGTTGCGGCGCCTGTCATGCCGTCCAACAAAGCCCGCTGTTCGCGCGCGCTGACGACGTGAACGGGGCTTACCAACAGACCGTCAATTTCATCGATCGAAATACGCCTTCACAGTCGGCGCTCGTGCTCAAAGTGGCAGGCGGCCATAACTGCTGGCTATCGGACCCGAGCGCGTGCGCGAGCATTTTGACGCGCTGGATCACCGGCTGGGTGGGTACGAGCGACGCTTCGGGTCGACAGATTGAGTTGCTCGCGCCGACGCCGAAAGATCCGGGGCAAAGCCGCCGCTTCCCTGCGACTGCGCCGAACGAATTCACCGCGCTTTGGACGCTCATGCGCACGACGGGCGAATGCGCCGATTGCCATCGCTCGAATTCATCCACTGCGCAATCGCCGTACTTCGCCTCTGACAATCAGGACGAGGCGTACCTTGCGGCGATTCCGAAGATCAATCTCGACAATCCGGCGCAGTCACGCTTCGTCGTGCGGCTGCGCAATGAATCGCATAACTGCTGGTCGGCAAGCTGCGAGAGCGATGCGCAAGCGGTGCAAAACGCGATCACCGCGATGGCGAACGCGATCCCAGTGACGCAAATCGATCCGGCCCTCGTCGTGAGCAAGGCGCTGACTTTGTACGACGGCACGATCGCAAGCGGCGGCAATCGCCACGAAAACAACTTGGTGGCGCTGTACGAGTTCAAAACCGGCGCAGGCTCCGTCGCCTTCGATACGAGCGGTGTCGACCCCGCCGCTGACCTGCAATTTTCTGGCGACGTGAGCTGGGTGGGCGGCTGGGGCATCAACATCAAGGCGCTAGAGACCGGCGGCTCCAAAGCCCAAGCCACGACCACCGCGAGCCGCAAATTCCACGACATGATCGGCGCGAGCGGTGAGTACTCGATCGAAGCCTGGGTTGTGCCCGGCAACGTGACCCAGGAAGAGGCACGCATCGTGAGTTATTCGGGCAGCAATACGACCCGCAATTTCACGATGGGTCAGACGATGTACAACTACGAGTTCTTCAACCGTAGCACCGCGACCAACAACAATGGCGGTCCGCTACTCACCACGGACCCTGACGATCAGCGCTTGCAAGCGTCATTGCAGCATGTGGTGATGACGTTCGATCCCGTCAACGGCCGCCGCATCTACGTCAATGGCGAGTTCTCGGGGGATCTCGATAGCGCCGGTGGCGGCACGCTGGGCGAATGGGACAACAGCTTTGCGTTCGTGCTCGGTAATGAAGTGAGCTCCGATCCTGCCCATCAGTGGACCGGTGTAATCCGTCTCGCAGCAGTCCACAGTCGCGCGCTGACGCTCGAACAGATCCGTCAGAACTTCGAAGCGGGCGTGGGCGAAAAATTCTTCCTGCTCTTCGGTATCGAGCATCTGATCGATGTGCCGGAGTCGTTCATCATGTTCGAAGCGACACAGTACGACTCTTCGGGTTATCTGTTCACGAACCCGAAATTCATCAGCCTCGATGCGAGTGCGACGCCCGGCAATATTCCTCTTCGCGGTATGCGCATCGGTTTGAACGGCGCAGAGCCGAGCGTCGGGCAGGCGTATCGCATGCTCGACACCGCGATCACCGATACCCATTACGCAGCCGCGACGGGCCAGACGCTGTCGACCGTGGGCACGATCATTCCGATCGAACAGGGGCCGCTCTCGGATGAGTTCTTCCTGTGCTTCGATCAGCTCGGCTCGCGCTCCAATGTGTGCTCGGAGTTCGCACCAGCCGTCCCGCGCTCGCCGCTCATCGTG
>CAZIXV010000127.1:0-10332 GCA_964543105.1 uncultured Steroidobacteraceae bacterium
CCGGCGCTCAACACGCCCGCGATGGCGCTGCAAGCCATCGCCCAACGCAAACCTTCGCCTGCGCCCATGCGCGTTGCAAACAGGTCGCTCATGACACCCACGACCAATGGACCAAAACCCAAGCCCACGATGTTGATCACGAACAACAACACGGCTGCGGCCGTCGCGCGGCTGTGCGCCGGCGCGAGACTTTGCGCCACGGCATACACCGGCCCGCTCCAAATGGATTTCAGCAGCATGGTGGCGCAGTACAAAACGATCGCCACGGACAAAGTCGGTGCAAACAAGGTGCAGAGAAATGCAGGGATGCCTAGCAGCGCGGCAATCGCCGGCACGTCCATGTACGCACGCGCATCGCGCCGTGCGCCGCGATCAGCCAACCAGCCGCCAAGCAGCGATCCGACGACACCCGTGATGCCGACGATCAAGCCGAGCGCCGTACCGACCAGGGCAATGGGTCCGAGCGTAATGCCGGTCACTTCGGTCACGCGCTGCGCAGCGGCTTCGATGCCTTCGGCGTGATTACGAAAAAAGAATGACGCGAAGAATGCAGCTTGACCGTACGCGATGAAGGCAGTGAGTGCCGCGCCGGCCGCGGCCCAACAAAAAGCGCGCTTCGCGCGCAACTCACCTAACGCAACCCAAACGCTTTGCGACTTCTCGCTCGCCTGCTCCGCAGCCGGAGCGGCGCGCACTTCGCGCAAGGTCATCCGCACTAAAATCGCCAACGCAATGCCGGGCAATCCCGCGACCAGAAACGCCATGCGCCATCCATAAACGTCCGCGATGATGCCGCCAAACGCCATGCCCACCAATGTGCCAAGCGGCACGCCCATCGAATAGAACGCGAGCGCCGAAGCACGCTTTTCGCGCGGCACGTAATCGACGATCAATGAATGCGCGGCCGGAGTGCAGCCTGCTTCGCCCACACCCACGCCAATACGCGCCAGCAACAGATGCAGGAAATTCTGTGCCGCGCCGCACAGCGCCGTCATCGCGCTCCAACTGGCGAGTGAAATGCTGATGATGGTGGCGCGATTGCGCCGCTCGGCCAGGCGCGCAATGGGAATGCCTAGCACCGTGTAGAACACGGCGAACGCCAATCCGGTCAGCATGCCAAGCTGCCAATCCTGCAACCCGAGTTCGAGCTTAATCGGCTCCGCCAGAATGTTCATGATCTGGCGGTCGAGGAAATTGAAGGTGTAGATCACCAACAAAAGACACAACACGTAGCGGCGATAGCCCGCCGATAGTGCGCTGATGGGTGGCCTGGCAATCGCTTCTTTTTTACCTATCGGCTCATTCGCGGTGACTGGGATGGCGCTCGGCGGGACTGCAGGTGTCGACATATTGTGTGTGCTCTGACTACGGCAGTACGGCAATCGAAACGTGTCGATTTGCGAAATCGCGAATGCCGTCGGCAGGCTCCGGCTTGGTACTCCATGTCACATGGATCTTGTCTCGATCCAAGGGGTAGTCGTACAGAATGTTCGTCACCAAGCCCGCACGCACTTGCGCAATATTTTCGCGTTCATAAATCGTGTCTCCATTGCTGAGCAGCGCCGAACCGCGCGTCGCACGCACTTCGATACGCGAGGCCTGGATGTTGCGCGCGTAAGCCACCGCTTGCATCACCGTGCGATACGACCATGTCATCTCACTGTCGAAATCGAAGTCGGCGATGAAGGTGCGCGGCACGCGCTCGACGCCAGCATCAGGCGTCCATTCCGGCGCCTGCAGCCGCCAGTACTCCGCGGTGTAGCGAATGTTGTTCGCTTCACGATCACCGCCACTTGATCCCGGCCCGGGTGGACGGCGTGCGAACCCCACTTTGTAGTCCGGCCGCGCGGGCAGCATCTGGTTACATGCGGGATTGATCTCCGTCATGATCGACAGCCGCAGCGGATTCAGGACGATGCCGCCGCCAATGCGCGGCTCGTCTGAAATGACGCCTTCAACGAGCACTTCATGCAGCAATTGCGGATGACGCACCAGGCCGCTGAAGTTTTGTTGCGCGCGCAGGAAATAAAGCTCCCCCTCGTATTCGGCCAGCCACAGCGGCGTGGGCTCCGAATCGCGCAAGATCGGGCAGGTCACGAAGCTGATGCGCTTGCCGCTCATCATGTTCTTCTCGGACAACACGATCGGATCGCCCGGAATGTAGATGTTCCGCGGCATGTTGTATTCGCTGTACTGCTTCCAGAGCTCCGGATCGTGCTGACGCTCTGCTGCATAAAGCAGATGCGTCGCACCCAGCATCAACACACAGGCAAGCACCAATCGTCGCAGGCGCGAACCGCTCGAGCGCGTCTCACCATGAATCGCTTTCATTGCTGTCGACCCTCTCTCAGAGCACGCTCAGAAAATTCACCAAGTCGCGCTTTTCCTGTTCGGTAAAGCGGATGTCGTAGCGTCGATCGTAGAAGTCGACGACACCCATGAGCGTCGCAGCCGAGCCATTCGAGAAATACGGCGCGCGCGCGGCAATGCCTCGAAACTGCTGCATGGTGATCGCACCGACCTCATCGCAGCGCCCGGAGATCAACCCCCGGCCGGGATCGTGAGTGTGAATCGTGCGGCCGAGATACGGATGCGGGTTCGCATCCGCATGACACGTCACTTTGAACAACGGCAGATCCTGTGAATTCTCGGCATGCGGGAAATTCGTCGTCCCGAGATCCATCCAGCCCGGCACCGCATCGACACCCATGAGCTGCACGGTGTGACAGAAGCTGCAGGTGTTCTTATACGGATTGCCCAGGCGCAGCGTATTCAAACCGTAGGTCTCGGAGATCCAGAACGGCCTCAAGAAGAACAAGTCGTAACCGCGCGCCACGGAGGCACGAAACTCGCTTTGCTCTGTCGTTTCGCCGGGATGCGAACCGCCGGGTTTCCATTGATCGAAAAAGAAGAACACGCCGGTATCGCGGTCGTTACCGTTGATGTGACTCTTGCCATTGAGCATCGCGTTGACACCCAATGCTTTCGGACCGCCCGGCTCGCTCAAGTTGCCTGCGCCATGCGACCAGCTCGCGGCCGCGTGCACGCTCATTTCGAATTCAAGCAGGCGCGCGCTTTGTTTAGGCGACCAAGGCTTTGGCATGTGCAAATGCTCGCGCGCGGCATCGTTCGCTTGGAAGTTCAACGAGGGCGCACGGGCGTCCGCCATGATCGCCATGCTCGCGTGCTCACCGGTATGTGGATCACGATCCAGCGGCTGCATGACCTTCGAGTTGTACCAAGGGTATTTCGGCGTAGCGAGGAAACGCAGGTTGGCCGCCATGCGCGGTCGGCGAAACACGGAGATGCGCGGATCGCTGGCGTTCATTCCATGGTTGGGACTCAAGTTGCAGCCGGTCGGATCGCTGACGACCTCGATATCGAACTCGGGCTCGATGGTCGATCCATCCGCAGCACGCGGCGGCCATGGCAGCGCAATTCGGATCAAGCCTTTGTCCAGTAGCAAGGAGTGCGAACTGCGTTCGTCCTGGGGCAAGTCGGGGCAGTTCGAGCCGTCTGCCGCAGAAAATAGCGGGTCCTTACCCTGCGTTCGCTCCCATCGCGCGCGAATCGTATCGACCGACAAGCTCATCGCATTGGCCGGTTGATGACACGTGACGCAGGCGCGTCCATTCGGACCATGCGGCATAAAGAACGGATGGCCTTTCGTATTGAAAGGTTCGCCCGCGGTCGCGATCGCCACGCGGCCGGATGGCGTGGGAAACTCCATATACGTTTCCCAAACGCGCTCCTCGCCTGGCTCGAAGAAGTGCGCATCCGCAGGCGCAGGCGCTTGTACGTCCGATGCCAACGCAGCCGTGGTCGCGAGCACGAGTCCCACCGTTGCGTAACGCACCCAAATCGAATTTGGCGTCGGCGCCTTACGTTGATCATTCGTCTTCATAGGCTTTACTCCTCGCACATTCTCGACAGTCATTGAGCTGCCTCGAGCCGTAACACGCGCCCGTCGCGGTGATCCGTCATCACATATAAGAATCCGTCCGGCCCCATCTGCACGCGTCGGAACCGCGCGCCGAGTTCGCTCAACAGCGGCTCGATGCCGATGACGCGATCTCCTTCCAGTTCCAGTCGCTGCAATTGCATGCCAGCGAGCGCCGCGACGAACAAATCGCCGCGCCACTCAGGAAAGTCATGGCCGTCGTAGAAGGCGATGCTTGCCGGTGCAATCGAAGGGCGCCAATACCAAATAGGTGATTCGACTCCGCTCGTGCTACGCAAGTCGCTCACGATGGAGCCGTCGTAGTCGACACCGTAGGTGGTCAACGGCCAACCGTAGTTCGCCCCCGGGATCAGCAAATTGAGTTCATCGCCGCCTTTCGGACCGTGCTCGACCGACCACACCTGTCGGCTGCGGGGCCGCTGCGCCAAGCCCTGAACGTTGCGATGACCGTAGGAGTAGATCTCGCTGCGCGCGTCCGCACGACCGACGAAAGGATTATCGTTCGACGCGGACCCGTCATCGCGCAAACGCACGACGCTTCCATACGTGTGACTTAGATCCTGCGCTTGATGCGCATCGACGAAATCAAGCACGGGTCCGACCGGCAAGAAGATCGAACCGTCCGAATGAAAAAGAATACGGCCGCCTGAATGCGACGGCCCGGTGCGCATGACATCGGGTTGATAGATCACCTGCGCATCGACGAGACGATCGTCCACCAGTCGGTAGCGCATCAACACGGGCCGATTGGCTTGTTCGGTCCCTGCGGAGTACGTGAGATAAAGGAATGCGTTTTGTGCGAACTGCGGATGCAGCGCGAGATCGTGCAAACCGCTTTGGCGCCCGACGTACATATCCGTGGGCAGCCCCGCCACATCGATCAATGCACCATCGCTCTTGCGCACGCGTTGCAGTTTGCCGAGCTTCGATGACACGAGCAGATCGCCGTCAGGTAAGAAGGCGAGTCCCCAGGGCGTATCCAAACCACGCGCGATCGTCACGACACGGAACGTCGCCTGCGCACTCTGAAAGACGTCCGCGGCTGCCGTCGAATCAGCGTGAGATGGCATGCACGTCGCGCCGATCGACGCGGCGGCGATCCACGCGATCACATGGCGGGCACGGTCAGCCAACGCATCGAACATGGGTATGGGACAACTCCATCTTCAAAGGCGGCGCCTCAAACGAGGCGCCGCGACGGTTTGCCATCTGTGGAAGCGAAGCGTCACCAGCGTTTGGTGACTTCCACTGCCAGGGTTCGACCGAGCGCACTTGCGTTCGATGAGTCGTACGCTCCTTGATTGCCGACGAGCGTGTTGATGACGACCGGCGGATCCTCGTCCAACGCATTCGTCGCACTGACTGCAATGCGCACGCCCTGCGCCCACGCCGGACCTGCGTTGATCGAGTACGAAGCGGACAGATCCACCGTCGTCCACGAATCCACGCCCTGCGCAGGATCCACCAGATCGTTCGAGTAACCGCCGACATGATTGATGAAGGCATCGGCGCGCCAGTTACCGGCGCTCCAACCCAGGCGTCCACGCAGCCGCGGAGTGACTGGATTGTTAATCGTGTCGAGGATGTCGACTTCCGGAAAGCCGGGCGCATCCGATCGCAACGCTTCGAGGATGTAGTTGCCATCCGCGCTGACGAACCACGAACCGATACTCGTATCCCAGGCGTAGCTCAACGAGACATCGAGACCCGTCTGCCTCGTGCCGCCGAGATTGTTGCGGCGGCTATCGACGTAAATGAGGATGTTCTCGGGCGGCTCCGGCGGCGAGGTGTAGAACGGGTCGGCCATCCATTCCAGAACACGCTCGATGCTCGGATTGCGTACCACGAGATTCGGAAACAGTGCTTCGTTTGCGAGCAACTGCGCGGTCGACAGCGATGCGAGCCGATCGACGTAATCAACATCGTAATAGGTCAGCGACGCGGCGAATCCCGGCAAGACATCTGGCGTCCAGTCGAGACCCACCGTCCAGGTCGTTGCAGTCTCGGGTTGCAGCCCAGGACGCGGCCCTTGGCTGTGAATGCCGCGGATTTGCTGGCCCGTGGTGGGATCGGTGAAATACACCGCGCTCGGGCCTGTCGTCGCGTTCGGGTCGATGTCGAAGATCGTCGGCGCGCGGAACGAGGTACCGTAGCTTGCGCGAACGCTCAATGAGTCGAGCGGCACCCACGTCAAACCATATTTGGGATTGCTCGTACTACCGAAATCCGAATAGCGCTCATGTCGGCCGGCGATCGAAAGCTCCAGGCGCTGCACGCCTGAAATCGCATTCGCCGGACCAAAGACCGGAATCATGACTTCGGCGAACGCCGCTTCGATATCGCGTTCAACGAGATTCCATGGAATGACTGGATTAATCTCAGGCGTGTTCGTGTTGCGGCCGTTCGCGAACTGCGCTTTGTAATCCATGTACTCCACGCCGAGTGCTGCGCGCACGGCGCCGCCGGGAAGCTCGAACAACGAACCGCTCGCCTTCGCGACGACGTCGTACATGCGGATGTTCGAGCCGATGAAACTCCAGCCCTGGATGCGCGCGAGCGTTTCTGGGTTGTTACAAGAGAATGCGGAGCCGTCGCAGAACGGATTGAAAGCCGTTGCCGGATCGGGATCCGCCAGGGCCGCATTCAGTGGCACGGTGCGTGTCTGACCGTCGATGCGGCGCTCGGCTTCATTGCGGTTGGTGCTGCCGTACACGTCGATCGACCAGTCGCTCCATGGATTCCACGTCAGGCCCAATACTTGGTGATAGCCCTTTTCACCACCGCTCGATACGGCGCGAAAATCATTGATGAAGCTGTAATTGACGCGCACGCTCGTCGCCGCCGGGTTGGTCGGATGAACGAAGAACGGATTGGTGTTCGGAACGGTGAGCGTCTGCGTCACCGCGCCGGAGTTGACGCTGATCCCCTCGCCTTCATAGGTGCGATCGTTGTAGTAGCCGCTGTACCAGATCGACAGCGAATCCGTCAGATCCTGGTTGATCGACAGGAACACGTTGTCGCGCTCCTGGTCGCCCAGGTACATGCGCGATTCGTTGACGTCAAGCAGATTGCTCGTGCCGGCGACGAAATCCCCAGCGGTGAGATTGCGCCCGTCCTGCCCTGCCGGGATGGCGTACGTCGTGCTGCCATCCACGATCGTGCCGGGATTCGCGAAATTGGCACGCAGATCGGGTCCGCCCCACGGACGCAAATCCTGGGTGATGACATCGCGTTTGGAGCCGAGCATCCCGCTGCGCTCGTAGTGCTCGTACGAGATGAACAGATCGCCGCTTCCCCATGAGGTGCCGAAGTTCTGTCCGGCACGCTTCTCATCGAAGTCATCGCCCCAGCCATAACGAAGATCGGTATCGGCGCCGCTGAAGTTGTTGCGCGTGATTACGTTGACAACACCACCGACGGCCTCCGAGCCGTAGATTGCTGAGGCACCGTCCGCCACCACTTCGATGCGGCTGATCGCATTGCCAGGAATCACGGACAGATCATAGAACTGACCCTGACTGCCGTGCGGCACCATGCGTCGCCCATTGAGCAGCACCAATGTCGAGTCGGCGCCCAGGCCGCGCAGATTCACGGTGCGCGCCTGAGTGATATTGCCCACTGCGCCTTGCACCGATCCCCCGCGCCCCTCTTCGATACCCAGGTTCACGAACTGCGGTAACGCCTTGAGCAAATCGTTCGTGTTGGAAATGCCGCTGGCTTGAATGTCGTCGATGGACACGGACTGCGTCGGTGAACCCACCGCCGCGACGCCTTTGATGCTCGTACCCGTCACGACGACTTCTTCGAGGGAAGCTGACGAAGCCGTTTCCTGCGCGCTGATCCCGCTGGTCGCGGCCAACAAGGCAGCACCCATGACGAACACGCATGAATGCCGATGAGGTACGCCCGTACCTGTGATGAGACGGATGGATCGCCGCATGCTTACTCCCCCAAAGCGCTGCGACTTGTAACCGCGAGCGCCGATTGATTTCGATTGACTGCCGCGTCCGCTGCTAGTTATTTAGTCCCTCACACGTATAATTCGCTGTGCGAATGTATCCGTTGCTATGCGAATAGTAGCCAGGAATTGCGCGGGATGTAAAGCCGTATCGATCCAAGGGGCGATTCGGATTTACCGATGCGTGCGGACTTGGCATGCAAGTGGACGCGCGGGCGCATCCTTGCGCCCACGACGTCCGGGGGATGGGTGCGCCCGCGTTATCGCGGGCGTGAAGACGGAAAAACTGAAAACCTATTGCGAGTCGGCTTGCGCGCCGAGCACATCCTCGCGCTTGCCGCATCCTTTGCCGAATTCGCCCGGCCAGTTGCCATACCAATAGCGCGTATCGGTCACGTAGCCTTCGATTGCCTCGCCGGTGACTGGATGCGGGTAGTGAAATGGAATCACACCGGTTTCTGGGAACGGATGGTGATAGGTCGATGGTTCATCCGGCGGATGCTTCGGATTCGGGCAGCGCATCCCAGGGTTCAAAGCCCAATCCCTTTGGTTGTAGTTGATCGTATCGAAGGTCAGTTTGAACTTGCCGATCTTCCACACGCCCTCCTCCTTGACGAAGCCGATCTGATACACGCCGATTTGATGGCGCGTGCCGTCTGGATTACCGAAAGTGCCGCCGAAGCTCACATAGTCGAACCGCCCTTCGGCGCGCTGACCATCGGGCGAAATCGTGATCACGTCCTTCATCATGTAGTGTTTCGCCAGCCGGCCGAAGACGAGCTTGTTCTCTTTGCCGCCGAGGACTCCTCCGATCACATCGCCCCACACCTTGTTGCAGCCCTTCAATCCTTTGAATACGCCGTAGCCGGCGACTTCGCACGACTCGATATTCGGAGAGAACAGGCCGCGAATTTCGTCATACAAGACGTTGTCGGCGAAGTACGCGTACGTGAACGCGACCACACGCACCTTTTCGATGTCTTCCTGCAAGGTGATGCGCTGTTCGAGCGCCGCCAAGCGTGCTTCCAGCTTGGCAATACGATCCGATTCTGCGGCGCTTGCAGAAGATGCCGCCCCGACAGCAAAGGCCATGGTGGCCGTTAACGATACGTGTGCTCGCATGCAAATTTCTCCGTGACTCAAGAAAGTGAGCGATCGCTTACCACTGCTTCGTCAGACTGAGCGAAACCAGTCGGCCAAGCGGGCTTGCCTGTGTGAAGTCAGCGCCACCATCGAAGTCGACGAACGGCGGCTCCTCGTCGAGCAGATTGAGCACTTCGAGACTGAGCGTCGTACCGCTCAAGAGGCGCGCCGACATGTTCTCGCCCGGCATCCATGACAACCGCGTATCTACCGTCGTATACGCACTGACTTTCTGATTCGGCGTAACGAAGTTATTGGTATAGCTGTTGACGTGATTGACGATGGCTTCGATCGCGAGCGCGTCGCGTTGCCACCCGATCGAACCACGGGCGCGAAACCGCGGCGGGTTGTGGATGTCATTCAGCCGGCTTTCGTAAGGTGCGCCTTCGAGCGTCGCCACTTCGTAATTGTTGAGATACGTACCGCCCGCCTGAACACGGAACCGCCCCACATCCGTGGGCCATCCATAGGTCGCCAGCACATCGTAGCCATCGATGCGAATGCCACCGAGGTTCTGTGGGCGGAAGTCGATGATCCACGCAAACTGCGCCGGCGGCACACCATTCTCGATACGGCCGACCGCGCGCAGATCCGCAATTTGTTGCGCGGTAGGGTTGCGTACCACGAACGGAGCAAGCAGCGGATTGACGAGCGCTGCATCGCGATTGATGCGGTCGATCTTGCCTTCTTGCTCGATGCTGAACCAGCCAAGCGAGATCTTGAGATCCGAAAACGGTTCGAACTCGACGCTCAGCGAGCGCGTCTTCGCCGTCTCCGGACCGACATCTGGATTGCCGTCGGAAATGATCACGCCTGAGCTTCGGCCCGTCGGCGATAGAGGATCGACGACGTTGGTGTAGATCAGCGATGCCCCGACGGTCGGCGAACGCGTGGTGTTCTGCGGCGGCGCAATGAAGGACTCACCGTAGCTCGCATGGACGCGGACGCTGTCGAATGGCGACCAGTTGAGACCGACCTTCGGATTGGTGGTTGAACCGAGATCAGAATAGTCGTCATAGCGCGCCGCAATCGAGAGTTCGAGCGAGCGCAATCCGGGTCGCGCGTTCTCACCCCCGGCGAGCGGTACGAACAGTTCCGCGAACAGCGAGTTCACACGGCGCGTGTACTCGGTCAGCTTGAGGTTCTGATGAAAGTTGCGGACATCGCCCAAGTGATTACCCAACTCGGAATGGAGGCGATGCCATTCGGCGCCGACCGCCGCGCGAACATCACCCGCAGGCAATGCGAACAGCGGACCATTGAAATGCAA
>CAZIXV010000128.1:0-10211 GCA_964543105.1 uncultured Steroidobacteraceae bacterium
CGAGCCCCGAGCCCCGAGCCCCGAGCCCTAAACGGTAAACCCTTCCTTACTAATCGGCATCGCGCGCACGCGATGGCCGGTCGCGGCGAAGATCGCGTTACCGATGGCTGGGGCAAGTGGGGGTAGGGCGGGCTCGCCGAGGCCAGTGGGCGAGTAATCGCTTTGAATGAAGTGCGCCTCGACGACGGGAGCGTCCTTGATGCGCAGCAATGGATAGCGATCGAAGTTGGTTTGCTGCATGCGGCCGTTTTCCATCGTCATTTGCAGATTGAGCATCGTGCTCAAGCCGTCGATGACCGACCCTTCGATCTGTCCCTTCGCACCGCTCATATTCATGATCGGGCCGACGTCCGCGGCGACTGTGACTTTGTGCACAGTGACCTTGCGATTGGCATCGACGCTGACTTCCGCGACTTCCGCGACATGTCCTGCATGCGAAAAATGAAACGCGAGACCGAGGCCGCGGCCCTTGGGAA
This sequence comes from uncultured Steroidobacteraceae bacterium, assembly GCA_964543105.1. GTDB lineage: Bacteria > Pseudomonadota > Gammaproteobacteria > Steroidobacterales > Steroidobacteraceae > Steroidobacter. The sequence goes on from CAZIXV010000128.1 coordinate 477, forward strand.
GCGTGCGCCCCCAGCCCGCCTTTTCCGCGGCGAGCTTGAGCACGCCGATGGCGCGCTCGGTGTTCAAAGAATAAATCTTGCCGGGTTCGAACCAGCGCGGTTCACCCATCAGCTCGATGAGGAATTCCAGATGATCGCGGTTTGCTGCCACGGCAAGTTCATGAAGGAAGCTTTGCACCGGCCAGGCCATTGTGTTCGCACCCGGTGCGCGCCACGTGCCGCAAGGCGTTTTGATTTCCAGCGATGACACCGTGCCCAGCACGTTCGGCACGTTCAGCATCGGAAATTCATTTTCCAGCAGCCCCGAGCCCGTCACGAGTTTGCCGTCGGTGCTCATGCCGATGTAATGATTTTCCCAGGCGACGAGCTTGCCTTGGCTGTCGACCGCGCCGCGCAGCGATTGGAAACCGCCGACACGATAGAAGTCATGCTGCGCATCGTCTTCGCGCGTCCAGGTGAGCTTGACCGGCTTGCCGACGCGTTTCGAAATCGCCGTGGCCTCGCACGCGTACTCGCCCGTGGTGCGACGGCCGAAGCTGCCACCCATGCGCAACAGATGGATCGTGATGTCCTCGGGATTGAGGCCAAAGAGGCGCTCTAGTGCCGGCACGACGCGCGCTGGAATCTGCGTCGGCATCCATAGCTCGAGCGACTTCTTGCCGTTCACTTCCTTGTAGTGCGCGGTACAAGCCATCGGCTCGAGGCTTGCGTGACACACGAACGGAAATTCGTAATACGCCTTGAGCGCCTTGTTTTCAGGTGCGTTCAACTGCGCATCGACATCGCCGACCTGCTTGACGACGTGATTGCCGCGCTGATCTGCGAGCGTACGCGCTTGTTCCTGCAACGCACTCCAGCTGTCGCGCGAGGCTTCGCTTTCGTCCCATTCGACTTGCAATTGGCGCTTGGCGCGAAACACCGACCAGGTCGAGTTGCCGACGATGGCGACGCCTGGTAGCAACCCAGCAGGGTTGGCTTCGCCTTCGATGATGAAGGCATCGCTGACGCCTGGCAGTGCCTTGACCGCGTCCACGTTCGCGGACTTCACCTTGCCGAACATCGCCGGGCATTTCTGATAACTCGCAAACACCATGTCCGGCACGATCGTGTCGATACCGAACATCGGCTCACCGGTGACGATCTTCGGGTTGTCGACGTTGCCGACCGAGGTGCCGAGCAGCTTGAAGTCTTTGCGGTCTTTGAGCTTGAGCGACTGCGGATTGGGAGCGCGCTCTTTGGCGGCACGCGGCGCGACCTGTGCGAAGGAAAGCTCGCGGCCGGAGGGCGTGTGAATCACTTTGCTTTCTTCGGTCGTGCATTCGCTTGCGGGCACTGACCATTGCTTCGCAGCAGCACCGATCAACATTGCGCGTGCGCCAGCGCCCACCTGACGCATCTGCTCGAAGCAGCGTGGCGTCGTAGTCGAGCCGCCGACGAAGTGTCGACCGAAAGTTTTTTCATCGAAGGGTGATTGCAGAACCTCGATGTCGCTCCAACGCGCGCCGAGTTCCTCCGCGACCATCATGGGTAGCGAGGTTTTGACGCCTTGGCCCATTTCCGGATTGTGCGAAAAGATCGTGATGCGGCCGTCCGCGCCGATCTTTACGAAGGCATTGAGCTGCGCGACGCCGCTCCTGGCTGCAGATGCCGAGGCCGGCGTGGGTGCATAGAGCCCCAACGCGAACCCGCCAGTTGCGAGCGCGCTGACCTGTAAAAAAGCGCGCCGCGAAAGTTTGGCGTGACTCGCCTGTGAAGTGGCGGGTGGTGTCGACTGAGCAGGCAGCGGCAAGTCCATGATTCCCCAGGCAGTTCACGCGGGAGCCCGAGTATAGGAGCGGATTTCCCTGAAGGGGCGGTAAAAAACTCATCGCAATGAGTGGGGCTGGGGCCTCGCGGCCGAGCCCGTTGACTGTTGACGGTCAGAGCGCGCGACCCGCGCGCGTGCAGACGTGTAAGCGTGTAGACGTGTAAGGCGCGCGTTCACGCGCGTGTAACGGTAAGCGCGCGTCCACAGGCTCTGTTACACGTTTACACGCCTACACGTTTACGCGTTCCGTTCACGCCGGCGCGCTCACACGTCCCAGCGCGTCTATGCTCAAATCCGAGACCATGCAACGACAAACTCTGCAGCGCTGCGCGCTTCTACTCATGATTGCCTTGTCGTCCATGGCGATGGCGCAAACCGAGCCCTCGCAGTGGCGTCCGCTCGATCCTAACGACACGCTTTATATGGAGCTGACGAGCGGGCGCGTCGTCATCGAGCTGGCGCCGATCTTTGCGCCCAATCACGTCGCCAATATCAAGGCGCTCGTGCGGGCAAAGTATTTCGATCAACAGCGCATCAATCGCGTGCAGGACAACTTCGTGACGCAATGGGGCGATGCGAACTTTGCCGGCTCCTTCGGTGAGGCGAAGTTGCGCGTTCCGGCCGAATTCACGCGCTCGGCCGTTGCTTTGCCCTTCACCCCGTTACCGGATCCCGATGCCTACGCGCCGCAAACGGGGTTTGCCGCCGGGTTTCCTGCGGCGCGCGAATCCAAGACGGGGCAAGCGTGGGCGGTTCACTGCTACGGCATGATCGGCGTCGGGCGCGGCAATGCGGCCGACAGCGGCAGCGGTGCGGAGTTATATGCGGTCATCGGCCATGCGCCGCGGCATCTGGATCGCAACATCACGCTCGTCGGCCGCGTCGTGCAAGGCATGGATCTGCTCGCCTCACTGCCTCGAGGCAAGGGTTCGATGGGGTTTTACGAGAACCCTTCGCAACACACCGTCATCAAATCGATTCGCATCGCTGCTGACCTGCCCGAAGCAGAGCGCACGCCGCTTGAAGCTCTGCGCACCGATACGCCGGCGTTCGAGCGCAACATCGAGGCGCGCCGCAATCGTCAGGACGAGTGGTACAAGGTGCCAGCCGGAAAAATCGAAGTCTGCAATGTGCCGCTGCCGGTGCGGCGCGTGCGTAGCAATTGACCATGAGCGAGTCGCCCGTCGTCATCCCTTACCGCGAGCTGTCACCCGACGCGCTACGCGGCGTCATCGAGTCGTTCGTGCTGCGCGAAGGCACCGACTACGGCGAACGCGAGTATTCGCTCGATGAGAAAGTCGCGCATGTGATGCAGCAACTCGAACGCGGCGAAGCGCGCATCGAGTTCGATATGGATAGTGAGACGGTGAATTTGGTGAAAGTGGGGAGCTGAGCGCGAGCCAACCGGTCAGCTAGCCAGCTAGTCAGCTGGCCAGACCCCCTCTCTAACTCTCCCCCGCAGGCGGGTGAGAGAACACCCATCACCCATCACCTAGATCACCAGATCACCAGATCACCAGATCACCAGATCACCTTCGATGCTTGGCACACTTCCTGCTTGATCAATCCCGAACGTCGTTGGCGAGCGTCAGTTGTTTGACGCTTCATCGAAAGGCGACGTCAAACGTGATTTGCGTCACAGGAGCGGCCGAATGTTCGAGACGTTGCCGAACCCCTCGTTGGATATCGTGCTGATCGCCGTGCGGGCGGTGGTGTTGATCGGCGCGTTGTGCGTGTTTGCACTGGCGTTCATTCGCTGGCGGCGCACCGATGAACAAAACAATGCGCGTATGGCTCAGCAGCTCGAACGCGCATTCAATGAACTGCGCAGCTTGCATGAAACCGTGACGGTGATGAGCGCACGCATCGAGTCGATGAGTGAGCGCGCCGAGGTCGGTACGCGCCTCGCGCCCGCGAGCATCGTCGCATCGCAGCGCGGCTATGATATGGCTACGCGTCTTGCCAAGAATGGCGCGGACGCGGATGAACTCATCGCCAACTGCGGCATCACGCGCCATGAAGCAGACTTGCTCGTGCGCTTACACGGCGCCAAACGCGGTGGCGGTGAAGTCGCGATCAGCAGGCTCAAACAACAAGCACAGGAATCCGTCCGCGTGCCTGCACCCGCACCTGCACCCACACCGGTCGCTCAGGAACCAGCGCCACCGGCGACGGGGCGTAAGCGCGGCTCGTTGTTGAGCGTGGTGGGCTGAAACAAGGCGACAGGCGACAGGCGACAGGCGACAGGCGACAGCAAGACGCTGAGTTGGGCTGACTCTGGCTGTAGCCTGTAGCCAGTTACCACTACTTACCGCTGCGGTCCACCGTCGGGCTTCTTCCCCGTCACCGCCCACGCGAACGCGAGCACGTTCGCGACCGCGACGAATAGTTCGCGCGGAATTTCTCGGCCGAGGTCGATGCGCGACAACGTCGCAGCAAGTGCGGCGTCTTCTTGCAGCGGCACATCGTGTTCGCGTGCGACTTCGATGATGCGATTGGCTACATCGCCGTTGCCTTTCGCGACGACGCGGGGCGCGCCATTGCCGTTGTAGTGCAGCGCGACGGCGAGCGGATTACGAGGTTTCTCGCTCATGCGCGCACATCCAGTAGTCGCGTGAGTCGTTGTCCTGGGTCGCCAACCGGCATGCCGTGGCGACACACGATGCGCTCTACGTCGAGTCCGGCATCGCGCAACATCGCTTCGAGTTCGCCTGCGCGGGCGTTCATGACATCGACGATCGCAGGCGAGTCCGCGCGCAATTGCACGCCAACGCGAAAACCGCTCAAGGACACACGCGCATGCAAGGCGCCCGCGGCGCCCAGGTCGAGTGCCGCCTCCACCGTCCAGGCATCGCCGCCATCATGCTGAGTACGGCGTGATTCCTGTTCGATACGCAGGCGCAGCATGCTGGCGCGATCTTCATGACGAATGGGCAACTCGATCAGAAGAGAAGTCTGGGGGCCTTCGTGCGCGCTGTTCGCGACTTGCGTGGTCGTCATGCGTGCGAGTGCGCCCTCGGTTTGCCGCGCGAGTTCGTGCATTTGATCGAGACCGCTCTCGAGCAGCGCCAGCGTCGCAGGCGCCGACGCCAATGCGCTCAACGGACCATTCGCGGTCGGCAGCGGTGCATGCGGCGTCGAATCGGCGAATGTGGCGCCGCTGGCGCGCGCGCCTTGCCCGCGCAACGCCTGTGCCAGCTGCAGCATCAACGTCTTGAGATCGCCCGAGACGGCGGCTTGCGCAGCAGGCGTGCCATCGTGTTTCAACAAAGCGGCTTCGAGAAAGGCACCGGAGCGGCCGAGCGCACGCTCGAGCGTCATCGGATTACTCATGTCTTGTCGATTCGGCAGCGCCTGCCACAGACGCTCGGCCAGTCGCGCAACGGAGGGTGGCAGCGACTCGGCGCCTCCGCGCGCAATCCATGCGAGGTTCGACAACAACGGAGCAGGATTCGTTTGCCGCGGGACGAATTTTCGTAACGCCTCGCTCACCGCTTGAGGATCGAGCTTCGCCGCGCTTCCGCCGCCGATGCGTTCTAGCGCGAGCACAGGACTATTGCGCAAGACGCGCAAGGTCATTTGTTCGCCATCCGCTGGTCCGTCTTCGCCGGTGTGTGAAGCAAGACGTGCGGGATAGCGTTGGCCGCCCATATTCAAGAAGAGCTGGCCGCTGCCAGCATCGCGCGACGCGACGGCCTGCAACACGGCGCCCACGCGCCAATCTGCAAGCAGGCTTGCCGTCGTACCGGGCGATACCGCAGGAATCCGCAGATTGGTTATGTCAATGCGCACGGCCCAATCCTGCGCAGGCGCAAAAGCACGCAACGCTTTGTAATGCGTCGTTCGAATTCGTGCGCGTTGATGGTGGTGCTCATTGCCAGGCCGGCTGCCGTGATCCAGGTCTGAGAATTTAACGGCAGGGAAGGCGCGCGCTTGAGGGCTGGCTCGCCCCCGGGCTCGCGTTGGCCGTTGACAGTTGACGGTTGACAGCCAGAACGCGTTCGCGCGCGGGCTAGCCGGCCAGCGAGCAAGCTTGCCTGCACGTCTACACGTCTACACGTCTACACGTCGTTACACGGCCCGCTCTTCCGAACCGTCAACCGTCAACTGCCAACCGTCGGGCGTCAACGTCGACCGTGAGTCCATTCTGTTAACCAGCTCACCTAAAGCCCCCCGTTGAATGGCCGATACGGTTCGCGAAACCGTGAATTTCGAGCGGCCCCGTGTGTACGCACGCTCTCTGAACGAAGAACGCATGTCGACGAAAACGCCCAAACGAAAACGCGCCTCAACCGCTTCGGCGGCAGGTAAGCCAGCGCCGGCGGCTGCGGCCGAGTCGGCGCAAGCACCCGTGGCGCCGGCGATGCCGGAGGCCCCGTCTGCGCCGACTGTCACGTTGGCGTCGCATTGCTCCGTGAAGGACGCAGCCGGTCTGCAAACCCAGTTGCTGCAGCTGCTCGAGGAGCCCGCAGCGGTCGTCATCGACGCAGCGAGTGTCGAGCGGGTCGATACCGCGATCATGCAATTGCTGTGCGCCTTCGTCCGCGACCGCGCCGAGCGCAATCTCGGGGTGGATTGGGGCGTGGTGCCGCAAGTCTTGCGCGATGCCGCCCGGCTGTTGGGCGTGGCTCCTTTGCTCGCGCTGCCTGCGGAGGCGGCATGACACACATCCTTGCAGTCGACGATTCCCCCTCGATGCGCGACATGGTGCGCATCGCGTTGAGCGCGGCGGGCTTTCAGGTGTCGCAAGCTGTCGATGGCGAAGAAGCGCTCGCGCTCGCGCGCCAACACACGTTCGACCTGGTGCTCTCCGACGTCAACATGCCGCACATGGATGGCATCGACCTGATCCGGGCCTTGCGCGCAGAAAGCGCTTACAAGCACACGCCCATTCTCATGCTCACGACCGAGTCATCTGCCGAGCGCAAGCGCGAAGGCAAGGAAGCCGGCGCTACCGGTTGGATCGTGAAGCCGTTCGATCCCGCGTCGCTCGTGGCCACGATGCAGCGCGTGTTGAGGTAATCATGGCGCTCGATCTCGCACAATTTCACGATGCCTTCTTCGACGAGAGCTACGAGGCGCTCGATACGATGGAAGCATCGCTGTTGAAGCTCAATGTCGGCCAGCCCGAACCCGAGCTGATCAACACCATTTTCCGAGTGGCGCACTCCATCAAAGGCGGCAGCGCCACCTTCGGCTTCAGCGAAGTGGCGTCCTTCACGCACACCTGCGAAACGCTGCTCGATGAATTGCGCGCCAATCGCATGCAAGTCACGCGCGCCATCACGGATCTATTGCTCAGATCCGTCGATGTGATGCGCGAGATGCTGCGTGCGGTTCAGCACAAAGAGCCGATGGATGCGCAGCGCGTCGCGGATCTGCAGTTCGATCTCGAAGTGGCGATTCTGAACAAGGAGTCGGCTGCGGCGCCCGCGCCAGCACCGGCAGCGCCTGCAAGCGCGCCCGCCGCGGCGTCGAAAGCAGCCGCTGCGCATCGATTTCGCATTTCGTTCCGCCCGTTCCCGCAGTTGTTCGTACACGGCAATGATCCGTTGCGCATGTTGCGCGAGCTTGCCGAACTCGGTGACCTCACCGTCGAAGCGCAAACCAAAGCGCTACCGCCGCTCGAATCGCTCGATCCGACGTCGTGTTATTTCGCGTGGGAGTTGACGGTCGACACCGACGCGACGCGTGAGAACATCGATCAGGTATTCGATTGGGCCGAAGGCGACTGTGAACTCACGATCGTCGCGGAAAGCGCCGAGCCGCAAGCAGCACCTGCGCCGTCCGTAGCCGCCGCCCCCATCGCCGATGTGAAGCCGGCCGCGGCTGAAACATCACGTCCGCAGTTGACCGCCGTTGCCAGTAGCGGCGATCACGAAGCGCCGAAGCATCAGCAAGGCATCGGCGATGGCAGCTCCATTCGCGTCAGCACCGAGAAAATCGATGAGCTGATGAACACGGTCGGTGAACTCGTCATCACTCAATCGATGCTGAGCCAGCTCGGCTCGAAAGTCGCAGGTCCGGTCGCCGAGCAATTGCGCTCCGGCCTTGCGCAACTCGAACGCAACATGCGCGAGCTTCAGGAAAGCGTCATGCGCGTGCGCATGTTGCCGATCAGTTTCGTCTTCAGCCGCTTCCCACGCATGGTCCGTGATCTGTCCGGACGCTTGGGTAAGCAGGTCGATCTGAAGATGACCGGTGAGCAGACCGAACTCGACAAGACGGTGCTCGAGAAGATCGGCGATCCGCTCGTCCACTTGGTGCGTAACAGCGTCGATCACGGCATCGAGATGCCGGATGTGCGTGCGGCGGCGGGCAAGCCGGCAGCGGGGACCGTGCATCTGGAGGCTTATCACAAGGGCGGCAGCATCACGGTCGAAGTCGGGGATGACGGCGGCGGTCTGAACAAGGATCGCATTATTGCCAAAGCGCGCGACCGCGGCCTCGTGGGCGCGAACGAGCAGCTCACTGATGAGCAGATCTATGAGCTCATCTTCCTGGCGGGCTTTTCGACCTCAGATCAAGCCACCGACATCTCCGGCCGCGGCGTCGGCATGGATGTGGTTCGGCGCAACATCAAAGAACTCGGCGGCACGATCGAAGTGCGCTCGCAGCTCGGCAAGGGTTCGCGTTTCATCATCACCCTGCCGCTGACGCTTGCGATCGTGGATGGCCAATCGGTGAGCGTGGGCGATGAAACCTACATCGTGCCGCTCGTTACGATCATCGAATCGTTGCAATTGACACCCGACAGCGTGAATCGCGTCGCCGGCCAAGGCGAGGTCTTCTGGTTCCGCGACAACTATCTGCCAGTCGTGCGTCTGTACGAAGTCTTCAACACGAAGCCGCGTACGAAGGAACTACACGAGGGCCTGATCATGGTCGTCGAAGGCGAAGGCCGCCGCGTTGGTCTGTTCGTCGACGATCTGCTCGGTCAACAGCAAGTCGTCATCAAATCGCTCGAAGCAAATTTCCGTCGCGTCGATGGCGTCTCGGGAGCAACGATTCTTGGCGATGGCCAAGTGGCGCTGATCCTTGATGTGCCCGGTCTCATTCGTCTCGCGTCGCAGCGGATCGCCGCGTGATTTGGTTTTTCGAAATTCGCATGACAGATTGATAAGGAAGCAAAATGAACGTGTTCAATCTCGGGGTCAGAGCCAAGTTGTTCGCCACGCTGGCGCTGACGACGATCATCATGGTTGCGGTGGGGGTCGTCGGCTGGTCCGGCACGAAATCCAGTAACGCGGATCTCGATTCGATCTTCTCGAACCGCTTCATGCCGACCGGCTGGGTGGGCACGATCGAATCGCATGAGCGCGAATTGTTGACGCGCGCGGAGGATGTCGTCATCCGTCAGGATGCGGGCGCCGTCAAAGCGTCGCTCGATCTGCTGAAGGAGCGCGAAGTCGAGGTCAAGGGCCTGTTGGCGCAGTTGCAGGCGACTGAGCTTACGGCCGAAGAACGACGCATCGTCGATGACTTCGGCCGCACCGGCACCGAAGTGCTGGGCTATCTGCAGGATGCGTTGCTTGCTGCGCAAGCGGGCACGTTCAGTACGGCCGAAGGCTTGTTGATCGAAAAGGCGCGCCCCGCCTACGACAAGCTCACGGGCTTGAGCGAAACCTTGCTCGCTACCCAGATCGAAGTGGCGCAGCGCATGCGCGCTGATGCGGAAGGCGGTTTCAAGCGCAATTCCGCGATCATCGTCGGCGCGATTCTGTTGGGTGCAGGCTTGGCGGGTTTCCTGGGATACATCCTCGTGCGTTCGATCGTCAGCACGTTGAGCGCAGCGGTGAACATTGCCGATCGCATCGCGAGTGGCGAACTCGGTAACGAGGTGCGCGTGGAAAGCAGCGATGAGCTGGGTCGCCTGCTTGATTCCTTGAAGCGAATGGACGGCAAGCTCGTCGAGATCGTCGGCGGCG
>CAZIXV010000129.1:0-10208 GCA_964543105.1 uncultured Steroidobacteraceae bacterium
CGATGGAACTCTCAACACCAGCGCAACCGGCTTGAGGCCCGCCGGGCAACAGCCTGGGGTGACTACGCCATTTGACATCACGAGCTACGGCGTATTCGGGGAAGACTGGAAGACGGGCGATCTCCACTACTTGTGGCGTGCATCATGGGCCACGCTTGGTCTGTCAGTCCTGAACTTCACGGATGAAGATCCGCCGGCATCACGCCAAGAGTTCGGGTATGACCCACGCATCGGCAATCCGCTCGGCCGGCAAGTCGAGCTCACCGTGAAAAAGAAGTTCTAACCAAGCAAACTGAGCCTAAGTCAACGGGCGATCCTTTCGTGGATCGCCCGTTTTTATTTGGCGGCGCAAAAAGTAGGCACTCTCAACGAGTGGTCGTACTAACGGCCCTGCTCATCGCGTCTTGCACATCTCACATCACCACTTCTTAAGTTCCGTCCGCGCCATAGACTCATCAAGGGTCAACAATTGCAAAGAAACTCGTCGACTTGTGTGCGAGAGGGTACTTATTCGTAAATGTCGGCAACTGGCATCAAGCGCCGACACGAGATTCTGCCTCTAGAGCGGAACACCGACGACGACGAAATAAGGGGGACTCACCGCCATCCACACTTGCGTGATCTTACGACGCAGACGCGCCACGCAGGGGCATGCGCTTCGGAGAACTCGCAAGAGCTCCTGTCGATCAACAATTTCAATTCGAGCGCCGCCTGAACACAGGCAATTCAACGGGGGAAAGACGCATGTCGATTACACAGGCAGATCGTGCGCGGCTATCACTGGCTGCTGCGATCTCAATGGTCCTTGCTGGCACTCAAGCCAACGCGCAAGAAGCGACGAAGATACAACTCGAGGAAGTTGTCGTTACCGGCTCCTTCCTACGCGGTACACCCGAAGACTCTGCGATGCCCGTCGAAGTGGTGACCTTCGAAGAGCTGCAAAACATGGGTCGCCCCTCGAATCTCGACCTCATCAAGACAATGTCGGAGTCCGGTACGGTCGCCGGTGAAAACAACCGCATCAACTTCTATCCAATCGGCGCAATGACGGTGAACTTGCGCAGCCTCGGCTCACGATTCACCACCGTCGTGTTCAATGGCCGTCGTTTCCCAGAACAGTTCTCGGTCAACACCGGTCGCTTCAACAACGTCGCCTGGATCCCGAACGCAGCGCTCGGCAGCGTTGAAACCCTCAAGGCTGGCGGTGGTGCGACGTATGGCGCCGACGCCGTGGCGGGTGTCGTCAACTATGTCACTCGCAAGAATTTCGAAGGCCTCGAACTCAACGCCGACTATCGCTACATCGATGATTCCGACGGCGATTACAGTGCAGACCTGCTGTGGGGCAAGAACCTCGGCGCCGGCGGTGATCTGCTCGTCTCGGTCGGCGTGCAACATCGCAGCGCGCTGCGTTCGATCGATCGTCCGTGGGCGCAACGACACTTCCTCGAGAATCCAGAGAGCTGGCACAGCTATACCTCTGCCGTCTCGAATCCAGGCACGCTGAATTTCATGCGCCCACTTGCGGGGTTGGGGCAGACGCTGTTCACCCCGACCCAAATGCCTGGTAGCGAGCTGCACATGAGTGCTGGCGGCTCGGTTCGCGATGTGGGGTGTACAGAACTCGGCGGGTTTGCAAGCTGGACGAATACGCCGACACCCGGCTGCTATACCAACACCGCGGAATTGGAAGAACTCGTTTCTGAACAAACGAGCTACAACTTCTATCTGGAGCACAACGCCGAAGTTGGCGGGCTGCGCTTCCACACTGAGGCCTTGGTCTACCGTCAAGATATTCCCGATATCGCGCTCGGCAGTACGTTCGTGAACAACCCCTCGGCGTGGCCGCTCGACGGCACGGGCCCCAACGCACGCCAACAGGTGGTCGGCGTAACGAATGCGTACTACGTTCCAGGCACCCATCCTGCGGTGGCCAATCTGCTCAACAATGACCTGCGCAATTCCGACGGCTCGCTGGCATTCAGCGCTGCGCAAATTGCAGCGATCACGAATCCAGATGCCCCCGGCCGTGTGGGCTTGCTGAACTATTTGTGGAAACCATTCGGCAGCGGCGGCTCACCCCTCGGCGATGTCGATCGCCAAGAAGGCCACACCACGATGTACCGGATCACCGAAGCCATTGGCGGCGACTTGCCGAAGTTTTGGGGGTCGGATCTCGAGTGGGAGATCGGCCTGACGTACAGCTACGTCAAAGACTTGAAAGAAGCACAAGACATTCTCGTCGACGATATGCAAGCCGCCCTCAATGGCTTGGGCGGCCCGAATTGCACCGGAAACACGCCTGGCGCGAATGGTTGCGAGTGGTTCAATCCTTTTTCTTCGGCAATCTCACGCAACATATTCACAGGCGCGACGAATCCGTACTACGAAGCGTCGCTCGCCAACAGTCGCGAGCTCGTCGACTGGCTGTATCAGCCAATTTGGTTCGAACGCGAATACAAGAACTACGTGGTCGACCCCATCATCCGCGGCACGCTCGGCTTCGAGCTGCCCGGCGGTCCGGTGGCGATCGCCTTTGGTGGTCAATTCCGTCGCCAGGACGAGCGCGTCACGATGGATGAGATCAGCAACCGCAACAACAATCCGTGCACGAGAGTCGGCGTCGTCGACTGCCACTCTTCGGCTCAAGTGGGACCTTGGATGTACAACCGCCAGGGGCTCATTTTCGGGGCAGCGGCTAACGAATATCGACCGGAAGCGCGCCACTATCCTGTGGCGGCGGGCTTCTTCGAAACGCGGCTGCCGGTGCATAGCACGGTCGATGTCACGCTCGCGGGACGTTATGAGAGATTCTTCTCAGACGTGACCGACGTCGACAACGAGGTGTTCGTGCCCGCCGCCTCCATCAAATGGCAGCCCATCGACCAACTCGGTGTGCGTGCGGCCTGGGGCAAAACCTTCTCGCAGGTGAATCCGCCACGCAACCGGGATCCCATCTTGACTCCGTCGGCGGGCAGCGCGCGCTATACAGGCTTGGGCAGCGATTTCGCGTACCAGGTCGAGAACCACGCGAACATCGATGTCGAACCGGAGAAAGGCCAATATTTGAACATTGGCTTCCTGGTCAACCTGGGCAACTTCGCCGCCAACATCGACTACTACGATATCTCCATCAACGACTACACCCGCACGATGCAGTCGGCGAATATCGTCGATACGTTGGCCGAAGCGATTCCGACCAGCCCAACGCCCGCTGGCGATGTGCTGATGAATTGCGCAAGCCCGTCGCTGACGAATCCGGTGAATGCGCTTGGAGGCCGTCCGTTCGTCGAACTCGCGAACCCGTGCGTTCAAGGCGTGACAACGATGGCTGACTTGGCGGGCGGTACCGTGAATTACTTCGCGGGCAACGGTCAGACCAACTCCGGTGAACTGAAGACCAGCGGCATCGATCTGTCGATGCGTTATCGGTTCGACGTTGGGTCGGGCTCCATCACGCCGTCAGTCGACGTCTCGCGCATCCTCAAATGGGAGTTGGGCGATTTCGTTCTCGGCGGCGTGAAAGTGGCAGATGGCTACGACGGCCTCGGCTTCACCAATCGCGGGCCCGGCCGTATCACTCAGTCGGTTGCCAAGTACCGCGCCAACGCCGGCCTGATGTTCAACTTTGGCCGTCACATGCTGAACATCCAGAGCCAGTACGTGCCGAAGATCATCAACGACGGCAATACCGAATTCGCACCAACAGGGAACAAGAACGCGAATATCGGCGATGCCAGCGGCATCACAGCGAATGGCGGTACGTGCTTGGTGCCCGGCCCGGTGACGAGCAATCTTGGCAACGTCCCGGCAGGCGCAGGTACGGGTCAGTGGGCAACGGGTACGGTCCCTGCAGGACAGCCGGGTGCGGGTACGCGCGGCTTCTGCGGAAGCCAGAACACCGCGACGCTCGCTGGGCAAACGATCGACGCGTGGCTCAACTTCGATCTCATCTATCGAGTTGAGTTGCCGGCACAGACGTCTGCCACGCTGACGGTCAACAACGTGATGGACAAGGATCCGTCATTCGACCGTGCCGTGGTGCCTTACAACACCGGTTACGGCAGCCCGCTGGGCCGCACGTTCAAACTCGGTGTCTCAAAGCGCTTCTAAAAATCTGAAAAAGTGCAGCCAGTCAACGCCGCTGAGAGCAATCTCAGCGGCGTTTTTTTTCGCCTCGTCTGCGCCTGCGATGCCGTCGTCGCTGCGTTGGCGGCTCAACGTTGATGCGCCAATAGCAAACATTTGCAAACCGAACTGTTTTCCTCGCAAGTAAAGGGTTAAGTTTTTGCAATCATCATCTCAAGCGATGATGGATGAACCGCGCTACCGATCGCAAAGGAGGAACAAGAGTCAATCAACGCCGAAGCTGTAGCACTCAGCCCGCTTAGCTCGGTCACTCTGATCAATCAATTTCAGTGAGCTCGCCACGAGACGCGAGCCGCCTTAGGGGGAATTCGTCATGCCTAGCATGCATAACGATCGTGTGCGACTTTCGCTCGCCGCGGCGATCTCGATGACATTGTGCAGCGCCCAGCTTTTTGCACAGGACACCAGGAGGTCTGAACTCGAAGAAGTAATCGTGACGGGTAGTTTGATCGAAGGCACACCTGAAGATTCTGCGCTCCCCGTTGAGGTCATCACGCTCGATGATCTAGACAATCTAGGCCGCCCCTCCGCGATGGATCTCGTCAAGACCATGAGCGAGATCGGTCAGGTGGCGGGCGAAGCGGATCGCTCGAATACTTTCCCCATTGGCGCCGCAACGGTGAACCTGCGCAACCTCGGTTCACGCTACACGACCGTCATTTTCAACGGCCGACGCTTTCCTGAGCAGTACTCCGTCACGACGGGCCGCTTCAACAACATCTCCTGGATTCCACAAGCGGCGATCGGTCGTATCGAAACCCTGAAGCAAGGTGGCGCGGTCACCTACGGCGCAGATGCCATGGGCGGCGTCGTCAACTACATCACTCGTCGTGACATCGATGGGATCGAGATCAACGCGGACTATCGTTACATCGACGATTCCGACGGCGATTACACGGCGGACATCCTGTGGGGCACCAAATTCGACCGCGGCAATGTGCTGCTCGTCGCCGGCTATCAGCATCGCAGTACGTTGATGGCATCCGACAGAGACTTCACCCAGCGACATTACCTCGAGAACAACAACCCCTGGGCATCCTGGGGTTCGCCAGGTTCATACCAATTTTTGACGGCCACCGGCTTCGGCTTTCCAATTACGCCCGGGAGCTATACGGGTGATCGCCATATGAGCGCTGGCGGATCGATGCGCGATCCGTACTGCACCGAACTCGGCGGCTTCGCCGGCTGGAGTACGACACCCAGCCCTGCGTGCCACTTCCATGAAGTGGGCTATGAAAAGCTGGTCGAAGAATCCGACACCTATCAGTTCTATGGCGAGCTGAACTTCAAGCTCACCGACTCGCTGGAATTGCATGCGGAGGTGACTTACAACCAGATGGACTTGCCGGACATCTCGATGTCGCCGAGCTCGATCCCGCTGTCGTGGCCGATGGTCGGCACGAACCGGCAAAACGTGCTGCAGAGTCCGGTCTACTTCGTGTCGGGTCGGAATCCAGCGGTCGCACCGCTCCTTGATGCACTCGTCAATTCGGACGGCACGCCGACATTCACACCAGCGCAACGTGCGGGCATCCTGGCCGGTCGTGTGTCCCTCCCCTTCGGTTTGTGGCGCCCCTTCGGCGCGGGTGGACATCCAATCAACGGCAAGTACGACATCCAGCAAAACAACACCGAGATGTATCGCGCCACCGTCGAACTCAAAGGCGACTTGCCGGAGTTCTTAGGGACGCGGCTGGGCTGGAGCGTTGCCGGCACGTACTCGCAAGTCGATTACGTGGTGGAAGCGCAAGACATGCTCGTCGATCGGCTGCAAGCGGCGCTCAATGGCTTGGGCGGCCCGAATTGCACGGGCACGACCGCCGGCGCCAATGGTTGCCTGTGGTTCAATCCATTCTCCTCAGCCATAGAGCGCAACATCTACACCGGGCAGGTCAATCCCGGCTACAACCCGGCGCTCGCAAACGACCCCGCGCTCGTCGAATGGATGTACGTCCCCATCAGCCTCGAGCGCCAATATCGCATGGTCGTTGCGGATGTCCTGTTGAGCGGCGATATCGGCTGGGAGTTGCCTGGCGGGCCAGTCGCCGTCGCACTCGGCGGTCAGTTCCGCCGTACCGATGAGGAATTCACGCTCGATCCGCTGAGTAACGAATCGCTCAATCCGTGCGCCACTGTCGGCGTCATGACGTGCGACTTCGAAACCGGTCCGCTCGTGATGACGCGAAACAGTACCGTCCTCGGTACGACTCAGAATCTCGATCGCTACTATCCAGTCGCCGCGGTGTTTGGCGAATTGGCATTGCCGCTGACGAATTCGATCACGGCGCAAATCGCAGGCCGCTACGAGAAGTTCTATTCCGATCTCACGGACGTCGACAACTCAGTCTTCGTACCCGCGGGCGCGATCAAATGGCAACCACTCGATCAGTTGGCGGTGCGCTTCAGCATCGGCAAGACATTCAGTCAGGTCAATCCACCCGAGGATGACGGCCGCTCTGAAAGCACCTCGACGACGAACACTTCCTTTGGTGGCTTCGGCGACTCATCGAGCCTCTATCGCGTATACAGCTACGACAACGTCGGCGTCGAAGCCGAAGAAAGCACCTACTACAACCTCGGCTTCATCACGCAGCTCGGCAACTTCACCGCGAGCATCGATTTCTTTCAGAACGACATGGAGCAGGGACTGCGCTCGCTATCGACCGACGGCATCTTGCGCGTCTTGACCGACGGCGTTCGAGACCGCAGCGCACCCATCAACTGCTCGAGCCCGTTGTTCGATCCGAACCCAGGACTCGGCGGCAATCCGGTGGTCGTTCTCGCGGGCGGTGCCGCGTGCGCGCCCGGCATGACGCTCGACAACTTGATTGGTGGCGAGATCCACTATTTCGGCGGGTTCAACCAAGTCAATGGCGGCGAGATCACTCAGCAAGGCATCGACTTCAACGCGAGCTATCGCTTCAACGTGTTCGGCGGCACGCTGATTCCTTCGGTGGACCTGTCGTACTTCCTGAAGTACGACATCGAAGACTTCAAGATGTTTGGCGTCACGGTTGCGGAGGGATATGACGCGATCGGTCAAACGAACACCGGCCCGGGACGATTGCTGCAAACGGTGCCGGAGTGGCGCGGCAACTTCGGCTTGAACTACAGCCAAGGCCGGCACACGCTCAATCTGCTTGCGCGTTACTTGCCCGGCGTCAAGAACGACGACTTGGAGATTTTCGAGGCTGGCAGGGAGACCAACGCGAACATTGGTAGCCCGACAGGTCACACCACAGGTCCAAATGGCGTTTGTCCTGCGGGCGGCGAATTGACGAGTGACTTGGGCAATGTTCCGGAAGGAGCAGGCACCGGCCAGTTTGGTGGCCCGGGCTCGGTGCGTGGCTTCTGTGCTGCACAGAACACCTCCATCCAATCGTTCCGCGAACTCAAAGCGAGCTACAACGTCGATCTGACGTATCGCGTCCAGTTGCCGATGGACATGCAGATGTCCTTCAGCATCTACAACCTCACGGACGAGGAACCCGAGTTCTCGCGCAGTCAGCTCTCGTACAGCGCGTACTTCGGCAGCCCGCTGCAACGCAACTATCGGTTGTCGTTCCGCAAGCGGTTCTAAGCCGAACGGTTCGAGCGTCACACTTGAGAGGGGCGGCAACAGCCGCCCCTTTTTTTTGTGGCTGCATCACCGACCCCGAATTCGAACATTGAGCAGGTTACGCGCGTTGCTATCGAAAATTCGCCTGCGGAGCCGAAATCGCCCGCACAAGGCCCCATGGCACAATTTCCGCACCTTCGCTGCCGCGAGACTGCAAATGAACCGCACTTCTTTCTTTGAAAAACTAAGTCAGGACGTGGCCGCGCTTCACGATCAAGGTCTCTTCAAGGCGGAGCGAGTGCTCGCCTCGCCTCAACAGCCCATCGTTCGCGTCGATCACGGCGAAGTGATCAACCTGTGCGCAAACAACTATCTCGGGCTCGCGAATGATGAATCGATTCGCGACGCCGCCCGCGATGCACTCGAGCACTACGGCTATGGCATGGCTTCCGTGCGCTTTATCTGCGGTACCCATGAGATCCACAAGAAATTGGAACGACGCCTTAGCGCGTTCCTCGGCACCGACGATACGATTCTCTATTCCTCATGCTTCGATGCGAACGGCGGTTTGTTCGAAACGCTGCTCGACGAACAAGATGCCGTCATCAGTGACGCGCTGAACCACGCGAGCATCATCGACGGCATTCGGCTGTGCAAGGCGCAACGCTTTCGCTACTCGAACAACGATCTCGATGAACTCGAGACACGCTTGCAAGAATCACAACACTGCCGTACTCGCTTGATTGCAACCGACGGCGTGTTTTCGATGGATGGGGTGATCGCACGCCTGCGAGACATCTGCGATCTGGCCGATCGCTACGACGCTCTCGTGATGGTCGATGATTCCCATGCCACAGGATTCATCGGCAAGCACGGCCGCGGCACCCATGAATTGCAGGGGGTCATGAACCGTATCGACATCCTGACGAGCACCTTGGGCAAAGCACTCGGCGGTGGCAGCGGCGGTTTTACCGCAGCGCGCAAGCCGATCGTCGATTGGCTGCGACAGCGCTCGCGGCCGTATTTGTTTTCGAACAGCATTCCACCCTTCGCCGCTGCCGCGAGCATTCGCGTGTTGGATTTGCTCGAAGCCAGTGACGGACTGCGCGAGCGGCTGCAGACGAATGCACAGCACTTCCGACGCGGCATGACGGAAGCTGGGTTCGATCTCATCCCAGGCGAGCATCCGATCATCCCGATCATGCTCGGCGATGCAAAACTCGCGACCGAATTCGCACAGCGCCTGCTACGAGAAGGCGTGTACGTCATCGGCTTCAGCTTTCCTGTCGTACCGCACGGCAAGGCTCGCATTCGCACGCAAATGTCCGCCGCGCACACGACGGCCCAACTCGACCGCGCCATCGAAGCCTTTCGGAGCGTCGGTAAGGAACTAGGGGTCGTGGCGTAACTCACAGGCTCCACACCAACCGCTAACCGCTAACCGCTAACCGCTAACCGCTAACCGCTTCCATGATGCATGCACTCGTCAAACACCACGCCGCGCCTGGCATCGAACTGCGCGAAGTCGAGATTCCGCGCGTCGGTCACAACGACATACGCATCCGGGTCAAGCGCACGGCGATCTGTGGCACCGACATGCACATCTACAACTGGGATGCATGGGCACAGAAGACCATTCCGGTGCCGATGACGATCGGTCATGAATACTGCGGCGAGATCGTCGAGATCGGCAGCGAAGTCTCGGGCCTTACGATCGGCGATCGCGTCTCGGGAGAAGGACACATTACCTGCGGCTTCTGCCGCAATTGCCGCGCCGGGCGCCGGCACTTGTGCCGCAATACCATGGGCGTGGGGGTGAATCGTCCCGGCTGTTTCGCCGAGTACGTCGTTATCCCGGCCGTCAACGCATTCAAGTTACCGGACGCGATCGACGATGAAATCGCGGCGATTCTCGACCCGCTCGGCAATGCCGTTCACACGGCGCTCGAATTCGATGTAGTCGGCGAAGACGTATTGATCACCGGCGCAGGCCCGATCGGCATCATGGCTACGGCAGTCACGCGCTTCGTCGGCGCACGCCATATCGTGGTCACCGATGTGAACGACTTCCGCTTGGAAATCGCGAAGAAAATGGGCGCGACGCTCGCGATCAACGTGCAACGCGAGTCGCTCGATGCGGCGATGTGCGATCTCGGCATGAAGGAAGGCTTCGATGTCGGACTGGAAATGTCCGGCAACGCAGCGGCCTTGCGCGACATGCTGCGCACGCTACATCACGGCGGCAGCATCGCCATGCTGGGTATCCCGCCAAATGAAGTCGCGATCGACTGGAACGAAGTGATCCTGAAGGGCCTGACGATCAAAGGCATCTACGGCCGGCAGATGTTCGAGACCTGGTACAAGATGGCCGCACTACTCCAGAGCGGTCTCGACATCCGCCCTGTCATCACCCATCGCCTGCCCTACACCAATTTCCAGCACGCCTTCGACATCATGGCGAAGGGTGAATCGGCGAAGGTCGTGATGCGCTGGCCGGAAG
>CAZIXV010000130.1:0-10207 GCA_964543105.1 uncultured Steroidobacteraceae bacterium
GCCGTGGGAGCGCGCCGAGTCGCTCGCGGTCATGGGCATATTCGAGATCATTCCCCATCTGCGTCGGCTGCTTGCGATTCGCCGTCGGTTGATCGAGCGCGTCGAGCAGGAGCGTCCCGATCTGTACATCGGCGTCGATGCGAAGGAGTTCAATTTGCGTGTGATGCCGCGCTTGAAAGAGCGCGGCTTTCGCACGGTGCAATATGTCAGCCCACAGATCTGGGCCTGGCGGCAGGGGAGAGTGCGGACGATCGGTCGCGCGGTTGATCTGGTGCTGTGTCTGTTGCCCTTTGAAAAGCAGTTCTACGATGCGCATGGCGTACGTGCCGAGTTCGTGGGGCATCCGCTGGCAGATCAGATCCCGATGTCGATGGACAAAGAACCCACGCGTGCCGCATTGGGGTTGGACCTGAACGCAACCTATGTGAGTCTGCTACCCGGCAGTCGCCGGGGCGAAGTCGGCCGCCTGGGCCCGGATTTCGCGGCCACGGTTGCGTGGCTTGCGCAGCGTCGTCCGGAACTCAAATTCATTGCGGCGATGGCGAGTGCGTCGGTTCGCGAGCAATTCGAAGCAGCGCTGACCGCAGCGGACGTGCTCGAGCGCGTCACCTTGTTCGATGGCAACTCCCAGGAAGTCATGGCAGCGAGCGATGTCATTCTGCTGGCGTCAGGCACGGCGACGCTCGAAGCTACGCTCGTCAAACGCCCGATGGTTGTCGCCTATCGGTTAGGTGCGCTGACAAGTTTCCTGCTCAAGCGATTGAAACTGTTCAGGGCACAGTTTTTTGCGCAACCGAATCTGCTTGCAGGACGGCAACTCGTGCCGGAGTTCTTCAACGATGACGTGCGCGCCGAGGTGCTCGGCCCGGCCGTGCTGGCGCAATTGACTCGTGAAGATCGAGCCGCGCTGGGGCAAACTTTCACCCACATTCATGAGACCCTACGACGCGACGCAAGCTCGCGCGCAGCGGACGCCATCGTCGAACTTTTTCACGCGAAGAGAACATGACCGGACAACTCGGACTCAAGCTAATGCGCGACGGCCTGTGCGCCGGCGTGGATGAAGCTGGCCGAGGTCCGCTCGCCGGGCCGGTCGTGGCGGCGGCCGTGATTCTCGATCCCAAGCGCCGCATCCACGGCGTGCGGGATTCCAAGCAGCTGCAGCCCGAGGAGCGCGAAGCGCTTGCAGTGAAGATCCGCCGCCATGCACTCGCCTGGTCCGTCGCATGGGCAGACGTCGAAGAAATCGACGCGCACAACATTCTGGAAGCCACGCACCTCGCCATGCGACGTGCGCTGATGGGGTTGCGCATCTGCCCGGCGCACGTGCAGATCGACGGCAATCGTTGTCCGTCGTTCAATGCGCTCGCATTCGATTGCACGTTCGAAGCGATCATCGACGGCGATGACTTGAAGACCTGCATCGGCGCTGCGTCGATTCTTGCGAAGGTCACGCGCGATCGCATGATGACCGAGCTCGATCGCCTCTATCCGCAATATGGCTTTGCCACCCACAAGGGGTACGGTACGCCACAGCATTACCAGGTGCTCGACGCGCTTGGTCCTTCGCCGATTCATCGCCGCAGTTTCGAGCCGGTTCGCGTGGCTGCCGGACTTCAGCCGCGCCGACCGCGCGTCACGACGCGGCCGCGACGCGCAGCCGCCGCCGCCGAAGCGGTGCGTTGAGCGGCGATGTTCGTTCACCTGCACGTTCATACCGAGTACTCCCTCCTCGACAGCGTCGTACGCATCAAGGGCGAGGGCGAAGTCGCGGGCCTGATGGATACGGCCGCGCGCATGCGCATGCCGGCGGTGGCACTGACCGATCAAAGCAATTTGTTCGGCATGGTGAAGTTCTATCGCGCAGCGCAATCCACTGGGATCAAGCCGCTCATCGGCGTGGATCTATTGATTCGCGAAGCTTGCGAACCTGGCGAGCGCGTCGAGCCGACGAAGCTCCTGTTGTTGTCGCAGAACGAGGTTGGTTACAAGAACCTGACTCGCCTTGTGTCGCGCGCGTATCTCGAAGGGCAGAGCAAGGGGCAAGCGACGGTTGATCGCAGCTGGCTGGATCGCGAATCCACGGCCGGGCTCATTGCATTGTCTGGGGCGCGCGAAGGTGATGTCGGCCGCGCCATCGTTGCCGGCCGCTTCGATGAAGCACGTGCGCAACTCGATGCATGGCTTGCGCTGTTTGGCGATCGCTACTACCTCGAACTGCAGCGCACCGGCCGCCCCGGCGAAGAGCCTTATTTGCGCGGCGCAATCGATCTTGCGATGGATCTGGGCGTGCCCGTCGTCGCGACGAACGACGTGCGCTTCATTCGCCGCGAAGATTACGATGCCCACGAAGTACGCGTGTGTATCCACGACGGTGTCGTACTCGACGATCCCAAGCGTGCGCGTCGCTATTCCGAACAACAATATCTGCGCTCGCCAGAAGAGATGGTCGAGCTGTTCAAGGATATCCCTGAGGCGATTCAGAACTCGGTGGAGATCGCGCGCCGCTGCAGTCTGTCGTTGACGCTCGGCAAGTCGGTGCTGCCTGCGTATCCCGTGCCAAGCGGAATGACGACCGACGACTTTCTTCGCGCGGAATCCGCGAAAGGCTTGGCGCTGCGCCTAAACCAGTTGGCCAAAGTGGCGACGACCAAGCCTATCGCGCATGAAGCGTACGAGAGCCGCTTGCAGATCGAGCTCGGCGTCATTTGTCAGATGGGCTTCGCCGGCTACTTCCTCATCGTCGCCGACTTCATTCGCTGGGCGAAAGAGAACGGCGTGCCGGTTGGGCCCGGGCGCGGCTCAGGCGCCGGCTCGCTCGTCGCCTATGCGCTCGGCATCACCGATATCGATCCGCTGCAATACGATCTGCTGTTCGAGCGCTTCTTGAATCCAGAGCGCGTCTCGATGCCCGACTTCGACGTCGACTTCTGCATGGACGGGCGCGATCGCGTCATCGAGTACGTTGCCAATCACTACGGGCGCGAGCGTGTCTCGCAAATCATCACCTATGGCACGATGGCGGCAAAAGCCGTCGTACGCGACGTCGCGCGCGCGTATGGCTTGAGCTACGGTTTTGCCGATTCGATCGCGAAGCTGATTCCGTTCGAGCTCGGCATCACCTTGAAGGATGCGCTCGAAAAGGAGCCCGAACTCAAACGGCGTTACGAGACGGAAGAAGACACCGGCATGGTCATCAAGATGGCCATGTCGCTCGAAGGTCTAGTGCGTAACGCCGGCATGCATGCCGGTGGCGTGGTGATCGCACCGTCGATGCTCACCGATTTCGCGCCGCTGTTCTGCGACGAGAACGGCCAAAGCGTCGTGACGCAATTCGACAAGGACGATGTCGAGCAAGCGGGGCTCGTGAAGTTCGACTTCTTGGGGTTACGCACGCTGACGATCATCGATTGGGCATTGAAGACGATCAATGCGCAGCGCGCCAAAAAGGGCGAACCGCCGCTCGATATCGCCGCGATCCCAATGGACGATGTGGCGACGTACGACTTGCTGAAACGCCATGAGACCACCGCGGTCTTTCAGCTTGAATCGCGCGGCATGAAAGATTTGATTCGACGGCTGCAACCGGACTGCTTCGAAGACATCGTCGCACTCGTCGCACTGTTTCGTCCCGGTCCGCTGCAATCGGGCATGGTGGACGACTTCATCGCGCGTAAGCACGGCAAGACCACGGGGCCGATCGACTACCTGCATCCCGATCTCACGCCGGTACTGCAGCCGACCTACGGTGTCATCCTCTACCAAGAGCAGGTGATGCAGATTGCGCAGGTGCTTGCAGGGTACTCACTCGGCGGCGCCGATTTGCTGCGTCGAGCCATGGGCAAGAAAAAGCCCGAAGAGATGGCCAAGCAGCGCTCGATCTTTCTCGAAGGCGCAACCCAGCGCGGCGTCGATGAATCCGTGGCGGCGCACATCTTCGATTTGATGGAGAAGTTTGCGGGTTACGGCTTCAACAAATCGCACTCCGCCGCGTACGCGCTGCTGTCGTATCAAACCGCTTGGCTGAAGACGCATTACCCGGCCGCGTTCATGGCAGCGGTGTTGTCGTCCGACATGGACAAGACCGACAAGGTCGTGACGCTGATCGACGAAGCGCGCCGTATGTGCTTGAAGGTCGAACCGCCCGATGTGAACAGTTCGAACTACATGTTCACCATGAGCGGCCCGAGCAGCATTCGCTATGGCCTCGGCGCGATCAAAGGCGTCGGACAAAACGTGATCGAGATGCTCGTGGCCGAGCGGGAGAAAAATGGCCCGTATCGCGACTTGAGTGATCTCTGTCGGCGCAGCGATGAGGCACGCCTCAATCGCCGCGTGCTCGAAGCGCTCATCCGGTCGGGCGCTGCCGATGCGCTGGGTGAGAATCGCGCCACGCTCATGCATTCGTTGCCCGCCGCCATGCAACTTGCAGATCAAACCATTCGCGCGCGCGCCGTCGGCCAGAACGATATGTTTGGGTTGATGGATACGAGCGCGAGCGCGCCCGCCGTCATCGTGAACGAAACGTTGCCGGATTGGAGTCGCCGGGTGCGCTTGGATGGCGAGCGCGACACGCTGGGTTTGTATCTCACCGGCCATCCGTTCGAGGAATTCGAGAACGAGGTGAAGCCGATCGTCAGCGGACGCATTGCGGATGTGACGGGCGATCGGCCGGTCGTCCAGAACGAAGGCTTTCGTTTTCAGGGTAAGCCCGCGACGGTCGCCGGCATGGTGTTCGATTTGGGCAAGCGGGGTAGCCGAATCATTTTCACCTTGGACGATCGCAGCGCGCGGCTCGAAGCTTCGATGTTCGAGGAAACCTACCAGCAGTACCGCGCGCTGATCGCCAAGAGCGCAATCCTCATCGTCGAAGGCTCGCTGCGCTTCGATGAATTCATCGAGGGGTGGCGTCTCAACGCCAAGCGTGTAATCGACATCGATCAGGCGCGCGAACAGCACGCACGTCGCTTACTCATCCGTTGGCCGGCAGGCGTCGATCATTCATTCGTCAAAACGCTGGAGCAGACGCTGCGTCCATTCCGCGGCGGACAGTGCGCTATCGGCATTCGCTACCACAACGCCGCGGCGCGCGCGGATCTGACGCTTTCAGAGGAATGGTGCGTGAAGCCCACGCGCGAGCTGACCGAACGGTTGTCGCAACTCGTCGGCAATGACGGTTTTCGCGTCGTCTACGCGCCTCGCATGGAAGGCTGACGCGCTGGCAACGCCTCTATCGCTAGGGCATCGACCGGATCGTAACTACGCCGCGCGTCGGGTCTCGCTCGACGCGGTCGGCGTCGCCGGGATGGATGGCGTCGCAGGAGTGATGGCGGAAAACGCAGAGACGGCGGTCAGTGTCTGACTGGAATGCTCAGCGACGCGATGTGCGGTTTCGATGATGCGCTCGGCCATTTGCGAATCGGTCTGTGTGATCTCGTCCATGTGGTGAACGGCGGTGTTGATCTGCTGAATGCCCGTCGCTTGCTCGCAGCTTGCGGCTTCGATGTCCGCGATCATGTCGCTGACGCGCTTCACTGAGGCGACGACATCGATCATCGCTGCTTCGGCTTGACTTGCGAGCTTCGTACCGCGCTCGACGGTTTCGCCCGATGCTGCAATCAACACTTCGATTTCTTTCGCCGCCGATGCCGAGCGTTGTGCGAGGTGGCGAACCTCCTGGGCGACCACCGCAAAGCCGCGACCTTGTTCGCCGGCGCGCGCTGCCTCCACAGCCGCGTTCAATGCGAGCAGATTCGTTTGAAAGGCGATGTCATCGATGATCCCGACGATGTCGCTGATCTTGTGCGACGACTGTGCAATGCTTGCCATCGTCGAAACGACTTGTCCGACGACTTCACGACCCCGCGTCGTTTCGGCAGAAGCGCCGCTTGCGAGCGTTGCGGCTTGTTGCGCGCTGCCGGTGTTGCGGCTGACGCTGGCAGTGAGTTGATCGAGTGCCGCAGCGGTCTGTTCGATACCGCTCGCATGCGCATTCGTGCGTCTTGAAAGCTGCGTGTTGGCTTCGAGCACTTCATGGGCGTCGTCACGCATCGCGACGATGGCCTCGCGTGTGTCTTTCAGTACACCGCTGATTTTCAAACTGAGCTGATTCAGCGCGCAGGCAAGTCCGTCGATTTCGCCATCGCCGGTGGCGTGAAAGCGCGATTGCGTATCGCCGCCGGCGATCTTCATCGCAGTGCGGCGCAATGCCTGGATCGGGGTGACCACACGCATGTGGATGTACAGCATGTTCGCGAGTGCGGTTGCGAGTCCCAAGGTGCCAAGCAGCGCGGCCAGCGCGGTGCGTTCGAGCAACGATGCGACGATGATGCCGCCGAACAGAGACGACATCGCGCCAACGACGAGCCAGTTGCCGATGCCGAGCGTCGGCTGCAGTGTCTGCCGCCATCGAGCGAACAGGTTCGAGCGGATGAACTGTCCTCTGTGATAGCTGATGCCGCGCTCGCCACGACGCAACTGTGCGAACCCTCTTTCGGCCTCACGTATCTCATCGCGTGACGGCTTGACACGCACGGACATGTAGCCCGCGATGCGCCCGTTATCGAGGATCGGCGTGACGTTCGCGCGCACCCAATAGAAGCCGCCGTGCTTACGGCGATTCTTGATGACGCCGCTCCAGGAGTCGCCGCCGCGAATCGTTTTCCACAGATCAGCAAACGCCGCGGGCGGTACATCCGGGTGACGCACGATGTTTTGCGGTTGTCCCAGGCATTCGTCTAACGCGAATTCGCTGCTACGCAGAAAAGCGCCATTCGCATAGGTGATCCGTCCGTTGGCATCGGTGTGCGTGATGATGACTTCGTCATTCGGCAGCACGTATTCGTCATTGGTGACGGGCTGGTTATTTCTCATGGAATCTTGCGAGGAGGACGAAGCATCGAGAGTGATCGGGATAGCAAACGTATCGGCTGATCAGGTGTGAAGTTGAGCGAGCTTACTTACGGCGTATCGCTGATCGTGCATTAGTACTTTGGCCGAATGGTTCGCGTTACGCGCGGCCAATCCAGGGTTGAGGGTCAGGGAAAATCGCAGTAAGGTTCGGCCCCGAAATGTCCTCGCGTACGAATT
The DNA here is from genome assembly GCA_964543105.1 of uncultured Steroidobacteraceae bacterium. Classification (GTDB taxonomy): domain Bacteria; phylum Pseudomonadota; class Gammaproteobacteria; order Steroidobacterales; family Steroidobacteraceae; genus Steroidobacter. Next base: position 7,090 of record CAZIXV010000130.1, read on the forward strand.
CTCGCAATCCGGGCTGGGCGCTTTTCCTCGATGTCGATGGCACGCTGCTCGACATCGCCGAGACTCCGGAAGGCGTTCGAGTTCCCGATGAACTGAAGATGCTGATGCTCGAGCTCACGCTGAAGCTCGAAGGCGCAGTCGCGCTCGTCAGCGGACGCAGCATTGCCAGTCTCGATGAGCTCTTCGCGCCATTGCGCCTGATTGCCTCAGGCGTACACGGATGTGAGCGTCGCGATGCGAGCGGCACGCTCGTGCGTCCGGTGTTCGACGCGCAGGCGCTTGCACTCGCGCGCGGTGAACTCGAGCGTTTCGTCGCGCTACATCCCGAATTGATTCTCGAAGACAAAGACTTTGGTCTGGCGCTGCATTTTCGCCGCGCGCCGCAGATGAGCGGTGATGTGCTGATGTTGATGCGCCGTTTATGCCAATCGCTGGGGCCGACCTTCACGCTCCAAGCGGGCAAATGCGTGTTGGAGCTTCGCCCCACCGGCTATTCGAAAGGCACGTCGATCGCGGCGTTCATGTCGGAGCCGCCTTTCAGCGGCCGCACGCCGGTGTTCTTGGGCGATGACGTCACGGATGAGGACGGTTTTGCCGTCGTCAACGATCTGGGCGGTGTTTCGATCAAAGTAGGCGATACAGCCACAACGTTGGCGAAACGGCGGCTCTCCGGCGTGCTGGAAGTGCGTCGCTGGTTGCAATCGATGCCGGGGCCGCTGCCTGCCGAAATTCTCGGCTAACCCGCGCATCCCCAAGCGCTTGCCTGCGGGATTGCGAGGCAGGTCGCAGCTCCGGTCTTTTCACCCGCTCGTTATCTCCTGTTTTTTCAAGAAATCCCCCGCAGGGTCGCTACAGCTTTTCAGGTACCCAAGGAGTGCCCGATGGGCTGTCAACGAAAGCACCTGGAAATGGTGTGGGGTGTGGCTTTGCTCTGGCTGCTGTGCCTGCCGGCACACGCGCTGGATCCGGCCAAGTCCATTCACCAGTACGTGCAACGAGCGTGGCAGACGCAAGATGGCCTGCCGCAGAACACGATTACGAGCATCGTTCAATCCGATGACGGCTATCTGTGGCTCGGTACGCGCGATGGCCTGGCGCGCTTCGATGGCGCGCGCTTCACCGTGTTCAGTTCGAAGAACACGGACGCGCTCAGCAACAATTCCATTCTCTCGATTCGTAAGGGCAATGACGGTGCGCTGTGGGTCGGCACCGAAAACGGCTTGCTGCGATGGACGAATGGACAATTCGAGCGTTTCGACATCGATGAAGGGTTGAGCAGCAACTACGCACATTCGGCGCTCGAAGAAGCCAATGGACGTTTATGGGTGAGTAGCGGTCGCGGGTTCGACGTGCGCGAGCCCGGTGAGATGCAGTTCGCACCGCTGCCGACATTGCCGCGAGCGCCCGGCGGCAGCGCCCTGACCGATACGCAAGGTCGCGTCTGGCTGAATGCGATGTCGATGCTGCTGCGGCATCAGGACGGCCAATTTCACCGCGCCGTGTTTCGCGGCCCCGATGTCGATGGACACGTCAACGTCACCGCGTTTTACAAAGACAGTGGTGGCGATCTTTGGATCGGATCGATCCTGGGGATCTTTCGCCTCATCGGCGATGAGTTCGTCCACGTCGAACAGCTGCAGCCTGGAGTTCCGATCAATGCGTTGCTCATCGATCGCGAAGGCAGTCTGTGGGCGGGCGGCACATTTGGCTTGGCGCGCAAGCATAAAGATAGCAGCGGCGGCTTCGTCGATGACTGGGAGTATTTCAGCGCCGATGACGGCTTGACGAATGATGGGGTGAGCACGCTGTTCGAGGATCGCGACGGCACGATCTGGGTCGGCACGAATGCCGGTGGTTTGAACAGCTTCTATCTCGGCGAGTTCACGACGATCGGCGCGGCCGAATCATTGGCCTCCGATGCGGTGCATTCCGTGCTCGAGGATCGAGCCGGCAATCGCTGGGTTGCTACTCGGCAGGGACTGACTCAGTTCGCAGCCGACGGCTCGACGCGTCAATACACGACGCGAGATGGGCTGTCTTCCAACATTGTGTTCTCCTTGGCTGAAGGTCACGACGGCAGTTTGTGGGTCGCGACCGATCTGCGATTGGATCGCATCCGCAACGGCACGGTCGAGCCGAATCCATTGCGCTTGCAGGAGGTCGTGCACACGCTCGTGATCGATCACGAAGGCCAGTTGTGGCTCGCAGGGCCCATGGGAGTGCTGTACGGGCGACCCGAGGCATTACGCAGTGTCGAGGGAATACCACCGAGCAGCGCATTGTCGCTGCATGTGGGGCGAAGCGGCACGGTGTACATCGGTACTCGCTTCCGCGGCTTTCTGCGCTATCGCACGGGGGACTTCCAGCGCATTACGACGGCCGACGGATTGAGCAGTGGCACGGTGACGGCGCTCTATGAGGATGCCGAGGGCGCATTGTGGATCGGCACCAGCGAAGGCGGCCTCAACCGCTGGAAAGAGGGTGAGCTGAGCGCGATCCAAGAGCGAGACGGTTTGTTCGACAACAAAGTGTTCACGCTGCTCGAGGACGATCAAGGCTACCTTTGGATGGGCAGCACACGCGGTATCTGGCGTGTTGCGAAACGTGATCTAGAGGCGTTCGTACGCGGCGAGCTGACTCGCATCGAATCGGATGCCTACACGCAAGCGAACGGCCTGCGCTCCAATTCACTGTCGAACCTCGGCTTTTTCGCGCCGGCAAGCTGGCGCAGCCAGAATGGTCGCTTGTGGTTCCCGACGCATCAGGGCCTGGCGTCGATCGACCCGCGTGAAATCGACATCGATTCCATGGCGCCGCAGGCGCTGCTCGAAAGCGTGCTCGCGGATCGACGTGCCGTGATGCCCGGAGAACAACTTCCAGCACAGCGCCGCGATCTCGAATTCCATTTCACCGCGATCAATTTCACCGCGCCGCATGAGATGCGGTTTCGCTACCGACTCGACGGTTACGACAAACAATGGAGCGAGGCAGATCCGCGTCGCTCGGCGTATTACACGAACGTGCCTCCTGGCGACTTTGTGTTTCGTGTGCAAGCAGTGAATGCCGATGGGGTGTGGGATGAAACGGGAGATGCGTTCGCATTTTCCGTGAGCGCGTT
>CAZIXV010000131.1:0-10155 GCA_964543105.1 uncultured Steroidobacteraceae bacterium
GGCGCGTGCTTCGACAAGCTCAGCACGAACGGAAGTAATGACTCAGGGCCAACAGAGTATCCACCCACGCCCACGATCACACGTCTACACACGCTTACACGCTCATCGGCTACGCGCTCACCGGCTACGCGCTCGCACTTCCACAGATGACAGCTTCGCACGGTTACATCGCGCTTCAGACACGCGCGTTCCTACCGCACACGCCACCACACCCACCACCACGGCCCGCTAAACTCACGGCATGAAAATTTACCTGGTCGGTGGCGCGGTACGCGATGAGCTCTTGGGCTTACCTGTGCGCGAGCGCGATTGGGTCGTCGTGGGGGCGCGTCCGGAAGAATTGATCGACCAGGGGTTTCGACCTGTCGGTAAAGATTTCCCCGTGTTTCTGCATCCGCAGACCAACGAGGAATACGCACTCGCTCGCACCGAGCGCAAAACCGGCCCCGGGTATCGCGGCTTCGAAACCCGCTTCTCGCCCGATGTGACGCTCGAACAGGATCTGGAGCGGCGCGATCTCACCTTGAATGCGATCGCCAAAGACATCGACACGAATGAACTCATCGATCCGTTCGGCGGGGTGCGCGACATCGAAGCACGCGTGTTGCGGCATGTGTCGAGCGCCTTCGTGGAAGATCCACTGCGTGTGTTACGCGCCGCGCGATTCCTGGCGCGATTCGCGCCGCTTGGCTTTGCGGTTGCACCGGAAACGATCACGTTGATGCAGCAGATCGCGGCTAGCGGCGAGTTGAACTCACTGGTCGCTGAGCGTGTCTGGCAGGAGTTGCACAAAGCATTGCAGATGCCCGAACCGCGAAAATTTTTCGAACTGCTGCGCGAAACGAATGCGCTGGCCGCCATCTTTCCGGAGATCGAAGCGCTGTTTGGCGTGCCACAGCCCGCGCAATGGCATCCGGAGATCGATGCGGGGCTCCACACCATGATGGTGCTCGAGCAGGCCTGCCGACTCAGCGACGATCCGATCGTGCGCTTTGCCGCGCTCGTACACGATCTCGGCAAAGGCACCACACCGCGTTTGGAATGGCCGCGTCATGTGATGCATGAGCATCGCAGCGTTCCCTTGATCGAGAAGCTGTGCGCCCGTCTACGCGTACCGAAGGCGTATCGCGATGTCGCGGTGCTCGTCGGTCGCCATCATTTGGTGATGCACAAGGCGATGGAGGTGCGCTCGCGCACATTGCTCGAATTGCTCGAGAAGATGGATGCTTTCCGGCGGCCCGAGCGCGTCGAACAATTCATTCTTGCGTGCGAGGCCGATGCCCGCGGGCGCGAGGGACTCGAGAATCGCGACTATCCGCAAGCCGACTTGGTGCGCCAGGCGCATGCCGCAGCACGCGCCGTGAAACTCAGCGCCGAACAGCGCGAAGGTTTGACGGGTGAGCAGATCGCGCAGCGCATTCATCAAGCGCGCGTCAAAGCCATCGAAGCGGTGCGCACGCCCAAATAGTTTCCGTTCGCGCTCTGGTTGCCGAAGGGCTTCTTTACTCAGCGTGCTTCGCCAGGCTCAGCCCGAACGGAGTACGCATTCGGCTTTACAGGCCACTCGTTAAAGGCTGCCGCTGAGATCGCGCACCGCGAGACCGCGCAACGGGTAATCGTAATTTTTGGCCAGCCCGATCACTTTGAATTTCTCGCCCATCTCGCCCGGCAACGTCAGCAACATGGTTTGACGCGCGAGTTGCACGCGATCCTTCAAATCTGCCTCCGCGAGCGCGGCGAGATAGTGCTCGATGCCGCAACCGATCAAGAAGTGCGCTTGCGTCGTGAATCCCGCGAGTGAGAAGCCGGCATCGACGCCCGCTTCGGCGACTGCCGTGAAATCCACCCACGCGCCGATGTCCTGCACGCCCGGCAGGATCAAAGGATCATCATGAAAGCGATGGCGGTAGTGACACAGCAACGTGCCCTCGCTGCGCTCGGCACGGTAATACTGGGCCCGCGGCAAACCGTAATCGATGAATAGGACGACGCCTTCTTGTAAGGCATCGCCAAGCCCCTGCATCCACGGGCGCAGATACAAATTCACTTCGGAGCGATAGCCGTCTGGCAACGGCGCGTCCAAGCTGGCTTCAATGTCTCGCACGGCTTTCTCGAGTGCCGGCTCCGCATGCGCTTCTGACCAATCGAGCCGACCCAGTTGCCACGTCACACCGATCGCATTCACTTGGGCGCCGCGAATGCTGAAGCGCTCGACGGGCATGGCATCGAGCACTTCGTTCGCGAGCACGACGCCACGCAACCCGCTCGGCCAGGCGTCGAGCCACTGCACGCGTCCGAGATGCTGAGGTGCGCGCGCGACGATCGTCTCACGCTGACGTTCGCGCAAATCGGCGCTGACTTCGAGAATGTAGTAATGCGCAGGCAAATGACCGAGCGCTTCGAGTTCGAGCAACACATCGGCGGCCATGACGCCGGAGCCTGCGCCCAGTTCGAGAATGTCCGGTTGTTCGATGTGCGCAAAGATTTCGACGCACTGACTCGCAAGACAGCGGCTGAACAACGGTGAGATTTCCGGCGCAGTGATGAAATCACCCGCGTGCCCGAGCTTCACTGCGCCGGCGCTGTAGTAACCGAGGCCTGCGTCGTACAGCGCCAGCTCCATATAGCGCGCGAAACTGATCCAGCCGCGGTGCGCGTCGATCTCATCGCGGATGCGTTCGATGAGCTTTTCGCTGTGCGCGGCCTCTTCGGGCGTGGGCTGTGGCAGATCGAGTGCGCTCATACTCGATTTTCAATCCGCGCAACTTCGGCGAACATACTCATATGAATGCTGATGCGAGCCTCACGAATACAGAAACAGTCACTCGATCGTTGAGCGATCGCGTCGTGTTGATTACCGGCGCCGCCAAGCGCGTCGGCGCCGCGCTGGCGCAAGGGTTTCATGCGCAAGGTGCGCGAGTGGCGATTCATTTTCATCGATCGTTCGATGCCGCCCAGGCCTTGCAACAGAGTCTCAATGAGCGGCGTGCGGATTCTGCCATCCTCGTGCAGGCAGATCTCTTGGATTTCACCGCCTTGCCGAACATCGTCGCCTCGACGGTCGCCAGTTTCGGGCAACTCGACGTTCTGATTAACAACGCCTCCTCCTTTTATCCGACACCGCTCGGTGAGATCACGGCCGATCACTGGGACGATTTGATCGGCACCAACTTGAAAGCGCCGCTGTTTCTCTCCCAAGCCGCGGCTCCGCATCTGCAGAAGACGCAAGGTTTGATTCTCAATCTGATCGACATCCATGCGCAGCGTCCGCTGCCGGAGCATCCGCTCTACAGCACCGCAAAAGCAGGGCTTGCGATGCTGACGCGCGCGCTCGCGCGCGAGCTCGGCCCGTCAGTGCGCGTCAACGGCATCGCGCCGGGACCGGTGTTGTGGCCCGAGGGCGGGATCGACGAGGGGCTCAAAGAAGAGATCATTGCGAAGACGATGTTGAAGCGCAGCGGCTCGCCGGATGACATCGTGAAGACCGCGCTGTTCTTTGCCGCGCAGGCACCGTTCGTGACGGGGCAGATTCTGGCGGTGGATGGCGGGCGGAGTGTGGGGTGGTAGGCGGAGTTGCCACGGGGCTCGGGGCTCGGGGCTCGGGGCTCGGGCAGGAGTGAAGCGCCGCGATGCCGTAGCACGCATTCATGGGCGTCGCATCACTGGTCGCTTCGTGGCGAGTTGAGCAGCTCTCTGATCGACCGATGTGCGTCTGCCGCTGCGAACGTTAGCTCGCGCGCTCGTCGAGACGGACGACCGTCATCGCGTGCGTTTTGTCTGCAAAGTCATTCCATAGATCGCGCATCGTTTGCTGGCGCGTTGGATGGATGAGATCCGGCGCGATATCGGCCAGCGGCTTCAGCATGTATGCGCGCTTCACCAGATCAGGCCGCGGCAGGATCAAACCAGGTTCATCGCTCACGGCATCACCGAACAACAGGATGTCGAGATCCATGGAACGCGGCGCCCACTTCGGCGCATTGCGCGGCCGGCCGCAGGCCGCTTCGATTTCCTGCAAACGCTCACGGATGCGGTGGATGTCCTCATCGCTGGTAAAACCGACGACGAGATTGATGAAGTCCTCGCCTTCGAAGCCCACCGCCTGATTGCGATAAGCCGGCGATACCTGCAGCGGCGCGTATGAGCGGGCCAGCTCGGTCAGCGCCAGCCGCAGGTTCTTCAGCGGCTCGACATTGCTTCCGGCAGCGACGAAAACGTGAGGCATCGGTGAGGGCTCGGGGCTCGGGGCTCGGGGCTCGGGGCTCGGGGCTCGCAAAAACTAACTGCTAACCGCTGGCGGATAATCTTCCGCCCGTCGTTCGATCTCGATGCCGACGTCGCGGGCGCCGCGGATTGCGCCTTGTTTGTTGAGCCTCACTTTTACCCAGCTCACGCCGAACTCTGTGACGATCAGTTGCGCGATGCGCTCGGTGAGCGTCTCGACCAATTGGAATTGCGACTCGCTGACGAATGCCTGCAGGCGCTTCGAGACGCGCTTGTAATCGATCGTGTCTTCGATCTGATCGCTCGCGGCGGCTTTGCGAATGTCGGCCGCCATCTCGATGTCGATGACGACGCGCTGTTTGACGCGGCGCTCCCACTCCCAGATACCGACGATGCATTCGACGGTGAGCGAGCTTAAGAAGATTTTGTCCATCAGCGAGGCAGGGTGTCGGCGGCAGGGGCGCGCAATGTATCAAGCGGCCAGCGCGCAGTCGCCCGAATCGCCAGGTCGTCATGCTCGCCTGCACTCAAGCGACACCAGCCGGCGTAAGCGATCATGGCGGCATTGTCGGTACAGAATGCCGGCCGCGGATAACTCACGTTGACGCCCAGGCGCTTGCCGAGATCGGCCAGCGCCGCGCGCAATTGCAGGTTCGCACCGACGCCACCTGCAACGACGAGCGTCTGCAGACCGGTTTGCTCGAGCGCGCGGCGGCACTTCGCGACGAGCGTATCGACGACGGCTTGCTGAAAATCTGCAGCCACATCGGCGCGCGTGGCGTCATCGAGTTCGATGCCTTTCGTCGCTACGACGACCGCGGTCTTAAGCCCACTGAAACTGAAATCGAGCCCGGGGCGATCGAGCATCGGCCGCGGAAACTTGAAACGACCGGTGCGTCCGGATTGCGCGAGCTTCGCGAGCGCCGGCCCGCCGGGATAGGGCAAGCCCAAAAGTTTTGCGGTTTTGTCGAAGGCCTCGCCGGCAGCATCGTCCACCGAGCTGCCGAGAATTTGATAGCGCCCCACGCCTTCGACCGACGCGAGCAAGGTATGCCCGCCCGACACCAGTAGCGCGAGAAAAGGAAATGTCGGCGGCTCAGATTCCAACATCGGCGCGAGCAAATGCCCTTCCAGGTGATGTACACCCACCGCCGGACACCCCCAGGCATAGGCGAGACTGCGCGCGACCGATGCGCCCACTAACAGCGCGCCCACCAAGCCGGGGCCGGCGGTATAAGCCACGCCATCGATTTCATGCGGCGCGACGCCTGCCTCGCTCAGCGCCTCCTGAATCAGCGGCAGCACCTTGCGCACATGGTCGCGCGAGGCCAGTTCCGGCACGACACCGCCGTATTTAGCGTGCATGTCGACTTGGCTGAACAACCGATGCGACAACAGGGCCTTTCCTGAGTTTTGTGGAAGAGCCTGTCCTGAACTCTGCCGAAGAGCCTGTCCTGAGCCCTGCCGAAGGGGCTCACCCTTGAAAACCGCCGCCGCGGTCTCATCACAAGACGTCTCAATACCCAGTACTTTCATCAAATCGCCTATTTCAGGGGTCTCACGCCGACCGGCTTCGGGCGGGGGCGTGGAATGTCGCATATTTGCTGGGATTTTTTTGATTTTCGGCGGAGCGATCATTACACTTCCGCGCCTTTCCGCCGTCCGGGTCCCCTGGTCGGGGGTCAATCCACGGTTCTAGAGGTAGCGATGCCGAGCGTCCGCGTCCGAGAAAATGAGTATTTTGATGCCGCCTTGCGGCGCTTCAAGCGCGCCTGCGAGAAGGCTGGGGTTTTGACTGAACTGCGCCGCCGCGAGTACTACGAAAAGCCCACTCAGGAACGCAAGCGCAAGAAAGCTGCTGCCGTGAAGCGCCACATGAAGCGCGCCAACCGGGATTTCTCCGGTCGTGGCGGCATTCGCGCACGTCCTTACTGATTCAAATGCAGGCGGCCGTTCTCGCCGCCTGATCGACCCCTCTTCGCTATGTCTCTGAAAGATCGCATCACGGAAGACATGAAGGCCGCGATGCGCGCCAAGGATATGGAGCGCCTCGGCACGATCCGCATGATCACCGCTGCCATCAAGCAGCGCGAAGTCGATGAGCGCATCACGCTCGATGACGCCCAGGTGCTCGCCATCGTCGAGAAGATGGTCAAGACCCGCAAGGAGTCCATCGCCCAATTCCGCAGCGGCGGCCGCGAGGACCTGGCAGCGAAGGAACAGAAAGAGATCGACCTGCTGCAGGCGTACCTGCCCGAGCAGCTCAGCGAAGCCGAACTCGATGGGCTGATCGACGCCTCGATCAGCGAAGCCGGCGCCAGCTCGATCAAAGACATGGGCAAGGCCATGGCCTTGCTGAAACAGAAGGCCCAGGGCCGTGCCGATATGGCAGTGGCGAGCGCGAAGTTGAAGGCAAAACTCAGCTAGCTGAGTTTTGCGGCCACGGCCAACGGGCTACAGGCTACGGCCAGAAGCACTGCGGGCTACGGCCAACGGGCTACAGGCTACGGCCAGAAGCCGAAGCTCAACCCCTCACCTTGTCAGCGAGACGTGGCGGAATGCATCCGCGGCGCACGGCAAGCCACTCTTAACTCTGACCGTAACCGTAGCCCGTCGCCCGTAGCCGCGGCGATAGCCGCCCTGCCTCGGCCTGTTTTTTGCGCGCTTGCGCTGACGCAGCTGCGGCCTATGCTTACGCGCCAATTCACAGCGGGCAGTCGCGGACGCGCTGAAGCGCCGCGGCAAGTCGCTTCACTTTCCGCTATCCGCTATCCGCTATCCGCTATCCGCTATCGCCTATCTTCATGTCCGGCCGTATTCCCCAACACTTCATCGATGAACTCGTCGCACGAGCCGACATCGTTGAATTGATTGGCAGCCGGGTCCCGCTCAAGAAGCACGGCAAGGAATTCAAGGCGTGTTGCCCGTTCCACGGTGAGAAGACGCCCTCTTTCACCGTCGTACCCGACAAGCAGTTCTATCACTGCTTCGGCTGCGGGGCGCACGGCACCGCACTCGGCTTTTTGATGGAACACGATCACCTGAGCTTCGTCGAGGCGGTCGAAGATTTGGCGGCGCGGGTGGGCCTCGAGGTGCCGCGGGAGAACTTTGGCGCTCCGCGCACACGCTCACCGACCGATGGATTGTTCGCCGCCTTGGCCAGCGCAACGGAGCTTTATCGCACGGAATTGAAGCAGTCGGACCGCGCCAAAAACTACTTCCAATCGCGAGGCTTGAGCGGCGATATCGCCGCGCGCTTTTCGCTCGGTTATGCACCCGATGCGTGGGACTTCTTGATCGGCTCGCTGGGACGCTCCGAAACGGATCGGCAGACCCTGCTGCAAGTCGGATTGATCATCGAGCGCGAGCGTCGACCAGGTAATCACGCCTCGCCCGGTCACTACGATCGGTTTCGCGATCGGGTGATGTTTCCCATCCGCGATGCCCGCGGCCGCACGATCGGGTTCGGCGGTCGGGTTCTCGACAAGGGCGAGCCGAAATATCTCAACTCCCCCGAAACCGAGCTTTTCCATAAGGGCCGGGAACTTTACGGTCTTTACGAAGCGCGACAGGCGTCACGAACCCTAAGCCGGCTCTTGGTCGTTGAAGGGTATATGGATGTCGTTCGCCTTCACCAAGCTGGCATCACCTACGCCGTCGCCACCCTCGGGACCGCGACGACCCCCGAACATTTGTCACGCGTCTTTCGCATCTGTAGCGAGCTGATCTTCTGTTTCGATGGCGATCGCGCCGGGCGTGCAGCCGCGTGGCGGGCACTGGAAAATTCGCTCGGCCAGATCCGCGATGGCCGGCAAATCCGCTTCCTGTTTTTGCCCGAAGGGCACGACCCCGACTCACTCGTCGGCGAGGAAGGCCGCGAAGCCTTCGAACAGCGCATGGATAGCGCGATTCCCTTGTCCGAATATTTCATCAGCCATTTGAGCAGCCAGGCCGATGTCACCACAGTGGACGGTCGCGCTCGCCTGGCTGAACTCGCCCGGCCGCTGCTGGAGAAGATCCCACCCGGCGTCTATCGCGAACTGATGGGCGAGGAGATCGCGAAGGTGGTACGCCTAAACCCCGCGCGGCTATCGGCTGCCTTATTACGCGATGGCGAGAAGACGGCATCGCAAGCACAGCCCGAGCCGATGCTCCGACCCAGGATCGCACCACCCGTCACCACCGGACGCGGCAGCCTCGTACGTCAGGCGATCCGGATCCTGGTTCATCACCCGGCGGCGGCGACCCAGGTCCAGACTGCGCCCGAGGACCTGCTCGAGATCGACCGGCCTGGCATTCCCCTACTCGTCGAGCTACTGAACGATTTGCAGGAAAATCCTTGTCCACATACCGCTGCACTGCTTGAACGATGGCGGGGTCGACCCGATGTAGACCCACTCGCCAAGCTCGCCCGGGATGAGTATCCCGTCGATGCCGCGGGCGCCGCGCGCGAACTCGCCGATGCGCTCAATCAGCTCTTCCCCGCCCGCGTGGAGCGCCGAGTCGAGGAATTGGTCCGGAAGAAATCCCGTGAGGGGTTGACCGACGCCGAGCGGGCCGAATTACAGAGCTTTTTAACTAAAGCTGGGGGCGCAGATGCTGCAGAGCACCGAACCTAGCAGGCGAAATGTAATCCAAGTAAACTGCGCGGTCTTTTTTAGCCCGCCACAATCGTTCCCAGCCGTGAGGGCCGCACCTTGAGCAAAACCTTGGCAGCAAAGAAAGAGCCGGCACAGATTGCCGACGAGCGTCAGTCGCAGCTGAAGCTGCTGATCGCCCGTGGCAAAGAGCAGGGCTTTCTGACCTACGTTGAGGTCAACGATCATCTGCCGAGCGAAATCGTCGATCCGGAGCAGATCGAAGATATCGTCAACATGATTAATGACATGGGCATCCCGGTGTATGAGAAAGCGCCGGAGAACGAAGCCCTGCCGTTGAACGAACCCGTCGTCGATGAAGAGGCGGCTGAAGAAGCTGCCGCGGCGCTCGCCACGGTCGATGCCGAGTTCGGTCGCACGACCGATCCGGTGCGTATGTATATGCGTGAGATGGGCACCGTCGAGCTGCTCACCCGCGAAGGCGAGATCCGCATCGCCAAGCGCATCGAAGAAGGTCTAGACGCGGTGCGTGCGGCATTGTCGTCGTACCCGATGACCTATCAGTTCATCCTGAACGCCTATGATCAGGTCCAAGCCGGCCAGGGCCGCTTGATCGACATCATCGTCGGCTTCATCGATCCCAACGCACCCGATGAGATCGCAGCTCCCGTGAATCCGAAGCTCGCTGCAGCCACGCCTGCAAACGAGAAGGACAAAGAGGAAGAGGAAGAAGAAGAAAACGAAGCGAGCGAGGAAGAGGAAGTCGTCGATACCGGCCCGGATCCCGAAGAGGCGGCACGCCGCTTTGCATCGCTCGCCAAACTGCATGCTCAGGTATTGAAGGCGATCGAAGAGAAGGGCTCGAAGGACCCGAAGACGGTCAAGCTGCGCAAGAAGGCCGCCAGCGAGTTCATGGAACTCAAGCTGTCGCCGAAGATGTTCGACGCAATGATCGTGCAATTGCGCGAACACATCGCCGAGATCCGTAATCTCGAGAAACAAGTGATGATGCTGTGCGTCCGCGACGCCGGCATGCCGCGCAAGGACTTCATTACGACGTTCCCGAAAAACGAAACCAACACGAAGTGGGTCGACAAACACATTCGTGCCAAGCGTAAGCATTCCGCTGCGCTGGCTCGCCTGCGCGATGACATCGAGAAGACTCAGCTGCGTCTACAAGCGCTCGAACAGGTCGTGCATCTGTCGATCGCGGAAGTGAAAGACATCAATCGCGAAGTCGCGGTCGGCGAAGCGAAGGCTCGCCGCGCGAAGAAAGAGATGGTCGAGGCCAACCTGCGCCTCGTGATCTCGATCGCGAAGAAGTACACGAACC
>CAZIXV010000132.1:0-10076 GCA_964543105.1 uncultured Steroidobacteraceae bacterium
GCGAAACGCCGTTGCTCGCGGCTTATGCACGGCGTTAGAGCCAGAAGTGGAGAGCAAATACAGTAAAGCAATTCAGGAGCTCGCCGCGCGAGGTGAGTTGTTGCGTGAGGGAGAGTCGCGCGAAGAATGTTGTAAGCAACCTGAGAAGAACTGCTCCGGTACCTATGCAAGTTCGGAGCAGCGACAGGACGAACGCGTCGCTGCATATGTCGAAACAGGCGTCGCGTTGTTCACCGCTCTGGCATTTGCGACCCTACTGGTCGTGGCCGTCAGACGCAGATGGCCGCAGAAGATCTGGGGTGGTCTCGGAGAGTTCTGGAAAGCCGTAGCTGCTGGCTGGTTAGTTTGGGCCGGTATCGTCACGTCTTATCTCCTATTGCGGCAGCCATACGGATCCTGGATGAACGAGGAAGACTATGAAAATCTTGTCTTGTGGCTCGTCCTTCCCGCGCTGTGTGTCACAGCGATCTGCCTATGGGTTCGTCGTTTTGTGTACAAGAAGCTCTAACAAATGCTTGGTGCCGACGCGTGGAAACCCACGCGCGGCACAAGCATGGCGTTGGGCGAGGAACTGAAGTTCGATCCATGGCTGAGATACCGAATCACACTTCACCGCCGTACTCCGATGAGGCGCGAGAAGATGCCATCTTCCACTACACAACGGCGACTGGATTGATTGGCATTCTTAGTTCTGGCGGGATCTGGAGCACGGCGTACTTTTGCGCGAATGATGAGTCCGAGCTCGCAGCTGGTAAGGGCATCCTATCCCCACTCTTCTGGACTGCCACCTACGATCTAATAAAGGCGGACGACTCACTGGTGAGGATCTTTAGCAATCGTGGCGTAGATATCCGCGAATACGCTAAAGGATTCGAGCAAACGATTACCGCTTCCTCTCTGAGCTCGCTGTGTGCGTACATCACGTGCTTCTGTAAGCCGAGCGCCCGCGAGGATTTTACGCACGTAAGCGCTCCATAAACCCCATTCTTCCGCGCATTGGCTGATCGCTGCAAGCTCGACATCGTTCTTCAATCGGAGCGATGTATGACGAAGAAGCCGATGACCGAGCGCAAGCAGTTCTGGCTGACTCACATCGAGACAGCAATGCGCAGCGGTGAGCAACTGCAGCGGTACGCGCAGCAACAGAGCTTGTCGGTCGCAGCGCTGTACAACGCCAAGTCGATGTTCAAGCGCGCGGGGCTGTTGAAGAACATCCCGAGGAAGCAGGCCTCGAGCGCGTTCGTCGCCGTGCAGGTTGCACCTCAAGTCGCACCGCCGATTCGATGCCGGTTACAGCACGTGAGTGGCTGGCAGTTGGAGATAGATCGGCTACCCGATGCGAAGTGGTTGCGTGATCTGACGGGCAGTGGCGATGCTGCGTCCTGATCGCTCGATCGAGCGGGTATATCTGCATCGCGCACCGATCGACATGCGCAAGCAGATCGACGGGCTAGCCGCACTGGTTGAAGGCGTGCTCAAGCTGGATCCGTTTGCAAACAGCCTGTTCGTGTTCATCAACCGCAAGCGTGACAAGCTGAAGATCTTGGCGTGGGACGCCTCCGGCTTCATCGTCTGGTACAAGCGGCTGGAGCAGGAGAAGTTTGCGTGGCCGCATCGCTCGAGCGAGATTGTCGTGACGTTGAGCGGTGAGCAACTGCATTGGTTGCTGGATGGCTACGATGTATTTCGGATGAAGCCGCATCGAGCGCTGTATTTTTCTCATGTGAGTTGATCACACGCACGTGAGTGTTCAATACACTTGCGCGCGTGCACGAGGCTCAAGAAAAACTCACGCAGTTGCAGCAACAGAATGCTGCATTGGCAACGAAGGTCGATCTTCTAAACGAAGAGAACCGCTGGCTCAAAGCGCAGCTGTTCGGGCGCTCATCCGAGAAGCGCGCTGTCGATGAGATCTCGCCCGATCAAGCGCGGCTGCTGTTCGATGAGGCCGAGGCGATCGCGCATACGCCCGCCGCCGATACCGCGCCGCAATCGCTGTCGATCCCTGCAGCGCGCAAGAAGCCCGGTCGCAAAGCACTGCCGCAGGAGTTGCCGCGCATTGAAGTCATTCACGATTTGCCGGAAGCGGACAAACTTTGTGCACACGATGGCAGCGCACTTGAAGTGATCGGCAATGAACAAGCCGAGCAGCTTCACTACGTGCCGGCCAAGCTGCAAGTCATCCGCCATGTGCGATTGAAGTACGGCTGCCCCTGCTGCAAACAAGGCGTGAAGCTCGCCCCGACGCCGCTGCAGTTGTTCCCCAAGAGCAATGCGACGCCCGCATTGCTCGCGCACATCACGACGGCGAAGTACGTCGATGGCACGCCCCTTCACCGTCAAGAGGCGCAGTTCGCGCGCATCGGTGTGGCGCTGCCGCGCGCAACGATGGCGCGCTGGATGATTCAGCTCGGCGCTGAGCACGTCGTACCGCTGATCAATTTGATGCACGAGCAGATGCTCAGCACCTCGCTCATCCATATGGATGAGACGACGGTTCAAGTGCTCAAAAGCGATAAGGCACCGAGCGCCGATCACTGGATGTGGGTGCGCGCCAGTGGCCCACCGGGCAAGCGCCTGGTGCTGTATGACTACGAGGCGTCGCGCAGTGGGCAAGTTCCAAAGAGTTTGCTCGAAGGATTTAGCGGCGTGCTGTTGAGCGACGGCTATGACGGCTATAACGCCGCCGTGGTCGCGCACTCGCTCACGCATGCCGGATGCTGGGCGCACGCGCGTCGCAAGTTCGAGGAGGCGCGCAAAGTGCAGGCGCAGCCCGATAGTGGTGCTCGCGTTGCATTGGATTACATCACTCGGCTGTATGCCATCGAGCGGCATCTGCGTGAAAGCGCCTCGCCGCTCAGCGACGAACAACGTGTTCACATTCGTCAAACGCAAAGCAAACCGATCGTAGCCGAGCTGCATCGCTGGTTGAGCGCAATGCATGGCGAGGTTCTGCCGCAAAGCGCTTTTGGAAAAGCGATTGCCTACGCATTGTCGCAATGGCCGAAGCTCACTGTGTTCCTCGATCGAGCAGAAGTGCCGCTCGACAACAATCGCTGCGAGAACGCCATCCGACCCTTCGTTATTGGCCGCAAGAACTGGCTGTTCAGTGACACCCAGGCCGGCGCACGCGCGAGCGCCAATCTCTACTCGCTGATCGAAACAGCCAAGGCGAACGGGATTGAGCCGCACGCCTATCTGACTTGGCTGTACACGCACCTTGCACACGCCGCCCGTCTTGAGCACTTCGAGGCGATGCTTCCGTGGAACGTGAAAGCTGAATTGACTGCAAGCCGATAGCATCGGCACACGCTGGCATCACAGCGGCATCAGTGGAAGGATGGGGTTGATGGAGCGCTTACAATTGCTGCGCGCCATGATGACCTTCGGAGCCTGCGGAACCTAACACCCACGCGCGCTCAATCTCATCGACGACGAATCGGCATCCGCGTGACGGTCGAACAATTCGAAGCGAACAAGGGAAATACCACCCGGCCCGGGACGAAGCGAAGGACGGCTGGGATAGTCGAGTAAGCGCAACGCGACACGTAGCGCTCGGATCTGCGTAATGCGGCCTACGGCTTGAGCGCGCTGCGTTACGACGGGGGCAACATCACCCATTACAGCAACCGCCTGCACACACTGGACCACCAGTACGACACCAACCTGAACCGATTGGGTTCGGTCAGTGGCGGATTGAGTCGCAGCTTCCAGTACGACGCCCGCGGCAACGTCATCCACAACGGCGCACGGGCTTTCACGTTCAATCGCGCCAATCAACTGGTCGCATCCGGCAGCCATGCCTACCTTTACGACGGCATGAACCGGCGCGTGAAAACCCAGGATGGTTTGGGCACGCGCTATTGGTTCTATGACGCCGGTGGCCGGCTACTGTACCGCGAGACCGCCGGACAAGGCACGAACTACATCTATCTCGGCAAGCGATTGATCGCCCGCGAAGGCGTTCTGCAACAGGACGGACGCCCCCAGCATCACAGCCCCTATGGTGGCAGCATCGAGACGCCGCGCGACGATCTGGGTTACGCCGGCCACCAGTTCGATACGCAGCTGGGGCTCACCTACATGCAGGCCCGCTACTACGATCCGGCTATTGGACGTTTCTACAGCAACGATCCGGTGGGGTTCTTAGCGGGCAATCTGCACAGCTTCAATCGCTATGCGTATGCAGATAACAATCCTTACAAGTACACCGACCCGGATGGGCGCGCGGCAGACTTCTTCTTGGATCTCGGATTTATCGCATACAGTGCGTACACCCTCGCAACGGAACCGAGTTGGACGAACGCGGCGGCACTGGGCGCCGATGTCGTTGGTGCTGCGGTGCCGTTTGCCACTGGACTTGGAACTGCGGTAAGAGCGGGTGCGCACGGTGCAGACGCAGTAAAAGGCACCGATGCTACAGTGGATGCCGCAAGGGAAGTATCGCCAATGGTCCGCGGTGTAGCATCCGAGGCGCGAGTCTTAGAAGAGCTTGGGTTAACGAAGAACAGGACCGCTGTTGCCACGACCGAGGGTCGCGCCATCCCCGATGCGTTGACACGATCGTTATCGCTTGAGATTAAGGATGCCGCGAATGTAAGTTTGACTAGGCAGCTACGGATTCAAACGGACGCGGCACGAGCGGCCGGGCGTGACTCGGTGTTGATTACTGGCAAGCGCACCTGCGTTAGCGGTCCGTGTGCTGAAGCATTCGACCAACTTATCCGTCGGCTCGACCTCGGACCTCAGTGAAACAAAGATGATCGAAGCGAGACTCGAATTCCAGCCAGGGATGCTCACTCAATTAGTAAGCAAGCTGCTGTCGTTACCTATGGAGCTGCGTCCGTCTCATCACAGCCTCGGCGAGGATGAAAACGGGCAAGTGATCAACGATCCGGCGGCGTTCGTTGCTTCTTTGAAGGAACGATCACCGGGGCCTTATCTGACTAGTGCTCACTGCACCTACGACATCAGCTTGGCCGCACCCAAGCCTATCGTGTGTCACGGCAGTCTTGACGTAGAGCCGGCTTTGGTTAAGAGGTTCATGGTGGAGATGGCCGCTCTGAAGCCGATCTTCGGATTTGCCTGTGTGCAGGAGGAGCGGTATCAGCGAAACCGAGTTACAATACAACAGGGCGGAAACGAAATAGAGAGTTGGGTAGGGCGCGACATACAAAAATATGTGCCAGGGTTTTATTGGCTGACGCTGCTGTCTGACACAATTGCTAAGCAGCACCGAGTTTCATTGTCTACTGTGGAGGCTGCCGCCAAGGAACACTTAGAACCAGAAAATGGACAGCATCTCTTCCGTTTTTATGAGCGACCCGAAGATTGGGCGCAGTCGCCTGCAATTGCGAAATTGGGCGCCTCATTTCCGGGCGTATTCAATATTGACAAGATTAAGCCGCAGCTTCTAGCGGCAAAGAATTTTTTGGAGCTAAGCTCGATATTGAAGGATTGGAAGTAGTCGATACACACAATCGGACATATATGGACGCCTCCTCACTGTCCAGTGAATCGGCGAACAGGAAGCGGAGCTCGGACATATATTCGGCGTCGCAGTGCAGCGATGGTTAATTGCTGGTAAGCGCTCCATAAACCCCATTCTTCCGCGCATTGGCTGATCGCTGCAAGCTCGACATCGTTCTTCAATCGGAGCGATGTATGACGAAGAAGCCGATGACCGAGCGCAAGCAGTTCTGGCTGACTCACATCGAGACAGCAATGCGCAGCGGTGAGCAACTGCAGCGGTACGCGCAGCAACAGAGCTTGTCGGTCGCAGCGCTGTACAACGCCAAGTCGATGTTCAAGCGCGCGGGGCTGTTGAAGAACATCCCGAGGAAGCAGGCCTCGAGCGCGTTCGTCGCCGTGCAGGTTGCACCTCAAGTCGCACCGCCGATTCGATGCCGGTTACAGCACGTGAGTGGCTGGCAGTTGGAGATAGATCGGCTACCCGATGCGAAGTGGTTGCGTGATCTGACGGGCAGTGGCGATGCTGCGTCCTGATCGCTCGATCGAGCGGGTATATCTGCATCGCGCACCGATCGACATGCGCAAGCAGATCGACGGGCTAGCCGCACTGGTTGAAGGCGTGCTCAAGCTGGATCCGTTTGCAAACAGCCTGTTCGTGTTCATCAACCGCAAGCGTGACAAGCTGAAGATCTTGGCGTGGGACGCCTCCGGCTTCATCGTCTGGTACAAGCGGCTGGAGCAGGAGAAGTTTGCGTGGCCGCATCGCTCGAGCGAGATTGTCGTGACGTTGAGCGGTGAGCAACTGCATTGGTTGCTGGATGGCTACGATGTATTTCGGATGAAGCCGCATCGAGCGCTGTATTTTTCTCATGTGAGTTGATCACACGCACGTGAGTGTTCAATACACTTGCGCGCGTGCACGAGGCTCAAGAAAAACTCACGCAGTTGCAGCAACAGAATGCTGCATTGGCAACGAAGGTCGATCTTCTAAACGAAGAGAACCGCTGGCTCAAAGCGCAGCTGTTCGGGCGCTCATCCGAGAAGCGCGCTGTCGATGAGATCTCGCCCGATCAAGCGCGGCTGCTGTTCGATGAGGCCGAGGCGATCGCGCATACGCCCGCCGCCGATACCGCGCCGCAATCGCTGTCGATCCCTGCAGCGCGCAAGAAGCCCGGTCGCAAAGCACTGCCGCAGGAGTTGCCGCGCATTGAAGTCATTCACGATTTGCCGGAAGCGGACAAACTTTGTGCACACGATGGCAGCGCACTTGAAGTGATCGGCAATGAACAAGCCGAGCAGCTTCACTACGTGCCGGCCAAGCTGCAAGTCATCCGCCATGTGCGATTGAAGTACGGCTGCCCCTGCTGCAAACAAGGCGTGAAGCTCGCCCCGACGCCGCTGCAGTTGTTCCCCAAGAGCAATGCGACGCCCGCATTGCTCGCGCACATCACGACGGCGAAGTACGTCGATGGCACGCCCCTTCACCGTCAAGAGGCGCAGTTCGCGCGCATCGGTGTGGCGCTGCCGCGCGCAACGATGGCGCGCTGGATGATTCAGCTCGGCGCTGAGCACGTCGTACCGCTGATCAATTTGATGCACGAGCAGATGCTCAGCACCTCGCTCATCCATATGGATGAGACGACGGTTCAAGTGCTCAAAAGCGATAAGGCACCGAGCGCCGATCACTGGATGTGGGTGCGCGCCAGTGGCCCACCGGGCAAGCGCCTGGTGCTGTATGACTACGAGGCGTCGCGCAGTGGGCAAGTTCCAAAGAGTTTGCTCGAAGGATTTAGCGGCGTGCTGTTGAGCGACGGCTATGACGGCTATAACGCCGCCGTGGTCGCGCACTCGCTCACGCATGCCGGATGCTGGGCGCACGCGCGTCGCAAGTTCGAGGAGGCGCGCAAAGTGCAGGCGCAGCCCGATAGTGGTGCTCGCGTTGCATTGGATTACATCACTCGGCTGTATGCCATCGAGCGGCATCTGCGTGAAAGCGCCTCGCCGCTCAGCGACGAACAACGTGTTCACATTCGTCAAACGCAAAGCAAACCGATCGTAGCCGAGCTGCATCGCTGGTTGAGCGCAATGCATGGCGAGGTTCTGCCGCAAAGCGCTTTTGGAAAAGCGATTGCCTACGCATTGTCGCAATGGCCGAAGCTCACTGTGTTCCTCGATCGAGCAGAAGTGCCGCTCGACAACAATCGCTGCGAGAACGCCATCCGACCCTTCGTTATTGGCCGCAAGAACTGGCTGTTCAGTGACACCCAGGCCGGCGCACGCGCGAGCGCCAATCTCTACTCGCTGATCGAAACAGCCAAGGCGAACGGGATTGAGCCGCACGCCTATCTGACTTGGCTGTACACGCACCTTGCACACGCCGCCCGTCTTGAGCACTTCGAGGCGATGCTTCCGTGGAACGTGAAAGCTGAATTGACTGCAAGCCGATAGCATCGGCACACGCTGGCATCACAGCGGCATCAGTGGAAGGATGGGGTTGATGGAGCGCTTACAATTGCTGCGCGCCATGATGACCTTCGGAGCCTGCGGAACCTAACACCCACGCGCGCTCAATCTCATCGACGACGAATCGGCATCCGCGTGACGGTCGAACAATTCGAAGCGAACAAGGGAAATACCACCCGGCCCGGGACGAAGCGAAGGACGGCTGGGATAGTCGAGTAAGCGCAACGCGACACGTAGCGCTCGGATCTGCGTAATGCGGCCTACGGCTTGAGCGCGCTGCGTTACGACGGGGGCAACATCACCCATTACAGCAACCGCCTGCACACACTGGACCACCAGTACGACACCAACCTGAACCGATTGGGTTCGGTCAGTGGCGGATTGAGTCGCAGCTTCCAGTACGACGCCCGCGGCAACGTCATCCACAACGGCGCACGGGCTTTCACGTTCAATCGCGCCAATCAACTGGTCGCATCCGGCAGCCATGCCTACCTTTACGACGGCATGAACCGGCGCGTGAAAACCCAGGATGGTTTGGGCACGCGCTATTGGTTCTATGACGCCGGTGGCCGGCTGCTGTACCGCGAGACCGCCGGCCAAAGCACGAACTACATCTATCTCGGCAAGCGATTGATCGCCCGTGAAGGCGTGCTGCAACAGGACGGACGCCCCCAGCATCACAGCCCCTATGGCGGCAGCATCGAGACGCCGCGCGACGATCTGGGTTACGCAGGCCACCAGTTCGATACGCAGTTGAGCCTCACCTACATGCAGGCCCGCTACTACGACCCAGCCATCGGGCGTTTCTACAGCAACGATCCGGTCGGGTTCTCGGCGAGCGACCTGCACAGCTTCAATCGCTATGCGTATGCAAATAACAATCCTTACAAGTACATCGATCCGGATGGGCGCGCGGCAGACTTTTTCCTGGATCTCGGATTTATCGCATACAGTGCGTACACCCTTGCAACGGAACCGAGTTGGACGAACGCGGCGGCGCTGGGTGTCGATGTCGTTGGCGCAGCGGTGCCACTTGCCACTGGACTGGGAACTGCGGTAAGAGCGGGTGCGCACGGTGCAGATACAGTAAAAGGTGCCGATGCTGCAGTGGATGCCGCAAGGGGAACAACCGTCATTGGGCGCTTCAACAAAGCGACAAAAACATCGACGGTATTAGGGCCGGCGAGAACAGCCTGCTGAAGCATCTTCCAAACCAAGGTGGCCCTAAGGCAAATTGGGCCCAAAACGCTGGCGTACTACGACAAGAGATGAGCAAGGGCTTGCCGATTCGAGACGCGGCGGTCAATCCTAGCACCGGCGAACTCGTCGATTATCCCGGCAGCTTCCTCAACGCCGAACGCAACCTTCTCAGACGCGCGGTTGGACTTACAACCCTGGGACAACGCTATGGAGCCCGCCATGAGTTTCTCGGTACCCCAGGGCGGTGGAGCCGGTCGCCTCGGCTTCGTCAAATTGGTGCTTGATACCTTTGCCTTCTTGCTGCGACTTGGATTTGCGGTTGCTCGCCGTGAGGGAACGCTAGTGCGGTTTGAAAGGGACAACGTATTCGTTAATGTCTATCACGGTCGCACGTCGTATCAGGTTGGCTTAGAGCTTGGCCGTGTGCGCGATGGAGATATGTACTCCCTGCACGAGCTGCTTCGTGCGCTGGCGCCTAGCGACATCGAGCAAGCACGTTGCCAAACAACTGATCCCGAAGTACTCCGACAATGCTTAGCATCAATTGCCGCGACTATCGAACGACACGGTGGCGCTCTATTGGCTGGTGATGCGAACGCATTCGAGAAGGTCAACGTCGCTGTTGCTCCACTACGGAAGGCTGTCACGCTCCAGGCTCAATATGGCGCAATCATCGACCGCGCGGATGAAGCATGGGTGTCCAAGGATTTCGATAAGGCCGTCGATCTCTACGAGAAGAGCGCGCCAGCACTTGACGAAACCCGGGCGCGGCGCCTTGAGTACCTTCGGAAGCATGGGCGAAAATGAGTTGCCGCAAGGGAAGTATCGCCAATGGTCCGCGGTGTAAGGTAGATCTAGACTTTCACAGCGTCACTTCTGAATCGCGATGATCCGCGTCTGCGTGAACTCTTCGAGGCCTTCCTGACCCATCTCGCGACCGA
>CAZIXV010000133.1:0-5299 GCA_964543105.1 uncultured Steroidobacteraceae bacterium
GACCAATAGCGCGTCATGACGCGCACACAGATGTGACAACGCAGCTAACGGCGCGGCATCGCCGTCCATCGAAAAGATCGCTTCGGTCACGACCAACTTGCGCCCCGGCGTGCGCGCCATGAGCGTCGCAAGCGCTTCGACATCGTTGTGCGCGAAAACGACGGTGCGCGCCTTCGCTAACCGGCAGCCATCGATGATCGATGCATGATTCAACGCGTCGCTGAATATCGTGACGTCCGATGCGCCAAGCACCGTCATCACGCCGAGATTCGCGGCATAGCCCGTCGGGAACACCAGTGCGGCCTGCTGCTGTTTCCATGCCGCGATCTGTGACTCCAATTCCGCGTGCAATGAGCGCGTGCCCGTCACGAGCCGCGCAGCGCCTGCTCCAGCACCCCAAGTATCAACGGCCGCACGCGCAGCTTCGCGCACGCGTGGATGCTGCGCGAGCCCTAGATAATCATTCGCCGCGAAGTTGACGACTTCGCGGCCGCGCACACTCGCGCGCAGCGAACCGTCGAAAGCAATCGTCTTGCGCCATTGTCCCGATGCTTCTACGTCTGCGAGTTGCGCTTGCGTCCATTGCGACCAAGCGCTCATCAAGCGACCTCGGCCAAAGCAGCTTCGAGTGTCGCCACGATGCGCTCGATCTCAGCGGCCGTCGTCGTCAGCGGCGGCACCAGAATGACGTTCTCGCCCAGCGAGCGGCTCAAGACGCCGCGCTGAACCATTGCCACGCAGACGCGCCGTGCGAAGCGCTCGCGCCCGGTTGCATCGAGTTCTACTGCGCACATCAATCCAGCGATACGAATGTCGCGAACGGCCGCGCTGGTTCGCACCCGCCCCGTAAGCTCACGCTGCAATTGTTCAGAGCGTTCGCGCACGTTCTCGAGCACACGCCATTGCTGCATGAGTTCGAGGTGCTTCAAGGCGACCGCGGCGGCCAAGGCGTTACCGCCGTAGGAATGGCCGTGATACAGCGTGCGTTCGCTCAAATCCGGCCCGCGAAAGGCGTCGAACACATGCTGTGCAGCGACCGTCGCCGACATCGGCAGATAGCCGCCCGTGATTCCCTTGCCGAGGCACATGAGATCCGGTTGCAGTGCACAGGCTTCTGACGCAAACAAATAGCCGGTTCGCCCAAAACCGGTCGCGACTTCATCGCAGATCAACAGCACTTCTGCGTCGGCACACGCTTGCTGCAACTTTGCGAATTGCTCGCACGGCGCGATCGACATTCCCGCTGCGCCTTGCACCCACGGCTCGACAACGACGGCTGCCAAGCGATCCTTGTGTGCAGCGATCATCTCGGCGGCGATCTCTAACGCGCGCGGATCTTTGAACGACGGCGCCCGCAATACCGGAAATCGCAGCGGATCGAACACGTCGGTGCCAAAACCGCCGGCGCCGAGCGATAACGCCCCGACCGTATCGCCGTGATAGGCATCGCCGAACGCAAGATACGTCGTACGTCCGCGTATGCCGCGATTCGTCCAATACTGGAATGCAATCTTGAGCGCCTGCTCGACCGCCGTTGCGCCGTCGGACGCAAAGAGAAAATGCGGACGTGTGACTGGTACGACGCGTGCGAGCGCCTCGGCCAGTTCAACGACGATGCGATTGCCATTGCCGAGCAGTGTCGAATGCGCGACGCGATCGAGTTGGTCGCGAATCGCTTGATCAAGCTCAGGCACGCGATGCCCGAGCGTCGTCACCCATAACGACGAAATCGCATCGAGATAACGCTTGCCATCGACGTCGATGAGCTCGCGACCTTCGGCGCGCTCGACGATGAGCGGCGAATTGCGCTCGAAACAATCCATTTGTGTGAAACCGTGCCATACGACAGCGGCGTCACGCGAAATCCAATCAGACATAGGAGTTAATTGATGCGAGCAGCGCTAAAGCGCATTCATGAAATCGGCGATGATCGGACGGAACCGATCCATGTCGACGAGGAACGCATCGTGACCTTGCAACGAAGGCAAGCGGGCGAGCGTGACTTCGCGGTCGTTACCTTGCAGGCCGTCTGCGAGTTCCTGTTGTTGCTCGATCGGAAACAACAGATCCGTCTCCACGCCCATGATCAATGCCCGCTCGACATCGAAGCGTTGCAGTGCCGCCTGAACCGAACCGCCGTGATCCGCGAGATCGAACAAATCCATGGCGCGCGAGATGTAGAGATAGCAGTTTGGGTCGAATTGACCGGTGAACTTCGCCGCATTGCTTTCGAGGTACGACTCGACTTCGAAATCGATGCCGAATGGATCGCCCGGCTTACGTTCGGCGTACACGCGCTCGCGACCAAAGCGCAACGCCCACTCCTTCGCTGAGCGATAAGTGATCATGCCGAGCTTGCGTGCCAGACGCATTCCGGTGACTGGCATCGAATCGTGTTCGTAGTTGCCGTCCTGCCATTGCGGATCGCGGCGGATGATCTCGCGCTGCAGCGAGCGCAGCGCAATCGAAAACGGCAGCGAGCGCGCCGCACCCGAGATCGATACGACACTACGTGTCGCGCCCGGGAACAGTGCGCAATACGCCAGCACCGTCATTCCACCGAGCGATGGACCGATCACCGCCGCCGCCTTGCGCACGCCGAGCGCTAACGCGACCTCGTGACCTGCATGCGCAATATCTTCGACTGTCAGCACCGGAAAGGTGAGCCGATACGGCTTGCCCGTCACTGGATTGATCGACGCGGGCGAAGTCGATCCAAACGGACTGCCGAGCGAATTCACACAGATGACGAAGTATTTGTTCGTGTCGATCGGTCGGCCTGGACCGATCATGTCTTCCCACCAACCCGGGGAAGGATCTTCGATGGAGGATGCGGCGTGCGCCGAAGGCGACAGACCCGTAAAAATCAGCACCGCGTTGTCGTAACAGAAGCCGATGTCGCCCCAGGTTTCGTAGGCAATCTGCACGTCATGCAGCGCGCCGCCGCGCCGCATCTCGAAGGGCTTGTCGAGCTTCAGGATTTTTTGAGCTGCGGCCATCGACCTATCCTTTTTTCTTCACCCGCCGCATCAGTCGCTTGCGTGAGCGGCGTTGCCGCGGCGTTAAGGGATTGCGCTTGCCTTTGAACGGATTTTCGTCCGAGCGGAATTCAACCCGCACCGGCGTGCCATCCAAACGGAAGTTCTTGCGAAACACGTTCGCAAGATAGCGCCGATACGCTTCGGGTACATGCTGCACTTGATTGCCGTGCACGACGATGATCGGCGGGTTCTTACCGCCCTGGTGCGCGTAACGCAGCTTGATACGTCGGCCGCGGATGAGCGGCGGTTGGTGCTGCTGAACGGCGGTTTCGAGCACGCGCGTCAACTCAGGCGTTGCCATCTCGCGCATGGCGGCGTCATACGCGCGATCCACAGCTTGTACGAGATCGCCGACGCCACTGCCGTGTAGCGCGGAAATGAAGTGCACCGGCGCAAAATCGAGAAACGGCAAGCGTAGATCCAATCCGGCGCGGATTTCATCGCGCTTATCCGTGGGAATGCCGTCCCATTTATTGACGGCAATGATGAGTGCGCGACCGCGCTCGGCGACGAGACCGAACAGGCTCGCGTCCTGCTCAGCCACGGTGTCGTGCGCGTCGATCACGCCAATCACGACATGCGCTGAATCCACCGCCTGCAGCGCTTTGACGATACTGAATTTCTCGATCGCCTCTTCGACGCGGGAACGTCGGCGCACGCCCGCGGTGTCGATCAACGTGTATTTCTTTCCATCCCGCTCGAAGGGTACGAAGACGGCATCGCGTGTCGTGCCGGGCTGATCGAACGCGATCAAGCGCTCCTCACCGAGCAGGCGGTTGATTAACGTCGACTTGCCCACGTTCGGGCGGCCGATGACCGCAACCTTGATGCCCTCGTCTGCGAACGCCGCTTCCGGCGGTGCGCTGAACCCCGTCAGTGCGCGTTCGAGCAGCGGGCGAATACCCGCGCCATGCGCGGCGGAAATCGCTTGCGGTTCGCCGAGCCCCAGCTGATGAAAATCAGCGCCTGCCGAGGCCGCGTCCAGACCCTCGGCCTTGTTCACGACGAGAATGATGTCTTTACCAAGTCGCCGCAGCTGTTGCGCAACGTGCCGATCCGAATGCGTCACGCCTTCACGCGCATCGACGAGGAACAGCACGCGATCGGCCTCTTCGATGGCGAGCAAAGTCTGTTTCGCCATCAACTCTTCGATCCCTGCGGCTTGTGCGACGAGCCCCCCCGTGTCGACGACGAGGTAGGGACACGGACCGTTACGGCCGTAGCCGTACTGGCGGTCGCGCGTCAGACCGGGGAGATCCGCGACCAATGCGTCGCGCGTGCCCGTGAGGACATTGAACAGCGTCGACCTACCGACATTCGGACGGCCGACGAGAGCGATGACGGGCAACATAGGTTTGCGGCTTCAATAACGAATTCCCCCGCAACGCGGGGGAAAAATGGACAGGCTGTGTAGCAGATAACGCGAGTTTTGGCAGCGTTATCTGCGCAATCCTGTCGATGTCACTCAGAATCCAGCGGCATCGAGGTAAAGACGAACAACTTGCCGGCGTCGCTCTGGATGTACGCACGGCCGTCCACCACGCTCGCTGCGTTCGTGAAACGCTCGCCGCCGGCTTTGCGGCGCGCGACGATCTCGCCCGTTGCCTTGTCGAGCCAATGCACGTAACCCTCGAAATCGGCAACGAGCAGCGCATCACCGTCGATGGCGGGCGCCGTCAAGCCGCGCCGGCGCAGCGCATCCTGTTCCCATTGCACGGCGCCATCGTTCTTGCGCATCGCAATCACGACGCTATCCGCGTTCGTGAGATACAACATGCTGTCGTCCATCGCGAAGCCGCGATAACTCGACGCATCGCGCGCCCACCAGATCTGGCCGGACTCGAGCGCCAGCATCGCAACACGGCCTTGGAAGCCGACGACGAAAATGTCATCACCCGACACGCGCGGAGTCGCGTCGATGTCGGCGAGACGTTCCAGCTCCGTGCGGCCGCTCGGCGCATTGACGATCGTGTCCCACAGGACTTCACCGTTGCGACTGTCGATCGAGAGCACGCGCCCGTTGTCGAAGCCGGCAATGATGCGATCACCCGCCAGCACCGGCGGCGCCGTGCCGCGCAGCGTCAAACGCGGCACTTGCTCATCCACCGACCAGCGACGCGAACCGTCAGCCGCGGACAACGCTTCGATGTGACCGTCGACCGTCCGCACGACCACCAGGTCGTTTGCGACGAGCGGTCGGGCCAGGATTTCGCTCTTGATGGACGCGCGCCAACGCTCGGTACCGTCCGCTGCATCCA
>CAZIXV010000133.1:5399-10046 GCA_964543105.1 uncultured Steroidobacteraceae bacterium
TGGATGTCGACGAGTTCGGCGGGCGGATCGACGTCTTTGTCATCACCGCAACCGACGAGCGCCAATAGCGCGAGCGCAGTCAGTGCCCATGCACTGCGAGAAGTCGACAGCATGTTCATGGCTGAACCTGCGCAGTCGTATCCGCCGCAAGTGTCGTGCCGCCTGCTTCCTGAAGCTTCAGCTCGACCAATGCGCGATCGATCACCGCATCCGTTTCGGCGAGTGCAGCGGCGTATTCGGCGCGTGCCGCAGCCTCATCGCCCTTGGCGATATAGGCATCACCGCGAATCTCGTGTGCTGCTGCTGCAAACGCGCCGAGCTTGCTGGTGTCGAGCAACGCGATCGCTTCGTCGTGTTTGCCCTGTTGGATCAGAATGCGCGCCAGGCGCGTTTGCGTGACCGCGCTGAGTTCTTTGTCTTTCGACTGATCCGCTACGGTGCGCAGCAGAGCTGTAGCTTCATCGTAGTTGCCGGCTTCGACCTGCATCTGAGCGACGAGCAGCCGCGCCTGGTTGGCATACACGCTCGAGCCGTGATCGGATTCGATCGTCGCAAGTGCGGTGCGTGCCGCTTCCAACTCATTGTCATCGACTGCAGCACGCACGGCTTCGTATTGAGCCGCCGCCGCAACGCTTTGACGCTCGCGATAACCCTGCCACTGGAAGTAACCGACGAGCAACGCGATACCCAACGCGATGCCACCGAAAATCCAGCGCCAATTGTCACGCCACCAAGCAAGCAGCGCTTCTTCTTGTTCGCGATCGGATAAGTAATCGTCAGCCATAGATCTCTCGAAGACTCGTTATCGTTGAAACGCGCCCAGCCGTTCGGACAACACGGTGGCAAGATCATCCCAGGCAATTTCGCTTTGCGCTGCCTCGACACGCAGTGATTTCAGACCGATGACGCGCCGTTCGGTTTCACTATCGCCCAATATGAGGGCGAATTGGGCACCGCTCTTATCTGCGCGCTTGAGCTGCGATTTGAAGCTACCACCGCCGCAATGCGTCTCGATGCGCACCCCTGGAATCTGATCACGCAGTTTTTCGGCCAATCCCAAGCCTTCAGCCTCGGCCTGCGCACCGGCGATGACGAAATACACATCCGGCGCGGCGCCGGGGCCTGCCACGCCCTGCACCTTCAGCAACTCGACGATGCGCTCCTCACCCATTGCCCAACCGATCGCCGGCGTCGGCGCGCCGCCCAACTGCGCAACCAACCCATCGTACCGTCCGCCCGAACATACCGCGCCCTGTGAGCCGAGTTCGTTCGTCACCCACTCGAAGACGGTGTGGGAGTAATAGTCGAGCCCGCGAACCAAGCGCGGATTCAACACATATTTGATGCCAACGGCATCGAGATGACGGCACAAGCCGGCGAAGTGCTGCCGCGATGGCTCATCGAGATACTCGGGCAGCGTCGGCGCCGCCGCAATGATGTCCTGCAGATCCGGGTTTTTGCTGTCGAGAATCCGCAGCGGATTGCCTTCGAGACGCCGCAAGCTGTCGGGATCGAGTTTGGCCTTGTGCGCGGTGAAATATTCGACGAGCGTTGCGCGATAAGCCTTGCGCGACTCGGGCGTGCCGAGCGAATTCAAATTGAGTTCGACGCGTGCGACGCCCGCGGCTTTGAGCAAGCGCGCGCTCAGCATGATGAGCTCGGCATCGATGTCGGGGCCGGGATAGCCAAAGGCTTCGACATCGAGCTGATGGAATTGACGGAAGCGGCCGCGCTGCGGCTTTTCGTGCCGAAACATCGGCCCAGCGCACCACACGCGTTGTTTTTGATTGTGCAGCAGACCATTCGTGATCATCGCGCGGACAATGCCGGCGGTTGCTTCGGGGCGCAGTGTTAACGACTCGCCGCCTGGATCTTCGAACGTGAACATCTCCTTTTGCACGATATCCGTGTACTCGCCGATGGAGCGCTTGAACAACGCCGTTTGCTCGACGACCGGCACGCGGATTTCCTGATAGGCGTAGGACGCGAACAGATCGCGCGCCAATTGCTCGAGACGCTGCCAGGCGCCGATATCGGCCGGCAGAATGTCGTTCATGCCTCGCGGCGGTTGTATCTGCTGAGGAGTCGATTTATCCAAGTCACACCGTCTGACAAAACAAAAGATTGCTGGGCGCTCGGCTTCTGGTCAGAACCAATGCATGCGCCCGTAGACTGCAAGTCTTGCTCTTCACTCTGGCCGGCAGCCCAGCGACCAGCAGCCCTCTTCCCACGATTACTGTACTGAGCCGTCCGCATTCACGACGAAGCGCGTCGCATCGCGATTCGCACGGCGCGGGACGACAATCGCCTGATCATTTACCTGTACTTGCACGGCCGCGGCCACGCCCAGGACGACCGTCAGCGGTGGCGCACCTTCCACCATTCTCGTGCGGCCCGGGCGACCGATATCGTAGAGCAGTCGCTGACCGCTCGCGTCATACGCCTCCACCCACGAGGCATCATTGAACGTGAGCTGCAAGCGCACGATGTTGCTCGCCGTTGCGGTAGGCGATGTCGCCTCGCGCACTGTGCTCGGTGCAATGACCGCGCTCGGTTCTGTCACGCTCGCGGCCGGTGTCGTCTCGGCGGCAAGCGTTTGCGGCGCTTCGCTTGCTTCTACCGGAGCGGACTCGTTCGCAGCATCGGTTGGCTGCGCTTCGGCTTCGCTGACCGGCATCACCAGTTCTGACGTCACCGCCGCCTCGCCGGAGGGCAATGCCATCACCGGCGGCGCATCCATCGTCTGTTGCTCCACCATCGGCGTGACGACGACGTACGCGCCGAACCCAAGTGCCACGACCACCGCAAGCAGCAGCGTCCAGCCGAACACCTTCGGCCACGACGAACGTGGTGGCGGCGTGGTCGTGATGTTCGGTATCGGTGTCGGCTCGGGCAGCGTGTCGGTGAGCCGTTGGTAGCACGTGATCACATCGCTCGGGGCGACACCCAACAAGGTCGCGTATTTTTTCAAATGTCCTTTCGCGTACACCGGCGCACCCAGCGCGGCGAAGCGATTGGACTCGATCGCCTCGATGATCCACGGATCCAAATGCAGCGCTTCGGCGGCCTGCTGCACCGACCATCCTTGTCGCACACGTTCGGCTTCGAGCACCGCACCTGGGGTTTGCTCGCTTTGAACGCCCGCGTCGGCCGGAGTGGACGCCGCGCTGCTTCCCCCTGCGCTCGAGGTCATCCGGAATTCCGTTCGGCTTCAAGCAATTGTTTCGTCTCGGCCGCTTGCGGGTATTCGTTCTTCAAGCGCTGCGCGTATTGCATCGCCGCGGCGGTATTGCCCAATCCGCTTTCGATCCGATGCCCCAACCAAAGCGTCGCTGGACTCGTGCGGGCGCCTTCCATATAGCGCTGCAGAAACCCGCGCGCCGAGAGATAGTTTTCTTGCTCGAGTTCGATCTCGGCCAGCGAAATCAACGCTGGAGCAAAGCGCGGCTGCACACTCAGCGCCTTACGATAGTGCTGTTCGGCACGCTCCAGCTTCTTGTCGGCGCGCGCGCAATTCGCCGCATTCGCATACGCGATTTCGGGCGTGTTGTAGAGCGGATTGGATGCTGCTTGCAGCGCCACACGCTCGCCGCGAGCAAAGCGCTCGTTGCGACACAGGAAGACCGCATAGTTGTTGGCGATGTCCGGATCTTTCGGCTCGAGCGATCCGGCACGATCGAAGTGCGAATCGGCCTTTTTCAGCTCGCCCAGCCGGTCGTAAAGCAACCCGGCTGCCATGTGCGCCTTGGCGTTACGCGGATTCTGTGCGAGTGCGCGGTCGATCTTTTCTTTGGCCTGCGACAGATTGCCGTTACGCAAATGCTCGATGCCGATTTCCAGGTTGATGTCGGAGGCGCGTTCCGGCTGCGGTTTGGAAAAGTTGTTCGGCGAATTCCCGGCACAGCCGGCCAAACTGATTACGACGAGCGCCGCCAAGATTCTCTGCATCACGTTTGCACCGCCACCGAGATGAGTTTGGAGCCCAGGCGCACCGTGGTGCGATCGTTGACGCGGCCGACGAGTTGCCCGCACGCCGCATCGATGTCATCGCCGCGCGTGCGACGCGTCGTCGCGATCACGCCGTTCACATTCAAGATGTCGCGGAATCGCTCGATCGCCGCGGCAGATGAGCGCTTGTAGCGCGTCTGCGGAAAAGGATTGAACGGAATCAAGTTCACTTTCGCGGGATGACCGCGCAGCAGCTTCACCAATTCGTGCGCATGCGCGGGCTGATCGTTCACGCCATCGAGCATGACGTACTCGAAGGTGATGCTGCGCGCATTTTGTTTCTCGACGTACTGCCAGCAAGCATCCAACAACTCGGCGATCGGGTGCTTGCGATTGATCGGGACGAGTTCGTTACGCAGTTGATCGTTCGGCGCGTGCAGCGACACCGCCAGCGCACAGTTCGTTTCTTCCGCGAGCTTCAACATCTGCGGCACGAGACCCGAGGTGCTCACGGTGACGCGGCGACGAGAAATATCGAAAGCGAGATCGTCCATCAAGATTTCGGCGGCCGGGACCACATTGCGATAGTTCGCCAGCGGCTCGCCCATGCCCATGAAGACGATGTTGGTGATGACGCGCGTCGCTTCCTGGCCGTTGCCTGCAGGCTCGAAGCCCAGCTCACGATTCGCAAGCCACACC
>CAZIXV010000134.1:0-10037 GCA_964543105.1 uncultured Steroidobacteraceae bacterium
AACCGGCATGCTCTTACGAGCATCGTGGGTTCGAATCCCACCCTCTCCGCCACGGTTCACCCGTCTGTGACCGTGCAAAGTCGCTTCCCAAGAAAAACTTTTTGCAGCGCAAGCAAGACTTAAACGCCCCGACATCTTGAAAACGAGTGCTGCGTAACCATCGCTGGTCAACGCGGTATACGCGGCGACATGCGCTGCTAGAATGCCGTCCGGCCGTGCAGGTTCGGGAAACTCTCGGGCCATGTCGCGGTCGAATTGGCGAGTTCGATCCGCATCCTTAAGGAGTCTCAATGGACCGTTACCCCAGCACCGTCGTTGGCAGCAATGTAAGCACGTCTGCGCTAGCGACGAATAAAGTCCTACGCAACACGTACCTGCTGCTTGGCGCGACGCTCGCGTTCAGTGCTGTCATGGCTGGCGTGGCCATGGCCATGAACATGCCGCATTTCGGTCTGTTCACCATTCTCGTTTATTTCGGCCTGCTCTTCGCAGTCCACAAAACCCAAAACAGTTCATGGGGCATCCTGTGGACCTTCGCTCTCACCGGCTTTCTCGGACTGACACTCGGTCCCATCCTCAACGCCTACCTCACGATGCTGCCGAACGGCTCGCAAGTCGTGATGACGGCGCTCGGTACGACGGCCGTCGCCTTCCTGGGCTTGTCCGCTTACGCGATCTCGAGCAAACGCGACTTCAGCTTCATGGGCGGGTTCTTGATGATTGGCGCCATCGGCGCATTCGTTCTCGGCCTCATCGCCTACTTCTTCAACATGCCAACGCTCTCTTTGGTCGTCTCGGGCATGTTCCTGGTCGTGAGCGGCGGGTTGATGCTGTGGCAAACGAGCGAAATCGTTCGCGGCGGTGAGACGAATTACATCACCGCAACCGTGACGCTGTACGTCAGCATCTACAACATGTTCCTGAGCCTGCTGCACCTGCTCGGAATGGGCGGAGACGAGTAAACCTCGTGGTGTGCTGGCGGCCGGTCTAACCGGGTACGTCTCAGCCTGACGACCGCCGGGCGATAATAAGGGCGCTGCGAGTCAACACCGCAGCGCCCTTTGTCATTTTGGCTTTACTCTGCCCGAGCCCCGAGCCCCGAGCCCCGAGCCCCGAGCCCCGAGCCCCGAGCCCCGAGCCCACGCATCGCTCAGTTGCCGATGCGCTCCAACCCGCCCATGTACGGTCGCAGCGCCTCGGGCACGCTCACCGAGCCGTCGGCTTGCTGATAGTTCTCGAGGACCGCGACGAGCGCACGACCTGCGGCGACGCCCGACCCATTCAAGGTATGCACCGGTTCCGGTTTACCCGTTTCCGGATTACGCCAGCGCGCCTGCAGACGGCGGGCTTGGAATGCCTCGAAGTTCGAGCACGAGGAGATCTCTCGGTAAGCCTGCTGACCGGGCAGCCACACTTCGATGTCGTATGTTTTCGCCGAGCCGAATCCGATGTCGCCAGCGCACAGCTGCACCACACGATATGGCAGTGCCAACCGCTTCAAGACTTCTTCCGCGTTACGGGTAAGCGTCTCGTGTTCGGCGTACGAGTCCGGCGGCGGGACGATGTGCACCAATTCGACTTTCTCGAACTGGTGCTGGCGAATCATCCCGCGTGTGTCCTTGCCGTAGCTGCCTGCCTCTGACCGAAAGCATGGCGTGTGGGCCACAAAGCGAAGCGGCAACGCGCTCGCCTCGATGATCGAATCGCGCACGAGATTCGTGACCGGCACTTCGGCCGTCGGGATCAGATACAGATTCTGCTCGCCTTTGATCGCGAACAAATCCGCCTCGAACTTCGGCAACTGGCCCGTGCCGAGCATCGATTGCGCATTGACGAGGTATGGGACGTAGGTTTCGCGATAGCCATGCTCACCCGTGTGCAAGTCGAGCATGAATTGAATCAACGCGCGGTGCAGCCGCGCGAGCGGACCGTTTAAAACGCTGAAGCGCGCGCCTGAGATCTTGCCGGCTGCCGCAAAGTCCATTTGGCCGAGCGACTCGCCGATCTCGACATGATCGCGCGCCTTGAAATCGAACGCGCGTGGCTCACCCCAGCGCCGCACTTCGACATTCGCGGTCTCATCGCGCCCTTCCGGGACGCTTTCATGTAGCAGATTGGGAATGCCCAACGCGATCTCTTCGAGTTCGCGCTGCACGGTCGTGAGTTCGGCCTCCGCAGCAGCAAGGTCTGCACCGAGCGATTCGACTTGCTTCAGCAGCGGTGCGACATCCTGACCTTGGGCTTTCGCTTTGCCGACGGCTTTGGCGTTGACGTTGCGTTCGTTGCGCAATTCATCCGCGCGGATCTGCCATTTCTTGCGAGATTCTTCGAGTTCGTTCAGCCGAGCGACATCGAGGGTGAAACCGCGACGTGCAAGGTTTGTAGCGACGGCCGCGGGATCGGAGCGAAGGAGTTTGGGGTCGAGCATGATAGGAGAAGAAGGCGACAGCGGATGGGCGTTGGCGGATTGTAACGGGCGATAAGTTTAGGACACGCGTAAGCGCTTAGCGTGCCTCGAGACTACGGGTTGTTACGTTTACGGCGCCGTTCCAGCGCTTCGGCGATTTTGATCTCCATGCCGCGTGGCACGGGACGATAGTAGCGGCGCTCGTCGATGCCATCGGGAAAATAGGTTTCGCCGGCGGCGAATGCGTCGGGCTCATTGTGGGCGTAGCGATAATTCTTGCCGTAGCCG
Organism: uncultured Steroidobacteraceae bacterium; assembly: GCA_964543105.1. Lineage (GTDB taxonomy): Bacteria > Pseudomonadota > Gammaproteobacteria > Steroidobacterales > Steroidobacteraceae > Steroidobacter. The sequence goes on from CAZIXV010000134.1 coordinate 2,696, forward strand.
AGTTGCTTCATGAGGCGTGTCGGGGCATTGCGCAGATGCAGTGGGACTTCGAGTGAGCCGAGGGATTTCGCATCCGACATTGCTTCGCCGTAGGCAACGTACAGCGCATTGCTCTTCGCGGCACACGCCAGGAAGACCACGGCTTGCGCGATCGCAAGTTCACCTTCGGGAGAGCCCAGCCGCTCGTACACTTCGCTTGCTTCCAGCGCCATCGTCAGTCCGCGCGGATCGGCAAGACCGATATCTTCAGTCGCCATACGGATCACGCGACGCAGGATGTAACGTGGATCACATCCACCATCGAGCATGCGACACAACCAGTACAGTGCGGCATCAGGGTCGCTGCCGCGGACCGACTTGTGCAGTGCCGAGATCTGGTCGTAGAACGCCTCACCTTGCTTGTCGAAACGACGCAGCCCGCCTGACGCTACTTCCTCGGCCAATTCCACCGTGATCGTTGGTGGCTGCGTATCCGCCGCCAGATCGATCGCCAGCTCGATCATGTTCAGTGCGCGTCGCGCATCGCCATCGGCGGCACGTGCAATCATCTCGAGTGCTTCGGCAGCGATGCTGACCTGCGTGCCCTCTTCTGCCCTGCGCTCGATCGCCCGCTGCAATACGTCGGCTAGATCGCCATGAGTCAGGGATTTGAGAACGTAAACCCGCGCACGTGATAACAATGCGTTGTTCAATTCGAAGGAAGGATTCTCGGTCGTCGCGCCGATGAACACGAGCGTGCCGTCTTCAACCCACGGCAGAAATGCATCCTGCTGCGCCTTGTTGAATCGGTGCACCTCATCCAGGAACAACACGGTGCGGCGTCCAGATTGTTCGCGCTCCGTTTGTGCGCGTTCGGCAGCAGCGCGGATGTCTTTGACGCCGGCCATGACCGCGGAAAGTGCAATGAAGTTCGCATCGCAGGTTTGCGCGATGAGACGCGCCAGCGTCGTCTTTCCGGTACCGGGCGGTCCCCAGAAGATCATCGAGTGCAGATGCTGGCCTTCGAGCGTGCGGCGCAGCGGCTTGCCCGGCGCGAGCAGATGCGTCTGGCCGACATACTCGTGCAAGGACTGCGGGCGCATCCGGTCTGCGAGCGGTCGCGCCTCATCGGATGGCGAGGTGCGATCAGTCACTTACGAGCCCATGCCTCAATGCGCTGCGCCCAGCCGCCGACACCGCTCAATGCGATACCCAGACCGAGCAAGATTCCAAGTGAATTTGCAACGACGTCGCGGAAATCTGGCTGCCTACCGAAGGGCATCAAACCTTGTGCGATTTCAATGCCGATGCCGAGCAGGAACAGGCTCAAACCGATGCGCCAGTACGCGGAGCGCGAATACATTCCGGTGAACCATACGGTCAGCAACACATAAGCAAGCGCGTGCTCGAACTTGTCGCTCACGCCGGTAGGCGGCAGTTTCGTTCCTGGCATCAAGCTAACGACGACGGCGAAGCTGATGAATGCCCAGCCAAGTCCGAGCCACACCCAGGGGTGACGTAACACTAATCGCATGAGCATCAACGCGCGTTCGGCCGCACATCGCTGGCTGCGCCGGCATCGCCGATCACATCAGCGCCCGGCGGAACCTTGAAAACGAAGCGGGAAGGATCGAGCGGCGGATTGCGTTCGACCTGCGAGAACTCGAGCAAGGTCGTTTGCCCGAGCTTGTCAGCGAGTTCCATGAAGCGCAGCTCCTGCGACTTTGCGCCCGCGAATCCCAAGCGAACGGACTTGAAATCCGTGTCATTGCGTTTGGGCTGCATATGCACCCACATGACACCTTTGCTTTCGGTGGTTACGACGACATCGAAATTATCGGTCAGTGCGCCTTGCCCACTGAGCAGCATGGCCGGCGTCGACGCCAATGCGTCGTCGAGTTTGCGCACGGTGACCTGCTCTAGATCGCTGTCGTAAATCCAGATGCGCGTACCGTCAGAGACGATCACTTGCTCATAAGGTTCACGATAATCCCAGCGAAATCGATCGGGACGCTGGATTGCCAACACGCCGTGAGATTCGTCGGTGACCTGTCCGGTGCGATCCAGCAGCGTTTGCGTAAAGCGCGCTTGGAGTCCCTCGAGACCATTCAAAAATCGCTCTGCACGCTGTTGGCCTTCCGCAGGGGTTGCCGCAACTGCGGTCACGACACACGAGACGCTGCCGGCCAGAACGACCAACAGCGCGTATGAAAAATTCATCATGTAGCGTCTATTCCTCCGGCGGCGCCGGCGCGAGCACTTCGCGCGAGCCGTTGGATTGCAGCGGACCGACGATGCCAGCCGCTTCCATGGTTTCGATCATGCGCGCGGCGCGGTTGTAACCAATCTTGAGGCGCCGCTGCACACCGGAGATCGACGCCTTGCGGCTTTCGACAACGATGCGCACGGCTTGGTCGTACAGCGGGTCTTGCTCGCCGTCGCTGCCTTCGCCCTCGCCTGCTTCGCCTGGCAATCCAGGGATGGGCGCGCTGGGTCCCTCGAGAATTTCCTGTATGTAGCGCGGCGGCTCGGCTCCCTTGAGCGCGCCCACGACACGATGGACTTCCGAATCCGAAACGAAGGCGCCGTGAACGCGCACGGGCACTGACGTGCCCGGCTGCAGGAACAACATATCGCCATGGCCGAGCAATTGTTCCGCGCCCATTTGGTCGAGAATCGTGCGCGAATCGACTTTGGCCGAGACTTGGAAGGCGATGCGCGTGGGAATGTTCGCCTTGATGAGGCCCGTAATGACGTCCACCGACGGACGCTGTGTCGCGAGAATCAAATGAATGCCGGATGCGCGCGCCTTTTGCGCCAAGCGGGCGATCAATTCTTCGACCTTCTTGCCGACGATCATCATCATGTCGGCTAATTCATCGACGATGACGACGATGAACGGGAGCGGTTCGAGGAACGGCACTTCCTCTGGATTGCCGTCCGGCCCAATCATTTTCATGAGCAAGGGATCGCGCACCGGCTGGCCGCGCTCCTGCGCTTCTTTCAACTTGCGATTGAAGCCCGCGAGATTGCGCACGCCCATCGCGGCCATGAGTTGATAGCGGCGTTCCATCTCGGCAACACACCAGCGCAGCGCATTCGCCGCTTCTTTCATGTCGGTGACGACCGGCGCCAAGAGATGCGGAATGCCTTCGTACACCGACAGCTCGAGCATTTTCGGATCGATCATGATCAAGCGCACTTGATCGGCCGTGGCCTTATACAAAAGCGACAGCACCATCGCGTTCACGGCGGTCGACTTACCCGAACCGGTCGTACCGCCCACCAACAGATGCGGCATGCGTGCGAGGTCTGCGACGACCGGCAGGCCGCCGATGTCCTTACCGAGCACGAGTGCGAGCGGCGAACTCATCTCGTCATAGGTCTTCGATTTGATGATCTCGCCCAAGGTGACGAGCTCGCGTTTTTCATTCGGGATTTCGAGACCGACTGTCGATTTGCCTGGAATGACTTCGACGATACGAACGCTGATCGCAGAGAGTGCGCGAGCCAGATCCTTGGCAAGATTGCTGATCTGACTGACCTTGATGCCGGGCGCCGGACGCAGTTCGAAGCGCGTAATGACGGGCCCCGGATGCACTTCCACGACTCCCGCCTCGACGCCGAAATCACGCAGCTTCAATTCGACCAGGCGCGACATCGCTTCGAGCGCTTCGGCGGAATACCCGCCTTGTACGGGCTGCGCATCGTCGAGCAGCGATAAAGGCGGCAATTCCTTCGACGTCGGCTTGTCGAACAATGCGACTTGGCGCTCCTTCTCGACGCGCTCGCTCTTTTCGACCTTCGGCACAACTTGTTCGATTTTCGGCGGCTGGCGCGTCGCAACGCGCTTTTGCGCCTCCCGCACGACTTCCTTGCGCGCCTGCTTCACTTCGCGGCCGGCTTTGGCCTCGCGAGCCGCGGCAACCTTCCCGGAGAGCCAGTCGAGCGCACTCAAGGTGGCACGCCCGGTGCGATCCATTACCTCGATCCACGACATGCCAAGGAATAGCGACACGCCTGCAAGCCATAAGGCGAGCAACAGTAAAGTGGCGCCGAGAAAGCTCAGGCTGGCCTCGGCATGCTCACCAACGAACGCGCCCAGCACGCCGCCGGCAGAGTGCGGATACACGGAGACCGAGAAATGCAGGGTGGCCAACCCGCAACTCGTCACCAGCGTTAGAAAGAAACCGAAGGTCCGAAAGGCCAGCGTGGCGCGGGATTGGGTGGGATCTTTGCCCCGCTCGCGATAAAGCAGCCAGCCGGCAAAGCCGATCATGAACGGGAACAGGAAAGCAGGCGCGCCGAACAACAACACCAACAAGCCCGATAGGTGCGCGCCAACAGGACCGATGATGTTCGAGATCGGTCCCGGTTCACCGGTGGTGGCAAACGATGGATCGTTTCGGTCGTAGGTCAACAACGCTGCCAGCACGATGAGTGCGATCGCGCCGAACACCCATAACGCACCTTCGCGAAGTGAGCGAACCACGGTCGGACCCAAGCGCATTTCGTTGCGTGCTTGCGCTGTACTTGCCAATTTGCTGCCTTCGTCTGTGGTGGTTACTTGTACTGCTCGCGGTTCACCCACATATCTGTGCGGGCGCGGCGACTATAACGACCGCTGCGCCGGGGCGCACCGTGTCGACTGCCAAGCTCGATCATCGTCATCGGCATGGTCTTTTGCTTAGCTGCGGCGGCATTCCTTACCATTGCCGACGCACGTGCGCACGCCGCGCCATCTTTCCTTCGCGACGAGCTTGGCGAAGGCGCGTTGTACGCTGCATGAACGCGGGCACGACAACCCCAAGCCATTGAACTTCCAGAGGTGAATGATACATGAGCACTCCCCGTCACTCGCGTGTGCTGATTCTCGGCTCAGGCCCTGCCGGCTACGCGGCAGCGGTGTACGCCGCGCGAGCCAATCGTAATCCGCTGTTATTGACGGGGCTCGAAGAAGGCGGTCAATTGATGACGACGACTGAAGTCGACAATTGGCCCGGCGATCCGCACGGCCTGACCGGACCGCTGCTGATGGAGCGCATGCGTCAGCATGCCGAGCGCTTCAGCACCGAGGTCGTCAACGACCACATCAACAAAGTCGACCTGTCGAAGCGGCCATTCGTGCTCGAGGGCGACCGCGGCGTGTACACGACCGACGCCTTGATCATCGCGACCGGCGCAACCGCCAAATATCTCGGCCTGCCCTCCGAACAGCTGTATCGCGGGCGTGGCGTCTCGGCGTGCGCAACCTGCGATGGTTTCTTCTATAAGAATCAGCGCGTCGCGGTCGTCGGTGGCGGCAATACCGCAGTGGAAGAAGCACTCTATTTGTCGAACATCGCCTCGCACGTCACGCTGATTCACCGCCGCGATACGCTGCGAGCGGAAAAGATCATGCAGACTCAGCTGTTCGAGAAAGAACGCGAGGGCAAGATCAAAATCCTGTGGAATCACACGGTTGAAGAAGTGCTGGGCGATGATAGCGGCGTGAACGGCCTGCGCGTGGCCAACGTCAACGATGGTACGACGACCGACCTCGACGTCATGGGCTTCTTCGTCGCCGTCGGACATGCGCCGAATACGCAATTGTTCGAAGGCCAACTAGAGATGCAGAACGGCTATCTCATCGTCAAATCGGGTTTGAATGGTCAAGCTACGCAGACGAGCGTTCCAGGTGTCTTCGCTGCAGGCGACGTTGCCGATCATGTCTATCGTCAAGCGATTACCTCGGCAGGCACCGGCTGTATGGCTGCACTCGACGCCGACAAGTACTTGGATCAGTTCGATGCGGGTCAGAGCACCTAGCTCCATTCAATGGCGAGCGCGCGCACCCTTGATTCGATCCATAGCATAGCGGCGGAGCGATGGAATTCGTTCGCCCTTGATGGGAATCCATTCCTGCGGCATGAGTTTCTCGCTGCGCTCGAAGAAACCCGCTGTGTGGGTGATGACGCCGGATGGATTCCCGAACACCTGATCATCGGAACGAGCGATGCGCCAACTGGCGCATTGCCGCTTTATCGTAAAGACCACTCCTGGGGCGAGTTCGTCTTCGATTGGAGCTGGGCGCGCGCTTATCAGCAGGCCGGTCTCCCCTACTACCCTAAGCTCGTGAGCATGGTGCCGTTCTCCCCGGTGCCAAGCCCGCGCCTGTTGACGCACGAGGGCGCTGACTCGCAAAGCATCCGACGTGATTTGATTGAAGCGCTGATCGAACGCGCACAAGCCGAACACAGCTCGTCCATTCACGTGCTGTTTACGACGCCCGAAGACACCGCACTCCTCACGGACGCGGGCTTTCTCTTGCGTCATGACTGCCAGTTTCATTGGCACAATCGCGGCTATGGATCATTCGATGATTTCATCGCGACGTTTCGCGCTGAAAAGCGCAAGAAGGCATTGCGCGAACGCCGACGCATCAAGGAATCCGGCGTGGAATTTCGCACGTTGCATGGTGCTGAGATGGATTCGGACTTGTGGCGGACGGTTTTCGCTTTTTCGGCCGAAACGTTCGCATCACGCGGCCACGAGCACTACCTGAGCCTCGCGTTCTTCGAGCGTATTGCGCAAGCGATGCCCGATTCGATCATGGTCAAGCTCGCCACGTTCAAGGAAGAACCCATTGCGGCGGCGATTTTTCTGCGCAGCGATGACACCCTCTACGGACGCTACTGGGGCGCCGCCGCGAACTTTCATAGCCTGCATTTCGAGACCTGCTACTACCAGGGCATCGAATACTGCATCGAACACGGGTTGCAACGCTTCGAGCCCGGTACGCAGGGCGAGCACAAGGTGGCAAGAGGATTCGAGCCGGCATACACCTCGTCGGCGCATTGGATTGCTGATGCTCGGTTTCGCCGAGCCATCGACCAGTATTTGAATCAGGAACGGCTCGCCATCGACCAATACATGCAGTCTGTTCGCGAGCACACGCCCTATCGACAGGATGTCATCGCAGGCGCCTAGCTATGAGAGGTTCGATCGTCTGGTTGTCCGAGCGCGATTCGCCGGAGGCTTTTCCGCCGGTCGAACGCGCGCTGAGCGAGCCGGACGGTTTGTTGGCCGCGGGCGGTGATCTGTCGCCCACACGACTGCTGGCTGCCTATCGGCGCGGCATCTTTCCTTGGTATTCGCACGGGCAGCCGATACTTTGGTGGTGTCCAGATCCGCGCGCCGTGTTGATTCCGCAAGAGCTTAAAACCTCCCGCAGCCTGCTCAAGTCGATGCGTAACCGAGGAATGGAAACCCGCCTCGATACGCAGTTCGAAGCCGTGATCGCCGCATGTGGCAGTGAGGAAGTCCGACCCGATGGCACGTGGCTGTCCCCTGAGATGCAAGCGGCGTACATGCGGCTTCATCG
>CAZIXV010000135.1:0-9987 GCA_964543105.1 uncultured Steroidobacteraceae bacterium
GACGTTATGCGTGAGGTGATCGACGTACGTGAGTCCCGCAGTGGACGCGCGTGCTTGCGTCGTCGGTACGAAATCCACGTCGTATATCGTGCGCTCGCCGTAACGGTCGACCAGATAAATAAGACTGCCGCCAATGCCTTCGATTGCGGGGATCTTCAGCTCCATCGGGCCGATATCGGTTTCCACCGGTTTCGCGCCCAATTCGAGCGCGCGTCGATACGCATAAATCGCATCCTTGACGCGAAACCCCATGGCGCACGCCGAAGGTCCGTGCTTCTGCGCGAACTTGTGCGCAAATCCGCTCGGTTCGGCATTGATGATGAAGTTGATGTCGCCTTGACGATGCAACGTCACGTTCTTGCTGCGGTGACGCGCCACGGTGGGAAATCCCAGACGTTCGAACAAGGTCCGCAACAGCTCCGGGTCGGGCGCCGTGTATTCCACGAATTCGAAGCCATCGGTCCCCATGGGATTGTCGAAGGATTGGGCGACCTTGCCGGCGTTGGATGCAGTACGCGCTGTATCGCTCATGGCTCAAGCCCTCCATCTTGCAATGCCGCATTGCACTTGCAACTAGACACACATTGGCATCGCCGATTAGATTGTTACAATTGAAACTATCTCGCCAGGACGAGTCAAGGATCGTCCCGGTCTGACGCCGCAACTCCGTACTGACAGACACAAGAGCTGGGACGAATGCCGGAACACCTTCATCTCGATCGCTTCGTACCGTATCGCCTCGCAGTATTGGCGAACATCATCAGCCTGAGCCTAGCCTCGACCTACGAACAAGAATTCGAGCTGACGATCCCGGAATGGCGCGTCCTTGCAGTACTGGCGCGATACCCGAATCTCTCTGGGATGGAAGTGAGTGAACGCGCCGCCATGGACAAAGTTGCGGTCAGCCGTGCGGTGCAAAGCTTGGTGGCCGCCAAGCGCGTTTTGCGCACCCACGACAAAGACGATCGACGCCGCACACTGCTGCGGCTTTCACCGGCCGGCCGCGCCGTATACATGCGCGCCGCGCCCCTCGCACTGCGTTACGAGCGCTGCCTGCTGAATTCATTGAGCGGCGACGACAAACGCAACTTCAGTCGACTGATCGAGCAGCTCATCGAGCAAGCTCGGCAGATCGACGACACCGACATCATCAAGAGGTAGCGACTCATGAGCACTCGCAGTCACGCTCGATCACATCGCGCGCTACATGGTGACGAACAGATGGCGAACGACCACCGAACTCAAGGTGCGCATGGCTATAATCCGCGCGGCCTTGAAACCACGAAGCAAGAGGACGATCGGGTGCGAGTCGTCGCAGAATTCAAAATCGAAATGTTGCGCTACCTGGATGCGCAAGGACGGATCGTCAAGGAGTTGCCGAGCTTTGCCCAAAACAATGATGAGCTCTTGAAAATGTTCGGCGCGATGCTGCGCGCCCGCACCTTCGACGCCAAGGCAATCAATCTGCAACGCACCGGGAAGCTTGGAACCTATCCACCTTGCCTCGGGCAAGAGGCAGCGCATATCGGCGTCGCCGCCGCGCTCTCACCAGAAGACAGCATTGCCATCGTTTATCGCGAGATCGGCACGCTGTTCTGGCGCGGTGTCAGCATGCTCGATGTGCTGCTGTATTGGGGCGGCGATGAGCGCGGCAACGATTTCGCAGGCCCGCAGCACGACTTTCCCTGGTGCGTACCCATCGCCACCCAGACGTTGCATGCGGCGGGTGCCGCGATGGCATTCAAGATCCGCAAAGAACCGCGCTGTGCACTCGCCTTCATCGGCGATGGCGGCACATCGCAGGGCTCGTTCTACGAAGCCATCAACCTTGCCGGCGCGAAGCAGCTCCCCATCGTATTCGTGATCGTCAACAACAAGTGGGCGATCTCCGTGCCAATTGAAGAGCAAACCGCAGCACAGACGCTCGCACAAAAAGCCATCGCTGCAGGCGTCCCCGGTATTCAAGTCGACGGCAATGATGTCATCGCGGTGCGCGAATGCATCAGCGCTGCGCTTGAGACCGCGCGCAGCGGTGGTGGACCGACCGTCGTGGAGGCGCTCAGCTATCGTTTGAGCGATCACACGACGGCGGACGATGCGAGCCGTTATCGCCTCGCTGAGGAAGTTGCGGAGGCTTGGAAGGTGGAGCCGCTGATTCGCTTACGCCAGTTGCTCACCGAACGTGGAGTGCTCGATGAGGAAAAAGAACGAGCGATGAAGAATGAATACTCGCGCGAAGTCGAAGCCGCCGTGCAGGAATACCTGAACACGCCCAAGCAAGCGACCGATTCGATGTTCGATTACTTATTCGCGAATCCGCCGCCGCATCTCCAAGAACAGAAAGAAATCGCGAAGCGCTATGCCGGCACCAACCGGCCGTCGCACTGACGTCGAGTTTGCTATGCCGAAAGTGACCATGATCGAGGCCATCGCCATGGCGCAGGCCTGGGAGCTCGAACACGACCCGAGCGTCGTCGTGCTGGGCGAGGACGTTGGCAAGAGCGGCGGCGTGTTTCGCGCCACCGCCGGGCTATTCGAACGCTTCGGACCGGAGCGCGTGCAAGACACGCCATTGGCGGAAAACATGATTGCCGGCATGTGCGTCGGGATGGCGGCACAAGGCCTGAAGCCGGTCGCAGAGATTCAGTTCATGGGATTTTTGTATCCCGCGATCGATCAGATCGTCAATCACATGAGCCGACTGCGGCATCGCACACGCGGACGCATGAGCTGTCCCGTCGTGATGCGCATGCCTCATGGCGGCGGCATTCACGCCCCCGAACATCACTCCGAATCCGTCGAATCGATGCTCGCGCATATTCCCGGCTTGCGGGTCGTGTGCCCTTCATCGCCCGGCCGTGCCTATGGATTACTGCTGGCCGCGATTCGCGATCCCGATCCGGTGATCTTCCTCGAGCCCGCGCGCATCTATCGGCTCGTCAAACAAGAGATCGCCGACGATGGCACGGCATTGCCGCTCGATACCTGTTTCACGTTGCGCGAGGGTGATGACGTCACGATCGTCACCTGGGGCTCGGTGACTGCAGATGTTCTGAAAGCCGCGGACCAGCTTGCGCAAGAAAACATCAGCGTCGAGGTCATCGATCTGGCAACGATCAGCCCGATCGATAGCGAAACCATCCTCGCCTCGGTCGCCAAAACCGGGCGTCTCGTGATCGTGCACGAGGCCGCACGCAATTGCGGTGTAGGCGCGGAAATCGCGGCCATCGTTGCCGAGAAAGGGCTGTACGACTTGATGGCGCCGATTCAGCGCGTGACCGGCTTCGACACGATCATGCCGCTGTATCGGCTCGAGAACGATTACATCCCAGGCGTCCCACGCATCTGTGATGCGGTGCGGACTGTCATTCGCGATTAGTGCCAGCGCATCGGGTATGAAGACCAGCATTTCTCACCTCGGCAGCGCATGGATGAGACAAGCGCGTCACGCGACCGAGCCGCGCCCATCCGCAATCCGCTATCCGCTATCCGCTTCAGGTTTTTATTCATGAGCACTTTCAATCTTCCGGACCTCGGCGAAGGCTTGCCTGAAGCCGAGATCGTCGAGTGGCTCGTCAAAGAAGGCGAGCGCGTCGAAGTCGATCAGCCCATGGTGTCGGTCGAAACGGCGAAAGCCGTTGTCGAAGTGCCGAGCCCCGTGAGCGGCGTCATCACCAAATTGCATGCGAACGTCGGCGAGACTGTGCAAACCGGCGCACCGCTCGTGGACTTCGAAGGGGCTGCGCCTACCAAGACGACCAGCACGCCGTCACAAACGCAGGATGTCGAAGCGCAAGCAAGCGCACGTCCTTCCTCCGCCGGCCAAGGCATGGTCGTCGGCCACATGGCATCGAGCGAGGAAGAATTCATCGATCGTGCCGTCGTCGGCGGTGCACGCTCGTCACGCACGCAAGGACGTGTGCGCGCAGCGCCGGCCGTGCGCATGCTGGCGAAACGCTTGAACGTCGACCTCGCGAAGTGTCGCGCCACCGGCCGCCATGGCCTGATCACCGTCGATGACGTGTTAGCAGTCGCGGATGTCGGGGCGCGCTCGCGGGCGAGCTTGTCGCCCATCCCGGGTCTCACCGATGCCGACAAATTGCGCGGCACTCGCAAGGCCATGGCGCAGAGCATGTCGTTGTCGCGCGATGAAATCGCGATGTGCACGATCTTCGATGACGCCGACATCGAAGCATGGGAGAAGGGACAGGACATTACCGCTCGACTGATCCGCGCGATCGTCGCGGGTGTCGCCGCAGAGCCGGGTCTGAATGCATTGTTCGATCCCAGGGGACCTGCACGCAAATTGATGAGTGAGGTGCATCTGGCCATCGCGGTCGATACAGGCGAAGGCTTGATCGTTCCGGTGCTTCGCGATGTCGGCTCGAAATCTCCGACCGAACTGCGCGAAGCATTGAACGACCTGAAGACGCGCACGCGCGAGCGCACCATCAAGCCGGACGAGATGCGCGACTACACATTCACGCTCTCGAACTTCGGCACGATGGCCGGCCGCTACGCCACCCCGCTCGTCGTGCCGCCAACGGTCGCCATTCTCGGTTCCGGCAAACTGCAGCGTGATGTCGTCGCAGGCGACAGCGGCCCTGAGATCCACACACGCATCCCGCTCTCGCTCACCTTCGATCATCGCTGCATCACCGGCGGTGAAGCCTGTCGATTCCTCGGCGCGATGATTGAGGATCTGCGCAAGGCGAGGTGAGTGCGGGCTACGGGCTACGGGCTACGGTCAGAGAATGTAGAGCGGATGCGCGTCTCTTTTTCTGGCCAGCACCCCAGCGCCCAGCAGCCCTTCGCTGACCAAATCCGCGAGGCTCACACTCTGGCTGTAGCCTGTAGCCTGTAGCCTGTAGCCTGTCACCTGTAGCCTCCTCTCGGTGTTAACCAGAATGGCGTAAGCCGCGCATTTAGCCTGTGATGTGCGTTTTCGCCCTTTTCCGAGAGTCTTCCGCATGTCTGTCATTCCTGCCGCGCGCCAACGACTGATCGAACAGGTTGCAGTGAGTGCACGTGGCGCCCGGCGAACGCCGGTACCTGCCGCCGATTTCGTCCGGCAATATTTTCGTGGCGTCGATGAAGAGGATTTACGCGCCTCGCCTCCGGAGACGCTTGCGGCCGCGGCCATTGCACATCTGCGCTTCGGCAGCCAACGAGCACGTCGCAAGCCGCTCGTGCGCGTTTTCAATCCAGAGTCTGCGAACGATGGTTACGCCTCCACCCATTCGATCGTCGAGGTGACGCTGCAAGACATGCCCTTCCTGGTCGACTCGCTTGCGATGGTGTTCGCGAAAGCCGGGCTGGCCATTCACCGCGTGATTCACCCCGTGCTCATCGTGCAACGCGATCGCTCAGGCAAGCTCATCGCCATCGATGACAAACAACGCGCCGGCAGCGAAGTCATCGAGGAATCCTGGCAGCGCTTCGAAATCGATCGTATCGACGACGAGGCAGCGCAAGGAAAGCTGGAACGCGATATTCAGTCCACGCTCGCTGACGTGCGAGCCGCCGTCGATGACTGGGACGCAATGCGCGATGCGGTGTTGCAGGCGGCGATCGACATCGACAGCTCGAAAGCACCGGTGCCTGCGCACGAGAAGCGTGAAGCCCAGGCGCTGCTGCGCTGGATGACGGATCACAACTTCACGTTTCTCGGCTATCGCGAATACACGCTCACCCGCGGTCGTTCGGCCGACGAAGTCGAGCCGATCGAAGGCACCGGCCTTGGCATCCTGCGCCGCCGACGCTCTTCGCACCCCGAATTGCGCACACTGACCGGGGCATTGCGCGAGCACGCACGCGAGCCGATTCTGCTGACGATCACGAAGGCGAATTCGCTCGCCACCGTGCACCGCGCAACCTATCTCGATTACATCGGCGTCAAGACGTTCGATGCGCGCGGGCGCGTCACTGGCGAGAAGCGCATTCTCGGTTTGTTCACTTCTGGCGTGTATCACCGTAATCCGCGCGAGATTCCGCTGCTGCGGCAAAAGATCGAACGCGTCATCGCCCATTTCGGGCTCGATCCGACCAGTCACGATGCGAAAGCCGTGCGGCATGTGCTCGACACCTATCCGCGCGATGAACTGTTTCAAGCGAGCGCAGCCGACCTGGTCCGCATCGTGCGCGCCATCGTCAACCTGTACGAACGCAAACGCGTGCGCGTCCTGCTACGCCGCGATGTGTTCGGCCGTTTCTTTTCCGCACTCGTTTACGTGCCGCGCGATCGCTACACGACCCAGGTACGGCAGAAAATGGAAGCGGTGATCGGCACCGCGCTGCGCTCCACCGCGATCGAATCGCAGGTGCAAATTTCCGAGTCGGCACTCGCGCGACTGCACATGATCGTGCGCTTGCCCTCTGACTGGAACGAACGCGTGGACATCGACGCGCTCGAACAACGCATCGCCGATGCCGTCACGACGTGGGAGGACCGGCTGCGTGATGCGCTCATCGACAAGCACGGCGAGGCGGAAGGCCTGCGCATCGCCAATGAGCTCACAGGCGTATTTCCTGCCGCCTATCAGGAAGAGACGCAGGCACAAATGGCGCTGGATGACATCCAGCAATACTTCGAAGTCGTTGCCGACGCCGACGGCATGCGTCTGCGCCTGGTGCCTGGCAATGGCGCGATGATCAATCTGCGCCTGCAGCGTGCCAACGAACCGATTGCGTTGTCGCGCACCTTGCCGGTTCTCGAGAACATGGGCTTCATGGTGCAAAGCGAGCGCGAGTACCGCATCGGTCTCGGAGGCGCGCGCGAGGTCTGGCTGCAGAACATCGAGATGCGGCGTCAAGATGGCAGCCGCACCGATGTCGCCGATCTCGGTGAGCGCTTCAACGATCTGTTTCTTGCCGTCTGGTCGGAGATCACGGAAAACGACGGCTTCAATCGCCTCGTCGTCGTTGCGGGCCTCACCTGGCGTCAAGCCATGGTGCTACGCGCTTATTGCCGCTTCATTCTGCAAACAGCGTCGACCTTCAGTCAGGCGTACATGGAGCAGGTGCTGTCCGCCAACCCGCGTCTCACGCGAATGCTGTGGGAGCTGTTCGCGACGCAATTCGATCCTGCGCTCGCGACACAGCGCCGCGAAGCGCAAGTCGCGCGCGTGCGTGAGCGATTCGAGCGCCAGCTCGACAAGGTCAAGAGTCTCGATGAGGACCGCATCCTGCGACGTTTCGCCAACGTCATCGGCGCAACGCTGCGGACGAATTTTTTCCAGACGCAGTCCGATACCCGCTCGACTCACGCGCCGTATGTTTCTTTCAAATTGAATTCGCAGGCGCTCGATGAGCTACCGCAGCCCAAACCTGCTTTCGAAATCTTCGTGTACTCGCCGCGCGTCGAAGGCGTGCATTTACGCATGGGTCACGTCGCGCGCGGCGGGATTCGCTGGTCCGATCGCCGCGAGGATTTTCGCACTGAAGTTCTGGGGCTGCTGAAAGCGCAGAACGTCAAAAACACGCTCATCGTCCCTGTCGGCGCGAAAGGTGGTTTCGTCCCCAAGCGCATCCCCACGGGCGCAAGCCGCGAAGAAGCGCAACGCGAGGGCGTCGAGTGCTATCGCACGTATATCCGGGGCTTGCTCGAAATCACGGACAACATCGTCAATGGCAAGGTGGTACCGCCGCGCGATGTGGTGCGCCGCGACGGCGACGATGCGTATCTCGTCGTCGCCGCCGACAAAGGGACGGCAACGTTCTCCGACATTGCCAACAGCCTTTCCGAGGATTACGGCTTCTGGCTCGGCGATGCCTTTGCCTCGGGCGGATCGGCCGGTTACGACCACAAGAAAATGGGCATCACGGCGCGCGGCGGCTGGGAATGTGTGAAACGCCACTTCCGCGAAATCGGCGTCGATACGCAGGCCCAAGACTTCACCGCCGTCGGTATCGGCGATATGTCCGGCGATGTGTTCGGCAATGGCATGCTGCGCTCCCAGCACATCAAGCTGATCGCTGCCTTCAATCACCTGCACATCTTCATCGATCCGACGCCCGATCCAACGCAGAGCTTCAAGGAACGTCAGCGCTTGTTCGAGCTGCCGCGCTCCACTTGGGAAGACTACGACCGCAAGCTCCTTTCCAAAGGCGGCGGCGTGTATGCGCGCGCGTCCAAGTCGGTGAAGATTTCACGCGAAGCTCAGGAGGCTTTGGGCGTCGCGCAAGATACGTTCACGCCGAATGAATTGATCCGCGCGATTTTGTGCGCACCTGTCGATCTCCTATGGAACGGCGGTATCGGCACCTATGTGAAAAGCGCAGAAGAATCGCACGCTGAGATTGGCGATCGCGCGAACGACCTCGTGCGCGTGAACGGCGCAGACCTGCGCACGAAGATTGTCGGCGAAGGCGGCAATCTTGGTTTCTCTCAGCGCGGACGCATCGAGTACGCGCTGCAGGGCGGGCGAATCAACACGGACTTCATCGACAACTCCGCAGGCGTCGATTGCTCCGATCATGAAGTCAACATCAAGATCATGTTCAACTCGCTGCCGCCCAGAGCGAAGCCGACGCTCGGCGAACGCAATCGCTTGCTCGCACAGATGACCGAAGACGTTGCTGAGCACGTCCTGCGCGACAACTATCTGCAAAGTCAGGCGCTCTCGATGCTCGAGGCACGCGCCGAGCGCGATCTGTTGGAACACGCTCACACGATTCGCACGCTCGAACTCACGGCGCAGCTCGATCGCTCGCTGGAATTCTTACCCTCAGCCGAAGATATCGAGGATCGCCATCGGCTCGGCAAGGGACTCACGCGACCGGAACTGGCCGTCATCCTCGCTTACGGAAAAATGTCGTTGTACTCACGCTTGATCGATTCCGACGTACCGGAAGATCCGTACCTGAGCAACGAGTTACAACGCTTCTTCCCGCCGCAATTACAGAAGCGCTACAACCGCTATCTGTCGCGCCATCGGTTGCGTCGCGAAATCATCGCGACGGCGACGACCAACAGTCTGATCAATCGCATGGGGCCGAGCTTTGCGCGCCGCGCCCACGAGCGAACCGGCGCGAAAGCAGCGACCATCGTGCGGGCTTATGCGATCGCGCGCGAGAGCTTCGACATGCGCACGACCTGGGGTCAGATCGAAGCGCTCGATACGCAGATCGAAGCGGCGCTGCAATACGAGATGATGTATGAGACGACGCGCCTGTTGCAGTTCGTCACGTACTGGCTGATCAACCAGCAAAGCGAAGCGCTGCACATCGAACAACAGGTCAAGCGCTTGCGCTCGACATTGACGAAGCTCGACCGCGCGTTGCCGGATATTCTGAGCGGCGAAGACAAGCTCGAGTTCGAACGCCGCTGCGATCGCATGCTGGCCGCGAACACCCCCGCGCCACTGGCTCGACGTATCGCTTCCCTGCCGACACTGCGCTCGGGTCCGGATCTCGTCGACATCGCACAGACGCTGCAGCTCGATATCACCTTCACGGCAACGGTGTACTTCAGCCTGAGCACCGCCTTGTCGCTCGACTGGCTGCGCAACTGCATCGAACAACTGAACGTGGAAGGCCACTGGCAAGCCGTCGCGCGCTCGACACTGCGAGGCACCATCTACGATTTGCAACGCACACTGACACTGCAAGCGCTGCAGACATCGAATACCGGCAACCCGCAAGACGTATTGGACAAGTGGCTCCACGCCAAAGGCGACGCGATCGACTCGCTACATCAACAGATCAGCGAAATGCGCGCACTCCCGCAGATGGACTTCGCGACGCTTTCGGTGGCGCTGCAGGCGGTGAGGAAAATTGCGAGGGCTTAGCGTAAGAGCGCTTACAGGCTACAGGCTACAGGCTCAGCAAGAGGATGAGCCTGGTGCCGGGGTTCAGCGCCCCGTACGCATCCGCATACACGACGTCTACGCTCTGGCTGTAGCCTGTTGCCTGTAGCCTGTCGGCTGTAACCTGTTGACTGTAGCCCGCCGCCCCTCTCTGGTATAACTCCGGCCCTCCCATCGTTCA
>CAZIXV010000136.1:0-1081 GCA_964543105.1 uncultured Steroidobacteraceae bacterium
TATCGATAGCGCTCGAGAATCTTCTCGAGCGCTGCATTGCCCGGACTGAGTTGTGCGTACGGGATCTGATTCAACGGCTGCATCGACGTCTCCTGCAATGCATGCATCTCGACACTCGTGGTATCGACATGAATCAGGCCGGTGACGTATTCGCCTCGCGCTTGTTTTTCGCGGATGTAATTGAACGCCGTGTCGCGATTCGTCGGGTCGTAGCTGGGATCGAGTTTGCGCAGCACGATACGGCTGCCGTCGTGCATCGTTACCGGTAGTGCTTCGCCTGCCGCGTATTCGGCGGTGATGGTCTGCGCAGGCGCCACGAAATCCGCTGCGACGACGGCCTCGTAATGATCGCGCACGAACGCGTAACTCTTCGTTGAGCCCTCGTGATCGTTGAAGGTCACGCACGGCGACAACACATCGATCAGTGCAAAGCCCGGATGGCGTAAGCCCGCTTGGATGAGCGGTACGAGCTGCGCCTTGTCTCCTGAGAAGCTACGTGCAACGAACGTGCATCCGAGCGTTAGTGCAGTGAGCACCGGGTCGATCGGCGGCTGCGCATTGGTCTCGCCGCGTTTGGCTTTCGAGCCGATGTCTGCCGAGGCGGAAAACTGCCCCTTCGTGAGTCCATACACGCCGTTGTTTTCGATCAGATACAGCATGTTCACGTTGCGCCGAATGGCATGCGCGAACTGGCCGAAGCCGATCGACAGCGTATCGCCATCGCCAGAGATACCGACGTAGTAAAGCTCTCGATTGGCTGCGTTTGCGCCGGTTGCGATCGAGGGCATGCGGCCGTGCACGGAATTGAACCCATGACCGCCGCTGTTGAAATACGCCGTCGTCTTGGATGAACAGCCGATGCCCGACAGCTTCACGAGCATTTCGGGTCGAATCGACAGGCCCCACACCGCCTCGATGATGGCGGCCGTCACCGAGTCGTGTCCGCAGCCAGCGCACAGCGTCGACATGCCGCCTTCGTAATCGCGCCGCGTTAGGCCGAGTTCGTTGCGCGGCAGGCTGGGATGAAAAACTTTGGGTTTGCTGATGAAGCTCATAGCGGATAGCGGATAGCGGATAGCGG
>CAZIXV010000136.1:1181-7250 GCA_964543105.1 uncultured Steroidobacteraceae bacterium
ATAGCGGATAGCGGATAGCGGATAGCGGTTGGCGGCTAGCGATTGGCAGACGCCGTCACATTCACACTCACAAGGCGCTCGTGACTCAACGTTTTCGAACTGAGATGTGCCTGGACGCCATCGACGACAACGCTCGCCGTCAGTGGCAAACCGGCGTAATAAAGCACCGAATGCAGCTTGGTTTTGTCGACCGCGGTTTCAAGTGTCAGCAGACTGCGCAACTGTGCGTCACGATTCTGTTCGACAATGAACAGCGTCGCATGTGCGGCGAGAAACTCCTGGACTTCCTGCCCGAATGGAAATGCCTTGATGCGCATGTAATCGCATGCAATGCCGCTGCGTTCGAGCCGCACCAGCGCCTCGCGCACCGCGCCATCGCAGCTGCCGATCGTGACGACACCGATGTCGTTGCCGCGTGCGTCGATGGCGGCCTGCGGTACGAGCTGCTTTGCCGTATCGAACTTGCGCTTCAGGCGATCGAGCACCAGTTGGTATTCCGCGCCGTCCTCGGTGTAGCCGCCAAACTGCGTGTGGCCCGATCCACGAGTGAAATACGCGCCCTTGGGATGGATGCCGGGCAAAGTGCGATAGGCGATCCCATCACCATCCACATCCATGTAGCGCTGAAACTTGTCGATGGCTTCGAGCTGCTGCTGCGTCAGTACTTTGCCGCGATCGGGCTGATACGCATCGTTCCATTGCAGGGTCGGGCACATCCAGTCGTTCATTCCGATGTCTAGATCCGACATCACGAACACCGGCGTCTGTAACCGCTCCGCCAGATCAAAGGCCAGCGGCGCCATGTAGAAGCACTCTTCGGGATCGCGCGGAAATAACAGCACATGCCGCGTGTCACCGTGGGATGCATACGCTGCAAGCAGCACATCGCACTGTTGTGTACGCGTCGGCATGCCCGTGGACGGGCCGACACGTTGAATGTCGAAGATTACGGCCGGGATTTCCGCGTAATAGGCGAGCCCGATGAATTCGTTCATCAGCGAAATGCCGGGGCCGCTCGTCGGTGTGAAGGCGCGCGCGCCGTTCCAAGAGGCGCCGATTACGGCACCGATGGCGGCCAGTTCATCTTCGGCTTGTACGATGGCGTAGCGGCGCTCGCGGTTCGTTTGATCGACACGCCACCTTTGACAAAAGCTCTTGAATGCATCCATCAGCGAGGTGGACGGCGTGATCGGGTACCACGCGCCCACCGTGGCGCCGGCATACAGGCAACCAAGCGCAGCCGCGGTATTGCCATCGATCAACAGGTGATCACGCGTCGCGTCCAGGCGTTCAATGCGCAGCGGTAACGGCGTCGGAAAATTGGCTTTGGCGTAATCGAAGCCCATCTCGAGTGCGCGCAGATTGGATTCAAGCAGCGCTTGCTTGCGCGCGTAGCTCTCGCCGAGCAGCGTGCGCATGACGTCAAGGTCGATGTCGAACAACGCCGCGAGCACGCCGGCGTACATGATGTTCTTGAGCAAGATGCGCGCTCGCACGCCTTGGAAGGTTTCATTGCACATGCGCGCGAGCGGCACGCCAACGATCGTGATGTCATCGCGCTGTAAGAGCGTTGATCGCGGCCAGGTGGAGTCATAGAGCAGGTAGCCGCCGGTATGCACTTCGCGTAGGTCGTGGGCGTAGGTTTCGGCGTTCATGGCGACCATGAAATCCACGCGACCGCTGCGGGCCGCGTGGCCGGCGTGTGTCACACGAATTTCATACCAGGTGGGAAGCCCTTGGATGTTCGAGGGGAAATAGTTTTTGCCGATGACCGGCACGCCCATCCGAAAGATGGACTTCATGAGCAGAGCGTTCGCGCTGGCGGATCCCGTGCCGTTGACGTTGGCGAGCTTGATGACGAAGTCGTTTACGCGGTTTTCAAGGTCGGCATTGCCTGACATGGTTGATCGCCTGCCTGAGGAACTCTAATGGTCGACTTCTGCATGTCCCAGGCCGCCGTCGGGCAGCGCTCTGCGCACAGACCACAATGCACGCAGAGATCCTCGTCTTTCACCATCACGCGCGCGGTCTGCTGCAACGGCGTCGAGACGAACAAGGGTTGCGTGCGATTCAACGCCGGCGCTTTGAGCCGCGATCGCAACTCGTCTTCCGGAGCGTTCGCCGCGAGCGTCAAACAGTCGACCGGGCACACATCGATGCAGGCATCGCATTCGATACACAGCTTCGCCTCGAACACGGTCTGAATGTCGCAATTCAAGCAGCGCTGCACTTCTGCGGCCGCTTGTTCGGCCGTGAAACCGAGTTCGACTTCGATATCGACTTTCTTGAAACGCTCTTTAAGGTTCACGTGGGGCATCAAGCGGCGCTCATGCGCGTCATAGGCGTTCTTGTACGCCCATTCGTGAATGCCCATTTTGCGGCTCGACAAATGCAGCCGCGTCGCCGGGCGTTCCGCCACCGGCAGATCGTGGCAATAGCGATGCAGTGAAACGGCCGCCTGATGCCCGTGCTCCACGGCCCAGATGATGTTTTTCGGCCCGAACGCGGCATCGCCGCCGAAGAACACGTCAGCACGGGTCGACTGAAAGGTTTTCGGATCGACCTTGGGTACGTGCCATTGATCGAATTCGATACCCAAATCGCTTTCGATCCACGGAAAGGCGTTTTCTTGTCCGATCGCAAGAATCACGTCATCGCACGGCAAGAACGCTTCGCCGACGACGCGTTCGCTGGTGATGCGGCCGTGCGCGTCGAGTTCGTATTCCATGCGATCGAACAGCATGCCGGCGAGCTTGCCGTCTTCGGCAATAAAAGCCTTCGGCGCGTGATTGATGACGATCTCGACGTTCTCTGCTTCGGCATCTTCGAGTTCCCACACGGAAGCCTTGAAGAAGCTGCGCGGTTTACGCGCCATGACTTTCACATCGCGTGCACCAAGGCGCAGCGAGGTGCGGCAGCAATCCATCGCGGTATTGCCCACGCCGATGATCAGCACGCGCCGGCCGATCGATTGCGTATGTTCGAAGGCGACTGCCTCGAGCCAATCGATGCCGATGTGGATGTGCGCCTCGACGTCGTCGGAGGCATGTCGGCCAGGCAGTTGCACATCCTTACCCTTGGGTGCGCCGCTGCCGATGAAAATCGCATCGAATTCGCGGCGGTCGAGCAATGCTTTGAGGCTTGTTACCGGTGAACCCAAGCGCAGGTCGACGCCCATGTCGATGATGTAGCCGATTTCCTCGTTCAACACGCCCGCGGGCAAGCGGAACGAAGGAATGTTGGTGCGCATCAGCCCGCCGGGCGTGCCCCATTTTTCGAAAATCGTCACGTCGTAACCCAGTGGCATCAAATCGTTGGCGACGGTCAGCGACGCGGGGCCTGCACCGATGCACGCGATGCGTTTGCCATTCTTGATGCGAGGCGCTTGCGGTAAGCGCGCAGTGATGTCGTCACGATGATCTGCGGCGACGCGCTTCAAGCGACAGATGGCGACGGGTTTGCTTTCCACACGTCCGCGTCGACAGGCAGGTTCGCAAGGGCGATCGCAAACGCGCCCGAGAATGCCGGGGAATACATTCGACTCGCGATTGACGAGATAGGCTTCCGAGAATTTCCCCTGTGCGATCAGGCGGATGTATTCAGGTACATCCGTATGTGCGGGGCATGCCCACTGGCAGTCGACGACGCGATGGTAGTAGTCAGGATTTCTGGTATCGGTCGGTTCCACCGTACGTATCCCAGTTGCACCAGCGAGACGATGATGACACGTCAACTAGCGAAAGGTAGAGCGAGCCTATACCTACGGCCGTCTGCTGCACATGGCCGTTGACGTAAATCGACGCATGCGCACTCGTACGCATGCGATGCCACCTGACGACGCGGGAGTCGCCATCAGTGCGTGCAGACCTTCGGCCGATCGAAATCGACGGTTTTGAAGATGAGGAAATTGCGTTCGAACCAGTTGGGTTGCGGCAAATGCGCGATCGAAGCCGCGGTGATGCGCTCATGCACGACGCCGTCGCGTTCGAGCGTTACCCAGTGCTGAGGATGTTTTTGTAGGAAGCGCTGCACGCTGAACCACACCATGCTGTCGCGTTGCGCGGCGACCGGGGCCAGCGCGGGGCTGGACGTCGCGATGATCTCGACGACATCACGTTGATAGTCGAACAGATACGGCGGCTCGTCGAATAACAGATGATTCGTGACACCTGCCTCCGTGTGCAGATTGCTGAACATTGCAATCGAGCTTTCCGTCTTGAGCCCGAGATAGGGGGAGAGGCACGAGAAAAATAGCACCAGCGGAAGGACGTACAGCCAAAGGGGCTGCCGCGGTCCGCTGTGTCCCCGCCAAGGCAGATAGTCGAGTGCAACGACGGTCAATAGCACCATCGCAATGCCGCCATACACCGCCCAGAACAATACCCACACCGAGTTGTAGAGCGCGAACAGCATGCCGACGCGCCCGGCGCGCATCGCGATGACGCCGACGATCACAGCAGCGATTAGCGCAACGACTGCGAACGGCAGGATGAGGCCGAGTTTGCCGAAGCGAGCACGCGCCGCTCGAAAGAGGTTTGCCACGCGCTCGAAAAATGCCGTGCTCACTTCGCGCGGGATCGACAGCATGTACAGCGCGAGCACCAGACTGGAGAAATCCATGTACCAGGAGTACGCGGAGAGCGGGATGACGAAATGAAACATCAAACCGAGGATCAGGCCGACGGCAAAAAAGCGCTTCCAGTACAAAGCAATCAGGGCGATCGCCTCGATGATGAACGTCGCCCAGATCGCAATCTGATGGCCGAGTGGATGTCCGCCGAAACCGAAACCGCGGGCGAGCGGTTCGTACAAAGCGACGGCGCAGGAGACGCGCGGATCCAGAAAATCGGTGTTGATCTTGTGGAAGATCCCATAGAAGTACATCACCGCGAGCAACGCGCGCGCGATGACACGCATCCGCTCATAGGTCTGGTCGCGCAGTTGGGTATCGCGCAAGCCGCTCCATGCGCCTTGCAGTACGCAGACGATGATGGCGGCATTCATGAAGACCGCGATGGTCTTGTTGTTGGAAGCCACCGGCAGCATGGCTGCATAGCGCACGAGCATGACGCCGGCGAGCGCATATAAGAGATGCGTGAATCGGGGCCGCACGATGAGTGTGGCCGCGAGAGCGATCGCGAGCCACGTCAGCGCAAACAACATGACGCCCTCGCGCAGCATCAAGATATTGCGATCGCCGGCCAGGCTGAACAGCATCGCTGCGCCCCACATGGGCGTAAAAGCGATCAACCCTTCGCGCGTTGGGTGATGCGTTTGCGCGGCATCCAACCAGCCCGTCGCGTTCGGGAGCGAGTGCGCGCGTTGCGTCATTCAATTTTGCTCACGGGTCTGGCCCACGCTTGCAGATGTCGGTGATGCAGGGCAGATTGCGCCGCGAAGCCGGCAATCGCCGAGAGTGCGTCGCTTCGAGCGAAAGTAGCAGTGCAGGGATGAAACCATTCAAACATGTCGTCGTAGCAATCGTCGCTTTGTTGGCGATGGCGGGCATTTATAGCGCCTTGCGTAATTTGCCTGTCGCCAGCGGCTGCGGGTTTTACGGCAATTGTCCCAGCGCCAAGACGGATTCGGCGAATGGTCGTGCCTCTGCGACGCTTAGCGGCCCCCAAGCCCAAACCGTTGTCGAACCTACTCGATGATGTCTGCGTCTGCCGACGTCGGAGCGAACTGGTTGCTGTATGACGGCGACTGTCCTTTTTGTGCGTCATATGTTCGCTACGTCCGCTTGCGGGACACGGCAGGCCCGATCACGTTGGCCGATGCGCGCCATCACCCTCAATTGATTGCGGAAGCGCAGTCTCAAGGCTTCGATATCGATGCCGGCATGGTGTTGAAACTCGATGATCGTTACTACTTCGGTGCCGATTGCATTCATGCCCTGTCGCTATTGACGACCCCCTCAGGGCTCTTCAATCGCGTGAATCGCTCCTTATTCAAATCGAAAACGTTCTCCAGATTCGCCTACCCGCTGCTACGCGCCGGTCGCAACGCAGCGTTATTCGTGTTGGGGAAAAACAGAATCAAGAAGGCGATGGGCGATAGCGGATAGCG
>CAZIXV010000136.1:7350-9853 GCA_964543105.1 uncultured Steroidobacteraceae bacterium
GATAGCGGATAGCGAGAAGCCTTCTTCTCCGACGCCATCCGCTATCGCCTATCGCCTTCTTCTCCGACATCCAAGAACTCCGGCGAAATCACCGGCTCGAGAATTCTGCGGCGGGTGTCGAACGATAATGAATCCCAATGCACTTTGCGGGTGGCCTGTTGACGCAGTTCGTCATCGGTGGTGACTCGTACGATCGTGTCGTCGTGCGGTGGCGCCTGTGAGTCGAGCCGTGCGGTCGCGTTCGATTCCAGCAAATCGATGACGGCCGCCAGCACGTGATCGTTGTTCGTCATCGCGCCATGGCCGTCGGCGACATACCACGTGCGTGCGCCCGGCCAGTGCGCGAAAGCCGCAGGCACCGTGCCGTCGCCATTACGCGTAAACGTATATTCGAATTGCGCATCAACGATGCGTGCGGAGGTGATCGTCTCCTGGCCGACGCCGATGATTTGCGTGCAGCGCTCGTCCGCGGCCATCAGGCGCGCGCGGCATTCACGCGCCTCGTGCAGCAGCGTCGGATTGGGTTGCAAGTCATCTTCAGGCCAGGCTGCGGGATCGAACAGATCGACATCGGCGCATGCGGAGGCGGGTAGCATCTGATACAGCCCGGGAAGCTCCAGAAATACTTTGCGCGCGAGATCTTCGGCGGAATTTTCGCGATCGAGTGCCGCGATCTTGCGTACCGTCGGATAGACGGCGCGCAGCGCTTGCACCGGCGCGAACGAGCCCTCGTTGGGTGCACCCATCTGCACTAGATGAGAGATGCGCTTATCGCGATCGAAGCTGAGCGCCGCGCGTGCGACGAGACCTCCCATGCTGTGCGCGACGAGTCTGACATCGCGCTCGTCGCGCTCTTCGATGCGCTCCAAGAGAATGCGCGCGAGATCGAACAAATCCCGCCGCCAGTCGAACGGAAAAAACGTGGGGCGGAAACCTGCGATCTCGAGCATCAGCTTCATTTTCAAGTAACCCGGCAGCATGACGCCGGGCGCCGAAAGCTCATCGCTCGCCGATGGCGATAGCTCGAGGATGCCGCCGCTGGCCACGGCGACCGGATGCAGCCAAATCAGTTGCGGGACTTCAGCCGACATCAAGCCGAGCTTCGAACCCATGATGCCCGGGAGGATGTACACCACGGGGCCGCGTTCATTGGCGCGCGTCGCGGCCAGTTTGGCGTACTGACACAGCTCGCGATATTCGCGTTCGCCAAAATACGCCGCCAGCAAGGTTGCATGTGCGCCGGTGCGCAACATGCCGATGACTTGCTCATCGTGCAGGTCGCCCAGGTTCGGTGGATTCGGATGTGTCATGCAGTCAATGCGGGTGCTCGTGATGGGCGTCATCGCCCGGTGCTACGACGTCGGCCTGCACCGTCATCGCCGGCGCTGACTTGAAAGTAAACGTGACTGGCACGCTTTGGCCGGCGCTGAGCGGTTCCTGCAAGTCGAGCAGCATGATGTGCAAACCGCCGCTTTCAAATTTCACGGGAATGCCCGTAGGTAAGGACACACTCGGTACGGGTCGCATCGTCATGATGCCGTCCGCTTCGCTCGTCGTATGAATTTCCGCAGTCGCCGCAGCGGGGCTCGAGACGGCGATGAGTTCGTCGGCTTCATGCGCCAGGATCTGTGCGTATACCGCGGTGACGCTGGCGCCGGGCGGTGTTGCACGCGCCCAGACCTGGTCGATATCGATGCCGGTGCGTGGTGCGCAGCCCGCGAGGCCGACAACGGCGAGAAGAGCGAGGCGATAGTTCATGTACGGTCACTCATGATCGTGCGGATGACATCGCAAACGGCATCGATCGCGGCCGTGCGCGAGGAACTCTTGCGCCACACCGCCCCAACGGTTCGCGAAGGAATGGGTTTCGAAAACGATTTAACGGTCAATCCCTGGCCGGAGCCGAACGGACCGCGCGTCGCCAGTTCCGGCAGCAACGTGATGCCAAGTCCGGCCGCGACCATTTGCCGCAGCGTTTCCAAGCTCGTGGCGCGATAGTCGTCGCTTTCTTTCACATCGATGCGATTGCAGACATCGAGCGCCTGATCGCGCAAGCAATGGCCATCTTCGAGCAGCAGCAGCGTTTCGCCGGTGAGGTCATCCAGCTTCACGTTGGCGCGTTTGGCGAACGAATGATTGTTCGGCACCGCAACCGTGAAATTCTCGTCGTACAGCTTCGCGGCCTCCAGGCCATCGAGCGGCACGGGCAGCGCAAGAATGCCCATTTCGATGTCGCCGCTGCGGATTTTTTCCAGCAAGGGCTGCGTTTGATACTCGTACAGCATGAGCTGCAACGCCGGTAACTGCTTGCGCAGCTTGCGCGCCACGAGCGGCAGCAAGTACGGGCCGATCGTCGGGATCAGACCGAATTTCAATTTGCCCGACAGCGGATCGTGTTCATTGCGTGCCAGGGAGACGATATCGTCGCTTTCCTGCAGGATGCGTCGCGCCATTGGTAAAATTTTCGCACCGGCTTCCGTCAACGTGACCTTGCGCGGCTGCC
>CAZIXV010000137.1:0-9838 GCA_964543105.1 uncultured Steroidobacteraceae bacterium
GAGGCAAACGACGTGTGGCGGCGTGCGTTCGAATCGAACGGTGATTTGCGCACCAGCCGATGCACACCGGTTTCGGTGCGCAGCCAGCCGTAGGCATAGTCGCCGCTGAAGTGCACGCTCGCGCCCTTGATGCCCGCCACCTCGCCTGGCGTGATATCCGTCACTTCGCTTTTGTAGCCGCGATCCTCGCCCCAGCGCAGATACATGCGCAGCAAGATTGCGGCCCAGTCCTGCGCTTCCGTACCACCCGCGCCAGCCTGGATATCGAGATAGCAGCCGCTCGCGTCCATCTCGCCGGGAAACATGCGTTGGAATTCGAGCTTTTTGATGTCCTTCTCGACGGTCGCAAGATCGGCCTCGACGCCAAGCACCGTCGCTTCGTCATCCTCTTCCAGCGCCATGGAGAACAGCTCGTCGGCATCGCGCAACGCGTTACCGATCTTGTCGAGCGTTTCGACGACGTTCTCGAGCTTGGAGCGCTCGCGCCCGAGCGCTTGCGCCTTCTCCGGCGTGTTCCAGATTTCGGGATCTTCTAGTTCGCGGCTGACTTCCGCGAGGCGATCGCTCTTGTTGTCGTAGTCAAAGAAACCTCCTAAGCGCCTCACTGCGCTCAGCGAGATCATCCAGGGAACGACGGATGTGATTGACTTCCATTGCTGCGGGTGAGGTCGAATTTGGGGGCGCGAATGGTAGCAGATCGGGTGATGAGGTGATGGGGATCAGAAAGGTGATGAGGTGATTGGGTGATTGGGTGATCGGGATGAGAAAGGTGATGAGGTGATCGGGTGATCCGGTGATCACGGTCAGATGCGAGGTGGCCCCATCTAGCCTTGATCACCTAGATCACCTGGATCACCGCTAGCTCGCCTAGACCGCCGGATCACTAATCAAACGCAAATGCTCCACGATCATCTGCACCCGCTCCGTACCGTTATAGCGATTCACATCGAGCCGGTAGGCGAGTTCGACGCGATCGTTCTCTTTGACGATCGGTGCGTCGTCTTGATCGAAATGTCGAAATGCGATGGCCTCGCAGATGTGGCCGGAAGGATGCGCCACGTTGAGCTTCAAGTGACGTTCGCCGAGGACGCGCACGGCGCGCACTTCGAAGCAGCCGTCGAACAGCGGCTCCGGGAATGCCTGGCCCCAGGGACCGGAATCGCGCAGTAAGCGTGCGACGTCGAGGCACAGTTCTGCGCCGTCCAGTTCACCGTCGGACAGGACGATGCCTTTCGCGTCATCGAGCGTCATCCAGCGGCGGATTTCTTCGTCGAACGCGCGTTGGAACTCCGTGAGCCGATCCGCCGCCAGCGTGAGCCCCGCCGCCATCGCATGGCCGCCGAATTTCTCGATCAATCCGGGCGAGCGCGTCGCGATTGCATCGAGCGCATCGCGGATGTGTACGCCCGGCACCGAGCGCGCCGATCCCTTCAACCAGATGGCATCGGCGCGCGCCATCGCAATCACCGGGCGATGCACGCGATCCTTGACCCTCGATGCGACGAGGCCCACGACGCCCTGGTGCCACGATTCATCGAACAGGCACAGCCCGAGCGGCAAGGATTCATCTGCGTTCATGTCAGCGACAGCGACCATCGCTTCCTGTTGCATTTGCAATTCGAGTTCGCGGCGATCGTGATTCAACTGACTCAACCTACCAGCCAGCATCCGTGCAGTCGCCAAATCATCGGTCAGCAGACATTGAATGCCTATTGACATGTCATCTAACCGGCCCGCCGCGTTGAGGCGCGGCCCGACCTGATAGCCGAGGTCGGAGGCGACCGCTTCGGTGCAGATTCGATTCGAAGCCTCGAGCAACGCGCGAATACCCGGCACGCACCGCCCGGCACGAATGCGGCGTAGCCCTTGATGCACGAGCACGCGATTGTTGCGATCGAGCGGCACCAGGTCGGCGACGGTACCGAGCGCGACCAGGTCGAGGAGTTCGGCCACCGGCGGCGGCTTGGCCACCAGCCCGCGCAGTTGCATCTCGCGCGTCAGCGCCGCCATCAGATAAAACGCCACGCCCACACCGGCCAATGCCTTGCTCGGAAAGCCATCGGTGGCGACGTTCGGATTCACGATCGCATCGGCCGCTGGCAGCGTGGCGGCCGCGAGATGGTGATCGGTGATCAACGTGTCGATGCCAAGCTCGCGTGCTAGCGCAACGCCCGCGTGACTCGAAATGCCGTTATCGACGGTAAGAATGAGCGCCGGACCATAGCGCTCCTGCGCCAGGCGCACGATCTCCGGCGTGAGTCCATAACCGTATTCGAAGCGGTTTGGAACGATGAACTCGACTTCCTTGAAGCCGAGGCGGTGCAACTGCCGCACCACGAGCGCCGTGCTCGTGGCGCCGTCCGCGTCGAAGTCTCCGACGATGACGATGCGTGCCTGCGCGGTGAAATGTTTGCATAGCAACTCGACCGCAACCTCGATGCCGCCGAGTTGACGCACCGGGATCAGACGATCGAGGGCAAGCTGCAATTCCTCGGCAAGGGTGACGCTGCGCGCCGCGTAAACGCGCCGCAAGAGCGGATGCAAATCAGCCGGCAGATCCACGGTCTCTGCCACGACGCGACGGCGAATGACCTTCATGCCTGCACCCATTGCGCCAGCGGCAACGCCGGCCGCCATACGCGTCGCCAGCGCCAACGATCGAGCGTCACGAGCCATTGATCGAGGACGAGTTCGAGACGGTCGATGCGTTTAGTTTTGAGTGCGTCGAGCAATGGAATGAGCCACTGCGTTTCGAACTCCGCGGGCACCGGCGCGTCGAGCACGGCGAGCGTCGATCCACCTTTACAGGCTTCCAGTACTTCAGGCGCAGATCGCGCATCGATCGGTTCAGGCCAACCATTGGCGCGACTGATACCGCGCAAGTATTCGTTACGACCGACACACATCGCAGGTGCCTGAGTCGTAGCGCGCTGCACCTGCCCTGCTCCCCACAGCCACAGCGCATTGACGGTAGGTGCTCCGCGCCTTTCGCGTTGCATGTTGACCGGGTGCTCGTGCAGCAGCATCTGAATTTCCGTAGTCAGGCGTTGTACCCGATTCGCGCCCGCTCCTTGCGGTAACACAACGCCCCATTCGTGTCGTGCTGCGAAGCGGGGATGCACAGTTTCCACATCGAAGTTCGAAGGCGAGCCGATCAGCCACGAGCCTGAGTTCATCCGCTCGACCAATAAATCATCCTCACGCAAATGCGCCGCGAGCGTTTCATGGATTGCATCCTGCTCGCTGGACGTGAGATCGAACGCAGGCTGCAGCGGCAAGAGGGTCACGTCATTGAGCCCGGCGACCAGATGAATCGGGTCAGCGTGAATCCAATGCGGATGCGCTACCGCGTGCTCAGCGGCCGTATCGGCGCGGCCCACCGCACACAGCGGCGCGCTGGGGTAAGTCGCCGGCGGAAGCGCTAACGCTGTCAGCAAACCATACTGCCAAGGCGCCAGGCGCGCGTGCTCCGGCGTCTGCGCGGCCCAGCGCTGCGCCACAGCGCCCCGCCCCGCGATTCGTGCGAGCAGCGAATCATCAGCGGCTTGCGCCTGCGCGTATTGAAGCTGTAGTTGCTCTAACAGCCGTGGAACGACGACCGTGAGCGCAGAAGAATTGGACATCCGAAGCGCAAGCTGACCTGTGAGAACGCCGAGCGAGGCGGTATGGTAACGAAATGAAGCTGACTGATGAGACTCGACGCGGCACGAACGTGATCCGCGCGTATTCCGATACCGAAATCCGCATCGGCGAAGATGTGTTCGTGCGCCACAGCTGCATCGTCACCGCCGATCAGATCCAGGAGTGGACCCCTCGATCGGCCGACACGATATCGCTCGCCGATCTCGAACCCCTGCTGTCGATGACGCCCGAAATCGTCATTCTGGGGACAGGATCGACGCAGCAGTTTCCAGACCCCGAGTTGCTCGGCGCGTTGCTGTCGCGCGGCATCGGCGTTGAGGTGATGACGACGGGGGCCGCATGTCGTACGTACAACGTACTGGTGGGCGAAGATCGCAGGGTCGTTGCGGCACTGTTGCTGAAGTAGGCCTGCGTAAGTAAGCCGCCGATCGAGCGAAGCGTGTTCGACTCGATCGGCGCTTAATCTTTGTTGTTGGCGATGTGCTCTTTGTTATTTCTTGTCCGGCCTGTCTTGAGACGACCGGTAGAAGACGCGAGGGACTGAAGTTCGTTCGACCAACTCGCCGGCGCGCTCAATGAGCTCCGCTCGACGATGTGTTCTTGTTCTTGTCGTTTTATTCTTCTTCGCGCTGTTTCCTCGAATCCCCCTCCGCCCCCGCGCCTTCTACCCGTCGCCTCGCACGCTGTGCGTGCTGCGCCGGAAGATCCGCTCCCTGGATGGGTTCGCTCGTCCCTCGAGCGACGTCGCAATGTTGCGACGAGGCGGATGTTAGGCATGACTTCCACCTATGTGCAACTACTGATCTTCCTCCGTAGCGTCCGCGTTGCATTTGCAATGATCGCGCCAACTTCGAATTCATCATCAAGCATCAGCGTTTCGGCAGCACCGCTAACGGATTACCGGGCGTGCCATGCGTGCGGATTTCAAAATAAAGCATCGGTGCGCCCTGTGGTCCTGCGCCCATCGTTGCAATCGGTTGACCAATTTTTACCGCATCGCCCTCTTTGACGCGCACGCTTTGCGTGTGGCCATACGCGCTCAGATACGCATCGCTATGTTTGATGATGAGCAGCTGCCCATAGCCCAACAGGCCCGAGCCGAGATAGACGACGTGTCCGCTGCTTGCCGCGCGGATCTCTTGTCCGAGACGACCGGTGATGGTCAAACCATGTCCGCCGTTAGGTCTTGCGGTAAGGGTCGCCGTGCCGCCATCAACAGGCCAACGCCATGGAATGGGTGGCGCGGCGGGTGTTCTGCGCGGTGCAGGCGTTCTCGATGCAGGCGCGCGTGAGGGCGCGGTCGTTGCAACACGCGCACCCGCAGATAGGCGCAAGACTTGTCCTGGATAAATTCGGTAATCGCGACCGATGCCGTTCAAGCGCGCGAGTTCGCGATAGTTGAGACCGTACCGAGTCGCGATCGAATACACGGTGTCGCCTCGCTTGACGACGTAAGTCGCTGCAGGCGGCGGCGATGATGAACAGGATGCAAGCGCCAACGCAACGGCGATGAGAAGACAACGAAGCAAACCCGGCAGCGCAACCCGCAACACGATCACCCGGAAGAACGCGCTACGCGCTCGCCTCGGCGGCGCTCATCCGAGCCCTTTGAGCAGCGGCACGAAACTGACGAGGCCGAGTGTTTGCGTATGCAGTTCGTCGCCACGCCGCGTAATGCGCACGAGCTGCTGGCGGCCTTCCGGTCCGACCGGCGCAATCAATTGTCCGCCCGGCTGCAATTGCGTGAACAACACCGGCGGAATCGCCAGCGGTGCCGCTGCCATCAAGATCGCATCGTAGGGTGCGTGCACAGACCAACCTTGAAACCCGTCCCCGTGACGAAAATGAACGTTGCGCAAGTTCAGTTCCTTCAAGCGTACGCGCGCGCGTTCCAACAGCACCTGAATGCGTTCGACCGTGTAGATGAATTTGACGAGCGGCGAGAGTACGGCGGTTTGGTAGCCGCAACCCGTGCCGATCTCGAGCACCTTGCGCGGCGTGCGCTCCTCGAGCAGCGCTTCGGTCATGCGCGCCACGACGTACGGCTGCGAAATCGTCTGGCCGTGCCCGATAGGCAGCGCCGTGTCTTCATAAGCGCGCGTTGCGAGTGCTTCATCGACGAACAGATGTCTGGGCACGTTGCGGATCTGTTCGAGCACGAGGGGATTGGTGATGCCTTGATCACGCAGACGTTGCACGAGACGCTCGCGCGTGCGTGCGGAAGTCATGCCGATTCCGCTCATGCGACCTGGAGTGAACGGTGTCTTCACGATGCTCGCCCTTGAAGCCAAGCGCGAATGTCATCGAGCATCGCGTGACGTGTGAGATCGATCTGCAAAGGTGTCACCGAAACATAGCCATTGGCGATCGCATGAAAATCCGTGCCTGGGCCTGCATCCTGCTCGAGCCCTGCAGGACCGACCCAATACACCGGCCGCCCGCGCGGATCCTCCGAGCGAACGATCCGCTCGCTGCGATGCCTATAACCTAGGCGCGTGACCTGGTAACCCTTGATCTGCTCGTACGGCAGATCCGGCACGTTCACGTTGAGGATGGTCGCCTGCAAGGGTGAGCGCTGAACGCGCAGTACGAGTTCGGTAGCCACACGTGCGGCGGTGTCAAAATGTCGTCCAGAGTTCGGTTGAATCACGAGCGAGATCGCAATCGCTGGCAAGCCGAGAAAGCGGCCTTCGATCGCTGCGGCGACAGTGCCCGAATACAGCACGTCGTCTCCCAGATTCGCACCGTCGTTGATGCCGGAAACGACCATGTCGTGCTCGTAGTCGAAAAAACCGGAGATCGCCAAATGAACGCAATCGGTCGGCGTGCCGTTACCCACGTAGAATCGGTTGTCGTCGTATTGGAAAACCCGCAGCGGCACATCGAGCGTGAGGGAATTGCTCGCGCCGCTGCGATTGCGGTCGGGCGCGACGACGGTGATGGGCGCGAGCGGTTCGAGCGCCTCCGTGAGGGCAATCAAGCCTTCTGCACGGTAGCCGTCGTCGTTACTGATCAAGATCTTCATAGGGCCGCGGAAACTATACTGAATCGCCTGCGGGAGGACAGCGGACGATGAGCGAAAACGACGAGTGGGAGCTGTTTCGAGCAGCGATGCGGAACGTCAAGCGGTTGCAAGCACCCGAACGCGTCGTTGAAACGCCCAAACCGGCGCCTGAAGCACGCTTTCGTCGGGCCGATGAGCAAGCCGTCTTGCAAGAAAGCCTGATGGTGCCGCAGGACGTGGCCGCACTGCTGGGCACGGGCGAGGAAATCGGCTTTCGCCGCCCGCACATCGCCGAATCCGTACTCATCAAATTGCGGCGCGGCCAGTTCTCGATCGACGCCGAAACCGATTTGCATGGCTTGAACGCTGCGCAAGCCAAGCATGCCCTGCGGGATTTCATTCTCGAAGCCGTGGCGCATCGTTGGCGTTGCGTGCGAGTCGTGCACGGCAAGGGCCGTCGCTCCGGTCCGCGCGGACCTGTGCTGAAACACGTCGTCGTGCATTGGCTGCAACGCTCGAACCATGTGCTCGCCTTCGGCTCTGCGCGGCCGGTCGATGGCGGCAGTGGTGCGTTGTATGTGTTGCTGCGAGTGCATTGATCAATCGCCGTTCTCAGGTGCATCCGCCGTAAACGCGCCCTGAATCACCTCATGCAGTACGGCGGTCGCAAAGGCGCCGCGGCGCAACCGAAACCGCACCGTGAGATCGTTGTCGTCGAATGCGTGCGTCAGTGCATGCACCTTGAGTCGCGTCGCGCGGCGTTCCTGCTCGAGCCCCGCTTTCGCGAGCCCCTCTGCGAATACCGCATGACGTGAGGCAGCGTCTTGTTCGAGCACGCGCGCATTGCCTGAGGTCGACAATTCGCCGCGCCCCCACAACGGCGCGGTCGGATGCACATCCAGACGCTCACAGCGATCGATCAACACCGCATCGATTTCATCGGGGACGAAAATGCTGTTGCTGCCATCGAGGTTTGCAACATCGCCGGATTGGAGTCGCTCCCATGTGCCATCCGCGACCCGTTGCGCCAGCACCGAGTTGAACAAATAGGCACGCGCCGCAGACAGCGCAAAGCCTTTTTCCAATCGATCGGCAATGGTGCGCTCGCCGGAAAACCACTCGAAGGCCCGTTGCAGATTGCCCAACTCATGCCCGAAGCGCTGCGGGCCGAAGTAGTTGGGTACGCCGCGCGCGGCAAGCGTCGCCAAGCGCGCCTCTATCTCGCTGTGACTGCCGGTGAAATCACGAATCACGATTTCGAAATCATTGCCTTGCAATGCGCCGCGCTTGAGCTTACGTCGATGGCGCTGCGCACGAACGACCTCGAATCCGTCACCGCTCACGATGAGCCAGTTCGGTACCGCCGAGCGCGTAGGCACGGAAAACGACTGTTCGGTCACGGCATTGCGATCCTTGAGCCCGGCGAAACCGACATCGCGCGGATGAACGTTCGCAAGACGAGCCAGCTGCTTGGCGACCCATGCCGTATTGGCGCCGCGTTTGCGGATCGTCAGCAACCAGTGATCGCCCTCGCCGTCCGCTTCGAAGCCAAGCCATTCGCGCACGATGAAGTCTTCGGGCTGACGACGAAGTGACCCACTACCCAGAGGTCCGCCATGCGCACATGGCAGATCGAGCGCACGATTGAAGTCGTTCATTGTGCGTGCCGTTCGATCAGCGCGATGGCGTGACAGGCGAGCCCTTCGCGACGCCCGATGAAACCCGCGCCTTCACTCGTCGTGGCTTTGATATTGACGCGATCGAGCGTGATGCCGAGATCCGCAGCGATGTTCGCGCGCATCGTGTCGCGGTGCTTGCCGAGCCGCGGCGCTTCGGCAAGCACCGTGGCGTCGACGTTCACGATCGCGAACGAATGTTGTGACAACAGCTCACGCACGGCACGCAGAAACGCTCGGCTGTCGGCACCGCGCCATTGTGGATCCGTATCCGGGAAATGCATGCCGATGTCGCCGAGCGCAGCCGCGCCCAACAATGCATCACAGAGTGCATGCAGCAACACATCGCCGTCGGAATGCGCGCGAATGCCTTGCGTGTGCGCGATGCGCACGCCGCCGAGGGTCACGAAATCGCCGGCTTCGAAGACATGCACATCGTAGCCTTGCCCGATCCGCAGGGTCGTCATCATGGTTTTATCGAGTCCTTGCGCGACATCAGAATGCGCTCCGCGCGCAGCAAATCGTCCCGCATGGTGATTTTCATATTCTCAGTGCTGCCGCGTACGAGCTTTGGCTTGAAGCCCAGTGCTTCGACTGCCTGTGCGTCGTCGGTGGTCGTCTCGCCCGTAGCCAACGCGCGCGCCAATACATTCGAACGAAACATCTGCGGCGTCAGCGCATGCCACAAATCCGTGCGATCGACCGTCTGGCTGACTCGCGCATCAGCGCCGCCACGCTTCAAAGTGTCGACGACCGGTGCAGCCAACAAACCGCCGACCTCATCATCGCGCAGCGTCTGTAGCAGCGCTTGCAGATCGTCCGAGCTCAGACACGGCCGCGCCGCATCATGCACCAAAATCCATGCATCGTCGGGCACATCGAGCGCGCGCAAGGCTGCACGCACTGAATCAGCGCGTTCGGCGCCGCCGACGACCGTGCGAACGCGCGGCTCACGCGCAATGTCGAGCTGCGCAAAGCGCGCATCGTCTGCCGCCAACGCGACGACCACGCCGCGGCATTCTTCGCGCGCGAGAAAGGGGCGTAACGCATGCTCGATCACCGTCGCGCCGGCGATGAGTAAATACTGTTTTGGCACTTCCACGCCCATGCGCCGCGCGCGACCGGCAGCCGGTACGACGACCCAGAACTCAGGGACGGTCATGGCGCGTCATCATTGTGGTCGGCATCGTCGTCGGGTGCCGCGAGCGCCTCATCCTCGGCCAACGGTTGAGTCTTGAGCGGACCGCGTGGAGTGACGACCTGATAGAAGGTTTCGTTTTGTCCCACCATGCCGAGATCGGTGCGCGCACGCTCCTCGATCGCCACTGTGCCCTTCTTCAAATCTTGGACTTCAGCCGTAAGCGTGCGATTGCGCTCGCGCAGTTTTTCGTTTTCGGCTTGCTGCTGCGCGATCTCGGCGCGCAAGCGATTCACCTCACGCACCCCTGCGTCACCGAACCATAAGCGGTACTGCAATAGCACCAACAGGATCAGCAGGATGGCAGCGAGATACTTC
>CAZIXV010000138.1:0-9831 GCA_964543105.1 uncultured Steroidobacteraceae bacterium
GAGCGCTTCACGCTGACGACCGGCTTGCGCTACACGGACGACAAGAAACAAATCGATCTGCATCCAGTGACCATGCTGACGCCAGGGCGCGGCTGGCCGGCCACGGGCCCGCTCGCTGTCGTCGAACAGGAGGCGCGCTTCAAGGAGTGGACCGGCCGCGTCAATGCCGCCTGGCAAGCAACCGACGACAACCTGCTCTATGTGTCGTACTCCAAGGGCTATAAGGGCGGCGGCATCAATGCACCCGACGTTGCCACGGGCAACAACTCACCGCGCTACGAACCCGAGTTCGTGAACGCGTATGAAATCGGCTCGAAGAACAATCTGTTCGACGGCCGCGTGCAATTGAACGTCACCGGCTTTTACTACGACTACGAGAACTATCAGGTCTCGTTGCTGCGTGGTCTGACTTCGGAAACCGAGAACGTCGATGTCGAAGTTCACGGCCTCGAACTCGAAGCCGTGTGGCAAGCCACCGACGGCCTGCGTTTCAACACAAACATTGGTTGGTTGAAGACGGAGATGACGGAAGGCACGTCGATCGACTCGTTCGATCGTACGCAGGGCGACCCGAACTTCACGCTTGTGAAGTCAACATCGAGCGCGTGCGTCGTACCGACGGCGGCGATGGCGAACTTCGTCTCGCTGATGAATAACGGCACGCCGGTCATTCCGACGGCGACGGGCGCTCGCCCGCTCGTGGCGCAAGACATTCTCGGAATTTGCGACGGCTTGTTCGGCGCGTTCGGGTTAACGCCATCCGATGGCGTCCCGGTCGATCTGAAAGGCAAGGAGTTACCGCAGGCGCCGGAGATCACCGCGTCAGTGGGCGCCCAATACCGCTTCAATCTCTCGAACGGCTGGAGCACCACCCTGCGTGGCGATTACTACTACCAGACGGATGCGTTCACGCGCGTCTACAACTCGGAGTCGGACAAGCTGCGCAGCTGGGACAACGCCAATGCATCGGTCATCGTCGCGAACGAAGAGTTGGGCTGGCACATTCAAGCGTATGCGAAGAACCTGATGGACGATGACGTCATCACCGGGTTCGATACGGGCTCCGACGCGCTGGGTCTGGTACGTAACGTCACCGTGCTCGATCCGCGCCTGTTTGGCCTGATCGTCACGAAGCGCTTCTAACCCTCGAGGAAGCAACGCCGGCCTCTGCTGTCGCGGAGGCCGGCGTTTTTTCGTTCAGGCATGCGCAACTTTGCTGGCGCCAATGCCCTTCAAAGTGCGTTTCGCGATTTCTTTCTCTTCGGCTTCGTTGCAGGTGACACCGACGAGCACCGAGCCTTTTTCGAGCGCGTCTTCGTAGTGTTTGACTTCATGCTCCGGCATCGTCGCGCCGATGACACCACCGAGCAAACCACCCGTTGCGGCGCCAGCACCGGCACCCGCGA
The DNA here is from genome assembly GCA_964543105.1 of uncultured Steroidobacteraceae bacterium. Lineage (GTDB taxonomy): Bacteria > Pseudomonadota > Gammaproteobacteria > Steroidobacterales > Steroidobacteraceae > Steroidobacter. The sequence continues at coordinate 1,407 of CAZIXV010000138.1, forward strand.
GAGCCGCAGCAAGCGGACCTGCCACGAGAATACCTGCGCCACCCGTGGCGATCGTCCCTACGGCCGTCAACCCGCCGATGAGCGCACCAATGGCACCGCCGCCTGCAGCGCCCACACCGACGCCTTCTGTCGCTTTCGAATGCGACTCCACTGTGAATGCGTCACGATCGAAACGATCGCCCGTCAGTAAACTGATGTCCTCGCCGGGCACGCCCTGCGCTTCCAAAGCTTGTACCGCGACCGCTGCTTTTTGCGGCGAATCAAACAGACCTGTAACTACCGTCGCCATGACGCTCTCCCGCTTGCGGACCTGCAAAGCTAACGCCAGGTCTACAGTCGAGTTCCATCCTTCGCCGGTGTGATGACACGCAGGTCCATCGGCTCCGCATAGAGCACAGCCACATCATCGGCACGTCGCTCGAGCGCACGCCGCTGGTTGATCGAACGCTTATCGGTGACTTCGCCGGCCTCGAGCGAAGGTGGATCTTTCAAAACGAGTAAGCGCGCGATGGTGCTCGCGCTGCCTTGGCGCGTGCTGTTGAAGGCGGCGAGCTTTTTCGCAAGTGCCGTTCGTGTGGCGTCGTCGTCTCGAACATTGAGCCAGACGAGCGCGCCGAGATACGGTTTGTTCGGGCCGCAGATGACGGCATCGGCAACCAGCGGCGCCAATGCCGCGACGAGATCGCGTCGCACGATGCTGCCTTGCACCCAAGTGCCCGACAGCATCTTGAAATCCTCGGCAACGCGGCCGGCGTATTCGAGGCCTGCGATCGGGCGCTGTGCATCGATCCAGCGCACGGCGTCGCCCGTCTTGAAAAAACCTTCTTCATCGAACGCTTCGGCGTTGAGCGCGTCGTCCCGGTAGTAACGCGGCATGACGTGCAGACCTTTGATGCGCAGTTCAAAACGATCCCCGATGGGCACGAGCTTCAACACCACCCCAGGTTGCGGCAGCCCGACGAGCCCGGTGCGCGTGATGTTCCAGTACGCCGCAACGCCCGTCGCCGTCGTCTCGGTCATCCCCCAGCCCGTACCGAAAGGCAGCCGCTCGCCGAGTTCTTGAACGGCGAGGCGTTGCATGCGCTCCCACAACGGCTGCGGCAGCAGCGCGCCGCCGTACGACATCCAACGAAGGTTCTTGAAAAACTTGTGCCGCAGATCGGCATCGCGCTCCAACGCTTCTGCAAGAAACGGATACACACCGGGCACGCAACCGAATCCCGTCGGCGATACATCGCGCAGATTCTCGACCGTCGCTTCGAACTGTCCGGGGATCGGCCGACCATCATCGATATAAAGCGAACCCGCGAAGGCGACGACACCGTTGAGTTGCGAGTTGCCACCATAGGTGTGATGCCAGGGCAACCAATCGACGATCGTATGGACACGGTCTTCGCGATACGGCTCGCTGACGAGTTGCACCATCTGCACGCCGGCAGCGAGATTCCCATGCGTATTCACGACACCCTTGGGTCGGCCGGTGGAACCTGAGGTCAACAGAATCTTTGCGATCGTCTCGGAGGTGATTTCCTTGCGCCGCGCGGCGAGTGCGTCTTCATCCACTTCCTGCAACAACTCACTGAATGTCGCGCCCGTGACGATCAGCCGCTGAGGCGCACTCGCAAACTCGAGCGCACGCGCGCAACGCTCTGCATCGCGCGCAAAGATCACCGCGGGCTCGATCAACTCGAGTGCGTGACTCAGGCGATCGAAATCCTTGCCCAGCGCATACGTCGGTGACACGGGGATGACCGGAACGCCGGCGCGCAGTGCACCATACGTCAGCAGCGCATGTTCGATACTGTTTTCGGAAAGGATCATGACGCCGGGGCGATCCGGACCTAAACCCTTGCGAATGAACCAAGTCGCAATTGCGCCGGTTTGCTGCCAGGCATCGCGATACGTCAGCCGCCGCCACGGCCCCTGCGTGCCATCCGCATTGCGAGTTCGCTCGGCAAGAAACGTCGTGTCGGGTCGACGCGTCTTGGCGCGCTCCAGATATTCGATGAGCGTCGGCAGACTGGGCTCGTAGGCAATGCCGCAACTCAAGTAGACGGTGCCATCGCGAGTGTTCCTAGCTTCGATTCGCGGCGCGGGCCGATCCAGTGTCCGCATCGGAGCATCGTCCATCGTCACGGCCGCACTCATCATCCGCACCTCTCATCGCTTTATGGTTCGCTTGTCGATCGCGCATCTTAGTGAGCTGAGTATCGCGATGCAGCCGTACCAACAAATCTAAACGGTGGCATTACGCGGCTCGCTGGCCGTACTCATCGCCATGGAGTACAAGGATTGCGCACGAAAAAAAGCACTGCATCGCGACGCAAAGCACGCGGCACCATCGAACAACGAAGGGGGAGACATGCAACGATCGACACGCATATGGACCATGATGGCGGCGCTCGCAGCACTCGCCACCACGGCGCACGCACAAGACAAGACGATCGCCTTCGGCGCCACATGCCCGACGCCGCCCGTGCTGCATTGCCCGGATAACGAGTGCCCCGGCACGATGGTGATCAACCAGGGACCGATGGTGGAGATGCAAACACGCCGACCGTATTTCCTCGACTACCCTTGCGAACTCAAGCAAGGCGAGCCAGTGACGTTGATCATGAGCCTGCACGGCGGCGGCTCGTACGGAAACTGGCAGCGTCACTATTTTCCACTCATGGATTTCAAAGACGAGTATCGGCTCGTCATCGCGACCCCCAATTCCCCAGTTCGCGCCTGGAGCGAAGTAGACGACGCCTATCTGCAGAACATCGTGAATTCCATCGTCGAGCAGATCGGCAAAGACAACATCAAAGCGTTTTGGCTCGTGGGTCATTCGCAAGGCGGCATGACGTCCAATCGGCTGATGCGAACCGATTTCTTCAAACAGCGCGTCGATGGTTTTCTGAGCCTGTCCGGCGGACGCCTGGGCGGCAATCCGGGCCGCGCCAGCTCCTTCGGAGTACCGCGTTCCGCGAGCGCCATCTCGAGCGTCTTGACTCCGCGAGCGATGAGCGCGGCGATCGCGGCATTGCGCGAATTGCCGCCGGGCGAGTTCTCGCACATCTATGCGACCGGTGAGCGCGAGGTCGACGACAAAGGCATTCCAGCAACCTCCGAATGGGCGCAGCGCTTGAACTGTAGCGAGCGCAGCGCAGCGCGCGAAGTCAGCGATCGCAAACCGGGCTATATCTATGACAGCTCCCGTCTGCGTGAATTGAATCCCGCCTGGGGACTGCTGCCTGCCGGCGGCAAAGCCCAGATCTTCGAGTTCACGAACTGCAAAGACGGCTACGTCGTCGCCGACGTCTCGCGGCTCGAGAAAGGCCACACAGAAGGACTCGAACCGAACATCACCGAGGAGCTCATCAAGCTCATCGTGAAAGCGCCGGGCGGCAAGTTGCGCGGCACTTGAAGCAGACGAGTCTCACGCTGGCACGATGCGTAGAGCGCACGCGCCAGCACCTGCATCGCAGCGATCACCTCTTACCATGCGCATCCTCAGATGGCTCATCATCGTGCTCTGCTCAACCGCTCACGCCGAGATGGCGGATGAGGCAGCGCATGTGGCGCCGTCGCCCGAGGAAATTCTCGTCACCGGCGAATTTCCTGGACCGGGGATGTGGAAAGTCACGCGCGCGGACGATCCAGAGCAACACACGCTGTGGATTCTCGGCACACCGCCGCCGCTGCCGAAAAAACTGCAATGGAAGTCGAAGGAAGTCGAGCAAACGATGCTCGACTCGCAAGAGATTCTGCTGCCGAGCGAGGTCAAGATGGAGGCCGACCAAGGGATCGGCTTCTTCCGCGGCTTGACGCTGATGCCGGCGGCGCTCGGCGCACGCAAGAACCCAAACAACGAAAAGCTCGAGGATGTTCTGACACCTGAGCTACACGCACGCTGGCTGACACTCAAGAAACGACACCTGGGACGCAGCCAAGGCATCGAACGTTGGCGACCGCTGTTCGCCGCCTTCAAATTGCGTGGCGAAGCTTTCGATGACTACAAATTTCGCGAGAACGGCCTAGTGTGGGACACCCTTGCCAAACTCGCTGACAAACACAAGATCGACACGACGACGCCGACCGTGCACTTCACAGTGAAGACCAAGGAAATCCGTTCCAAGATCAAGGAATTCGCACGCGAATCATTGGCGGATACCGAATGCTTCGCCTTGACGCTCGATCTTGTTGCCGCGATGGCTGACCAGGACACGATGCACGCTCGCGCCAGCGCGTGGGCGACGGGCGATGTCGAGGCGCTGATGACCAGCGAAGCGCTACCCAATCCCAATACGGCCTGTGCGGCTGCGATCATGAGTTCGCAAGTGGCGCAAACGTTGTTACCACTTGATGTGGATCGACAGTTGCGCACCGCGTGGCTAGACGCCGCAGAACACAGTTTGAGCCGCAATCGTTCGACGTTCGCACTGCTACCGATCGCGGAGCTCACCGCATCGGACGGTCAACTCGATGCGTTACGCGCCAAGGGTTATCACATCGAAGCGCCGGCGCGCGAATAGTCCGCACTCAGCGCAAGTGCGGCTCGAGCAACGCAAGCAACCGCTCGAGCGCGCCGCGATTCTCCGCAACGAAGCATTGAGCTAACGCGCCCTGGCGCTGGCGTGCAGCAGGATCGTCGAACAATGCCTGCAGGCGCCTCGCGAGTTCATCCGCCGATCGCACCTCACTCACCGCGCCGCGTTCGATCAATGCGCGCGCGACGTCGGGTGAATTGAAGTGATGCGGCCCCGTCAGAACGGGCAATGCCAAGGCTGCCGGTTCGAGCAGATTGTGGCCACCGACCGGCGCCAGACTGCCGCCGACGAAAGCGATGTCGGCTGCGGCATAGAACGTCATGAGTTCACCCAGCGTGTCGACGAGCAACACGGACGTCGTCGCAGCCGGCACCTCCTGCTGCGAGCGCGCAGCGAACTCGACGCCACGCTCGCGTAGAGTTGCCTTCGCTTCATCGAAGCGCTGCGGATGCCGCGGCACCATGACGAGCAGCACCTCCGCGTTGTTTTCGCGCAGCCGCGCATGCGCATCGAGCAGCTGCTCTTCTTCGCCAGGATGCGTGCTACCTGCCACCCAAACGAGTCGATCGCCCCATTGCGCGCGCACCGCTCGTCCGCGCTCGCGCACCTCATCAGGTACGTCGAGATCGAATTTGATATTCCCCACAACATGCGTGCGTGCCGGATTGGCGCCAGCACCGATGAAACGGTCGGCATCACCTCGGGTTTGTGCGGCAATTTCAATATCTCTCGCCAACGCGTCCTTGAAGAGGCTCGCCAACCAGCGATAGCCGCGCACCGATTTTTGCGAAAGGCGCGCGCTTGCAATCACGAGTGGAATACGCCGCCGCGCGCACTCGCGAAACAGATTCGGCCAGACTTCCGTTTCCATGACGATGGCGACTCGCGGCTCGATGCGATCGAAAAAGCGACGCACACTACCCGGCGTGTCATACGGCAGATACACATGCTGCGCGTTCGAGCCGAACAGCGCTTTCACACGCGCCGCACCGGTCGGCGTGCCCGTCGTCACGATGAGCGGTCGTGTCGGATGGAGTGCAGCGAGCTTGCGAATCAAGGCAGCCGCCGCTTGCACCTCGCCCACCGATACCGCATGTACCCATATGCTCTCGCGCGCGCGTATCGCTGCGAAACCCAGTCGCTCGCCCATCCGCTCGCGATAACTCGCATCCGCGCGGCTACGCCACAGATTCGCGAGCAACGCGATCGGAACCGCCGCGTAAATGAGAAGGTTGTAAAGCCAGCGCAACATGCGCGCCGAAGGCTACCGCGTGCGCGCGGACAACGATACGGTGATGTGGGTGATTTGGTGATGTGGGGGATGTGGGTGTTCTGGTGATCTAGGTGATTTGGTGATGTGGGTGATGTGGTGATCCGGTGATCGCTTCCGGTCCTCTCCCCCGCTATTGCGGGGGAGAGTTAGAGAGGGGGCTCTTTCCGTTGGCCGTTGGCCGTCTCCCGTCTCCCGCCATCGACCAACCCGCTCCCGTCTTCCTGCTACCATCCGCGCCCACTCATGAATAGATCGCGGTCAGACATCACACCAGAGCCAACACCGTCCGAGCCGCCACGTGTGCCTTTGTATCGCTTCGCGGGCCCGCGTTACTGGGGCGTCTGGTTGGCTATTGCGATCGTGCGCATCGTGAATTTTTTGCCACTGCCAGTGCAGTTAGTCATTGGACGGGCACTGGGGCGCCTCGCCTATCTTCTAAGTCGACGCGATCGTCGCATCGCGCACATCAATGTCGACATGTGCTTACCCGAACGCTCGGCCGCCGAACGCGAGCGCATCGTCAAAGATCATTTTGCGTCGCTCGGGTGTGCGGTGTTCGAAACCGGTTTGGTGTGGTGGGCGAGCGATGCGCGGCTGAAGCGCCTGATCCGCATCGAGGGTTTGGAACATCTGCACGCGGCGCTCGCGAAAGGCAAAGGGGCGCTGATGCTGAGCGCGCATTTCACGACGCTCGAGATGGGCGCCCGCGCATTGACGCTGGTGGGACCGACGAGCGTGATGTACCTGACGCCGAGTAATGATTTGATCGCAGAACTATCGCGCCGCGGCCGCTCGCGACACACGGTGCAAGCCGTAACGAGCGCGCAGATTCGCGAGTTGCTGCAAAACCTGAAGAACAATCTGCCCGTGTGGTATGCGCCCGATCAGCGCTTCACGGAAAAATCGAGCGAACTGGTGCCCTTCTTCGGCATACCCGCCGCATCGAATGTTGCAACCTCGCGCCTCGCCCGCATTTCAGGCGCGACGGTGCTGCCCTATTTCCCCGAACGCCGTCCCGACAATCGCGGCTACATCGTGCGCATCCATCCGCCGTTCGAAAATTTCCCGAGCAAAGATGCCATCGCCGACACGCGCCGCTTTCATGAATTGATCGAAGCGAACGTGCGCCGTCATCCCGATCAATATCTGTGGGCGTATAAGCGGTTTCGACGTGAGGGCGTCGATCCTTATTCAGTTGGCGGTTGACCGTTGACGGTTGACGGCCAGAAAAAAAAAAGTGGACTCGAATACACACAGCCGACTGGAAATGATACTTCCACCACCATGCTGTGCAGCCAACCTGCAACTATCGATTCCCATGCAAGCGCGGCCGTGCCCGCGAGCTTCTAATGTCTGAACCGTCGAGCGTCAACCGTCAACCGTCAACCGCAAGAACGCGCGCGCTCTTGCATCCGCGCTATTGGCCGACGTGGTTTGCGCTCGGTCTGTTGCGGTTGTTCGAACCGCTGCCCTATGCCGTCTTGCTGACCTTGGGCCGCTTGCTCGGCTCGTTCATGGTGCGCTTGCCGCTCGGTTTCGTGAGGATCGCGCGTCGTAACTTGGAACTGTGCTTTCCGGAAAAATCTGCCGACGAACGTCGCGACATCCTGCGGGCGCATTTTCAAAGCGTCGGTATCGGATTGTTCGAAACCGCCATGAGCTGGTGGAGTCCCCATGCGCGGATTCACAAACTCACGACGATCGAAGGTCAGGCGCATTTGGATGCAGCACTCGCCAAAGGCAAAGGCGCCATCTTGCTGAGCGCGCATTTCACGACGCTGGAAATGGGCGGACGCGCGCTTACCTCGCGCCTTCCGACCAACATCATGTATCGGCCCACGGGCAATCTCGTGCTCGAGCGCTTTCTGTCACGCAATCGCAGTCACCATGCCAAGCGCGCCATTCCGCGCGATGACATTCGCACGCTGATTACTGCGCTCAAAGCGAACGAGGCGGTGTGGTATGCACCGGATCAGGCGTATCGCAAGAAGGGCGCGGAAATGGTGCCGTTCTTCGGCATCCCTGCTGCAACGAACACGGCCACTTCGCGTTTGGCGCGCATGACCGGCGCGGCAGTATTGCCGTATTTCCCGGAGCGTCTACCCGGCGCCCGAGGTTATCGCATGACGATTCTGCCGGCGCTCGAAAACTTCCCGAGCGATCCGGTTATCGATGCGCAGCGCTTCAATGAATTGATCGAGGCGCATGTACGCAAAGTGCCGGACCAGTACTTATGGATTCATCGCCGCTTCAAGGGACTGACATCGGATTATCCGGATTACTATCGGAAAGAAGCGGATAGCGGATAGCGGATGGCGGATTCTGGTCAGCTTGACTCACTGACCGGTGAGCCAGAAGCGCTAGCTGCCCGTCGCAGCAGCGACGAGCGTTTGCCACTCGATCTCACCAAACTGCAGCTGTGGCTCGCGCGCTTTCAACTTGTCGAGCGAGCGACGCAGGCGCGCAATGACTTGATCCTCCCAACCGCCGCGAGCACGCAGACGGCCGCGGTCGAAGTCGATGAGATACACCGAGTCGCCGGCGAGCATGATGTTGTTCGCATTCAAGTCAGCGTGATGAACACCTGCGGCGTGGAATCGCGCAATCGTCGCACCGATGT
>CAZIXV010000139.1:0-9728 GCA_964543105.1 uncultured Steroidobacteraceae bacterium
ATCGCTCGGTCGAGCAACGCACTGATAAAAAACCGGTGATGTCCGACTTGCGCGAATCGGGCGCCATCGAACAGGACGCCGACGTGATCATGATGATTTATCGCGAAGAGGTGTACGACAAGAACACCACGCGCAAGGGCATCGCGGACATCATCATCACCAAGCAGCGTAACGGCGAGATCGGCGAGATCCAGCTGACCTTCCTCGGTAAGTACACGAAGTTCGAAAACTACGTTCCAGAGACGGCCTACGGGGACGCGCCGTTTCGGTGATCGCCACGGCACACCGTGAGATTCCCACGCGTCAGCATCGATACCTCGGCCCTGCGCCACAACTTGAGCGTAGTGCGTCGGCTCGCGCCGCATTCCAAAGTAATGGCGGTCGTCAAAGCGAACGGCTACGGACACGGAATCGTCCAGAGCGCGCGCGCATTCGAAAGCGCCGATGCACTGGGTGTCGCGCGCCTGAATGAAGGCGTCGCTTTACGAGACGCTGATATCCGTTCTGACATCGTGCTGCTCGAAGGCGTCTTCAGCACGGATGACTTGCGGCTTGCCGTCAGTAAGTCGATGCAACTCGTCGTTCACACCTGCGAGCAGATCGAGATGCTCGAGCAAACCGGCCTCGCGCAGCGATGCGAGGTCTGGGTGAAGGTGGACACCGGGATGAATCGTCTCGGCTTTCGTCTCGCGCAGTTCGCTGATGCATGGAATCGTATTCGCGCTTTGTCGCCACGACGCATGCGACTGATGACGCATCTGGCGGCTGCCGAAGATGTGAATGCGACGACGACTGCCGAGCAGCTGCACCGTTTCGCGTCGCTGCGCACGAGTGACCCGGTGGAGCGCAGCATGGCGAATTCGGCAGGCGTCATCGTCTCCGAGGCGGCGCGGCTGGAATGGGTGCGTCCAGGCATCATGTTGTACGGCATCTCGCCCGTGCCAACCATGAGTGCCGAGAGCTTGGGATTGCGTCCGGGAATGACGCTGTCGACCCGGCTCATTGCGACGCGTCAAGTGCAGCAGGGCGAGAGCGTCGGCTACAACGGCATCTGGCAGGCTGAGCAGCCGACACAGATCGGCATTGCAGCTGTCGGCTATGGCGACGGCTACGCGCGCAACATGCGCTCCGGCGCGCCCGTGCTCGTGAACGGACGAGAAACTCGAGTCGTGGGTCGCGTGTCGATGGACATGACCGCGATCGATGTGACCGACATGGGGGCGCATGTCGGCGATGAAGTCACGCTGTGGGGAGCTGGCTTGCCGATCGAACGCGTCGCGCCCTATGCAGGCACGATCGCGTACGAGCTCGTGTGTGGGATCAACCAGCGCGTGACGAAAACCTGGATCGAATGAACGAAGCGGCCGCTGCTGCTTCCATTACGGCTGATTGATTCGATCAATTCTCGAAGAACCCCATTTTCACGCCAGCCAGCATGATGACGTCATTGTCGTTGAGCTTGCGGGCTTGCTCGCCGGTCGGTGTGCCATTGACCTGGGGATAGTCGTTTGGCTTGCCGCTGTCGACATGGACGATGAAGTATCCATCGCTGCGGCGCGTGATCGCCGCTACTTGCACGCCGGGACGGCCGAGCGTCGTGAGCGCCTTGTTCAGCTCGAGTTCGCGACCAGCGAAAGCGCCGCTCAATACCTGCAACTTGGCTTTGGGTAATGCGGAGGGTTGTTCGCCGTTACTGCCGATCGGCGCGGGCCGTATGGCGGTGGTGGATGTTTTCGACACAGGGCTCGGTGTGATCGCTGACGCCTTCTTTGCCGCGGCCGCAGCGACTGCCGAGCCGGGCGTGATGATCATGGTTTTTTCGAATTCGTCCTGCTCGCCATCGATGCTTTGCGTCTCGATGAAGCGCAGCTGATGGTGACCGACAGTGACGACATCGCCATGTTGCAACGCATGCTTCTTGATGAGCTTGCCATTGACGTACGTGCCGTTCGTGCTGTTCAGGTCTTCGAGGAACGAATCGTTCAGGATATTGATGATGAGCGAATGATGTCCGCTCACAGCCGGGTTATCGATGCGGATGTCGTTGTCAGGTAGACGACCGATCGTGTAACGCTCCTTGTTCATGTTGTATTCGGCCATTACCTGACCGTCGAGGCTTAGGATCAACCTTGCCATTGCCGCGTCCCCAGGGAATCCAACCCGTTAGCCGAACCAGCGCAAGATTTTGTCCACTACGCCTTTCTTTGCTGCGAACGAGTCGACAACTTGCGCAAGAATTATCGAAACGTTATCGCGTCCGCCGTTATCGTTTGACAATTGAATCAATTGCTTAGCGACGGTTTCCAGGCTAGCACTAAAGGTGCTTATAGTTAAGTGAATGTCATCGTCCTCGACCATGTCGTTCAGGCCATCTGAGCACAGCACGTAGAAGTCGCCTTTCTCCACGGGCTGCTCATGCAGCTCGACTTCGACCGAGGGTTCCACGCCCAATGCGCGTGTGACGTAATTCTTGTTCGTTGCACGCTGCGCTTCGGCTTGCGAATAGAAGCCGCGGTCGACCAACTCTTGCAGCAATGAATGATCGAGCGTCATTTGCTCGAAGCGGTTATTGCGCAGTCGATACAAGCGGGAGTCACCGACGTGGGCAATCGCAACGCGATTGTCGAAGAACAGACAGGCGACGATCGTCGTGCCCATGCCTTCGCATTGGGGTTGGGTTTTTGCAGTCTGGTAGATGATTCTATTCGCCCGAGCAATGGCGTCGCGAAGGACGATGCTCGGGCGCGCGAGGCCGGTTTCCGGATCGGCGGAGGTCATGTCCTGATGCTCCACCGCCTCCTTGACGAGGCTCATGATCGTTTTTACGGCGATGCCACTTGCGACCTCACCGGCGTTGTAGCCGCCCATGCCATCGGCGAGCACGAGCAAGCCGATATCCGCATCGACACCGATCGTGTCTTCATTGTGCTCACGCACGCGACCGACGTCGCTCAAGCCGACCGAGCGAATCTTGCCGCGCACTAACGTGTACTCCGATCGCGATGAGGCTCGAGGCATGAGGTCATGGCAGCAACCATTCGTGTTCGGCTTGCGCCGGCTTGGGCGGGGCGATCTGTTGCGCGATGGCTCGCAAGGCGATGCCGAATTCGGCGCAGGTGGCGTAGCGTTCGTCAGCAGATTTAGCGAGCGCGCGATCGAGGATGGGTTCGATGCTTTCCGGTAATTCAGGACGCACTGAGCGAATCGGTGGGTGATCTTCGGTGGCGATCTTCTGCATGAGGCGCGGCATGGTTTCCGCGCGGAATGGCAATTGACCGCACAACAACTGATAGAGGCTGACGGCGAGCGCAAATTGGTCGGAACGGCCGTCGAGATTGCGGCCCTCCAATTGCTCCGGCGACATGAATGATGGAGTGCCCAGCACTATCCCGGTTTTTGTTCGGCTCGTATCGGTCAGGCGCGCAATTCCGAAGTCGGTGATTTTCAATTCGTCGGTGTCGGAATTGAACATTATATTAGCCGGTTTGATATCTCGATGAACCACGTTCTGCCGATGCGCGTAGTGCAGCGCTTCGGCGACTCGCGCGATCAACGTCAACACTTTGCCGGGCGGCAGCAACCGCGCAGGATCGGCATAGTGACTGAGATGCTGACCGCGTAAATACTCCATCGCGATGTAAGCCAATCCCTGATCTTCGCCAGCGTCATACACCGTCACGATCGAAGGATGATTGAGGCGCCCGGCCATCTCAGCTTCGCGGAAGAATCGTGCACGTGCCTCTTCGAGATCGTCGTCATCGAATTCTTCGGCCAGTGGAATGGCCTTGATCGCAACGACGCGGTTGATCTTCGGATCGCGTCCCAAGTACACGACGCCCATCGCCCCTTTGCCGAGCTCACGCTCGATTTCGTAGCGCCCCAAGGTACGCGCGCCGGGGCGTGGTTCAGTTGCGGCTGGACGGGTCAGCGGTCGTGTTTCAGCGACAGGCTGTGTCAGTCGTGGCGCCGGTGAGGGAGTCGATGCAGCGGGTGTGGCCTCGCGTGCAATCGGCTCTTCCTGGACGCGCGCCCGACGTGCACGCAAGTCGCGGTAGTTGGGATCGCGCGTCGCAATGTAGGCGTACACCGCGGCGGCCTTTTGATTCTGCCGGCGGCGCTCGAAATCCATGCCGAGGAAATAGAGCAGTTCCATCGTCGGCGCATCGAGCGGCGAGCGTCGATAAGTCTCGAACGCAAGATCGAGCTGCCCTTGGCGCTGAAACGTTTGACCGAGCGCCCGCAAGCTGGCGGTCGTGTCCTTGGCCTGCACGCTCGAGCGCACGTTTGCCCGGCGAATCAGTTCGCCGACGACGTACAGCGAATAACCTGCGATGAGCGCGACGCAGGGGAGTACCAGATGCGCCCAAAGGCGCGCGGAACTCAACAGCCCGAGTTCCGCGATGACCAACACCACAAGTGCGATACCGGTCGCGACGGCGCCCATCGTCGCGCCGAGCGTGGGTAGCAGAAACGCGGCGATGGCGATTGCGATGAGTATCGCGCCCCACTCGATGAGCGTCGTGGTCGTCGTGCGCGCGTAGCTCGTACGGTGCAGCATGCTCGAGGCTGCACTCGCAATCGCGGTAACGGCGGGCGAGTCCGTTGCGACGGGCGTTGCGAGCGTCGGTGCTTCGGCGAGGCTCGGATCGGAGAATCCGATGAGCACGATCTTGTCACGCAACTCGTCGGCAGGTGTTTCTCCCGACCAGACGCGCCAATACGGTAACTGTTTGAACGAGTCGCGAGTGAAGTATTGCGGCAACGTGTATGCGGCGTCGAGCAGCAGCGAATGCTCGCCGAGGAACAGTCTGTCAGAGGTGACGGCAATCCGGTCCGGCGTGACGCCGAGCGCACGCGCCGCGATAGCGGTAGCGAGTGAGGGTAACGAGGTATCGCCCGCCCGCGCAGCGACAGCGTCACGACGCACGATGCCATCTGCGTCAGCGGCAAACCCGGTGTGACCGACCGCGGCTGCTTCGCGCAGGAACGCATCGGGCGGAGCTCGCAGTTGAGTGACTCCCGGTGCTGTCGTACCGCTGTTCGCACCGATCAGTAACGAGCGTGGCAGGTAGGCGCCCGTGCTCGACTCCGATGTGAGACGCGCTTCGATGGGTAACACCACGTTCCCGTGTGCGCCGATGGCTTCCGCCAAGTGGATTTCAGAGTCGCGGCTGCTCGAAGATTTCAGCAGCGCGCGCAATTGGATCGCTTGTTCTGAACCGCCGAGACCTGAGGATTCGAGGAGTGACAGGGCTTCACGAATACGTTGACTTTCGCTGCCGCGGGCCACGGAGCCGAACGGTACGGTCCAGGCGACGACACGTGCACCTGCGTCATGAAGGCGCTCGATCAAAGCGGCATGAACATCGCGGGCCCAGGGCCATGCGCCGAGTTTGTTGATGCTGTCCGCATCGATGTTCACGACCACGATGTCTTGCGGCGCGGACACCTTGGACGCTTGCTGCACGCGGTCGTACAGTTTGTTTTCGAGCGCAATGCCGCTATCTGGCGCGAGAAAGCGTCCAATGGCAAACACGACGGTCGCAGCAAGACCGCCGGGAAGCCAGGAGAAACGCGCCAGTTTGGAAGCCAACGTGAAGAATCCGCCGCTGATATCGCCCGGAGTATATCGAAGGACCCTCTGACCAAATTGATTGCAGCGTCACACACAGGAGAAGAAGCGGTTGGCTGTTAGCGGTAGCGGATAGTTGAGGCGCCTGTGCTAGAAACGATCGTCTTCACTAACCTCAAACCGCCCCGCGCCGCGCACCCAGCGGCTATCCGTCATCTCCACCAACTAACCGCCAACCGCTAACCTCTAACCACTGACTAAGCTTCCACCATGGCTAAAACCCGACAAATCTTCGTCTGTGATCAATGCGGTAACGAGAGCCTGCAGTGGCAGGGCTTGTGTCCCTCATGTGGCGCAGGTGATTCCCTGAAGGCGATGACCGTCGCCAAAGGCCGGCCCGAACGTAAGTCCTTTGCGGAGCGCACCGAGGCGCCGCAAAAGTTGTCGGACGTCGCAGAAGCGGATGAACCGCGAATTCGTACCGGCTTCGATGAACTCGATCGAGTACTCGGCGGTGGACTGGTTCTCGGTTCAGTCACGTTGCTCGGGGGTGATCCAGGCATCGGTAAGTCGACGATGGTGTTGCAGGCGGGCGATGCGCTGAGTCGAGCGACAGCGACGCTCTATGTCACCGGAGAAGAGTCGCTGCGTCAGGTCAGTTTGCGCGCCCGTCGCTTGGGTGTCGTTGGCGACGCATTGCGTCTGCTTGCCGAAACGAACATCGACACGGTGCTCGAGCATGCGCAAGCCAGCGGCGCGCGCGTACTGATCGTCGACTCCATCCAGACGATGCATGACGCCACCGTCGAATCTTCGCCAGGCTCGGCGACCCAGGTGCGCGAAACCGCTGCAGCGCTCGTGCGCTTTGCGAAATCAAGCGGCGTGTCCGTCATCATCATCGGCCATGTGACGAAGGAGGGCGTAATTGCAGGTCCTCGCATCCTCGAACACATGGTGGACACCGTGCTGTATTTCGAAAGCGATGCCGGCAGCCGCTATCGCATGGTGCGCGCCGTGAAGAATCGCTTCGGCGCCGCCAATGAAGTCGGCGTATTTGCAATGACCGAACAAGGATTGAAAGAGGTCAAGAATCCTTCTGCGATTTTCTTGTCGCATCACCCCGAACCGGTTGCCGGCAGCGCGATCATGATTGCGCGCGAAGGCAGCCGCCCGATGTTGCTCGAAGTGCAGGCGTTGACGGACGAAGCGCAAGGAATGAATCCGCGGCGTGTGGCGGTGGGACTGGAATCCAATCGGCTTGCTTTGCTATTGGCTGTATTGCATCGCCACGGCGGTGTATCCACTGCTGGGCGCGATGTGTTCGTGAATGTCGTCGGCGGTGTGCGTATTTCGGAGACCGGCGGCGATCTACCGGCTTTGCTCGCCACCGTGTCGAGCGTTCGTGATGAGCCGCTCGCGGGGAAACTCGTGTGCTTTGGCGAGATCGGCCTCGCCGGAGAAGTCCGGCCGGTGCCGTACGGCGAAGAGCGTATTCGTGAAGCCGCGAAGCACGGTTTTGAACGCGCCATCGTGCCGAGTGCGAATGCGCCGCGGCGGTCGATCGATGGCATCGAGGTGATCGGTGTCGATCGGCTCGGCGAGGCATTGCGTCGCGCGTTCGTGTGAGCGCCTTTGCGCGGGCGGAAGTTATTCCGATGTTGGGCTCGGGGCTCGGGACTCGGGCCAGAAAAGATCTACCAGGCCGAAACCCAGCTCTCGGACGTCACTGAGTTTCTATCGGCCGCATGCGCGCCGTTTTCACGGCGTTGTCGGCGACCTGCAGAATCTCGATGCCGGTGTCGTCGATGCGCAGTCCGGTGCCGGGCTCCGGAATCGTCTCGAGCATTTCCAAGATCAACCCGTTGAGCGTGCGCGGCCCATTGGTGGGGAGTTTCCAACCGAGCGTGCGATTCAGCACGCGCACGTTGATCGTGCCACTCACGACGTAGCTGCCATCCGTGTCGCGGTGAATGTCTTTGTGCAATGTGCTCGGATCGCTCGTGAACTCGCCGACGATCTCTTCGAGGATGTCTTCCAGCGTGACGAGACCGCGCATGTCGCCATACTCATCGACGACGAGCGCGATGCGGCGGCGATCGCGCTTGAAGTTGTGCAACTGCATGCTGAGCGTCGTGCCTTCCGGGACGAAGTACGCTTCGCGCTCGCGGGCGAGTGATTCGATCAGCTCGCGTGTCAATCCATCGCGCGCAAGTACGCGTGCGACCTTTTTCATATGCAAAATGCCGATGACGTTGTCGACACTGTCGTTACACACCGGCAGGCGCGTATGTGGCGTCGTGCGTAACACTTCGAGGATGGTGTCCCAGTCATCCGCCAGATCGATGCTGGCGATTTCATTGCGCGGGATCATGATGTCTTCGACGGTCGCGCTTTCCAGATCGAGCAACGTACCGAGCATGCGTTGTTGCGAGTAGGGCACGACCGTGCTGGCGGCGGTGCG
This sequence comes from uncultured Steroidobacteraceae bacterium, assembly GCA_964543105.1. Lineage (GTDB taxonomy): Bacteria > Pseudomonadota > Gammaproteobacteria > Steroidobacterales > Steroidobacteraceae > Steroidobacter. The sequence continues at coordinate 8,034 of CAZIXV010000139.1, forward strand.
TAGATCTTCGGAGGAAACCTTGGGCTCGTGTGGGCTCCCGAGCACCTTCAGACATTGGCGCGAAATGCGCGTCGCGAGCCAGGTGACCGGGTAGAGCACGCGGACCAGCGCCGTCAGGACCCATCCCGAGGGTGGCGCAATGTGATCCGCATAGCGCGCGCCCAGCGACTTCGGGATCACCTCGCAAAGCACGAGCACGATGATGGTCAGTGCGGCGATCGCGAGGATCAATTCCCATGTGCCGCCATTGCGTAGCGCAACCAATGCCGTCAATGCGGCGGCGGAAAGCTGCACGACTGTTTTGCAGATGAGGATGACACCGAACAACGGCTCGGGTTCGCTTAGCAGCTGCTCCACCAGGCGCGCACCCCGATTGCCTACGCGCGAGGCGTTACGCAGCCGGTAGCGATTGACGCTGAGAAACGAGGCTTCCGCGGCTGTGAGCAGGGCGCTGATGAGTAACAGCGTTCCAAGTGCGAAGAATGCCCCGATAGGGGGAGGCGGAACTAATTCACTCAACGCTTAGCCCCAATGGCGGCCGAGAATGGACTCGAGCACGAGCTTCGAGCCGAAATACGCAAGTCCAAGCAGAGCAAAGCCACTGAGCGTCCAGCGCGTCGCAGTGCGCCCGCGCCAACCGAATTGCCAGCGTCCGAATAACAAAATGGCGAACACGATCCACGCCAGGCATGACAAGAAGGTCTTGCGGCTCAAGTCCTGGCCGAACAAGTCGTCGATGAAAATGAAGCCGCTGAAGAGTGCGAGTGTCAGTACGGCGAAACCGACTGCGAGCGCATAGAACGTTGCCGATTCGAGTGCTTCGACCGACGGCAGGAGCGCGAGTTTGCCGAGCGGCTTGCGACTGCGCAGTCGTGCATCGAGCAAAGCAAGTGCAATCGACATGGCAGCGGCCACCGTGAACAGCGCATAAGCGAAGGTCGACAACACGATGTGAGCGGCCATTTCCCAATTGCGCCGTCCAAGCTCAAAGCCGCCCGGTGCGTAGTCGGTGATCGCCGCAGCTAATCCAGCCAGGATGAGTAGTACGGCAGCGATGCCCGCAAAGCGTGGCCGCCGCCACGACATCGCAAGCGCGATAACTCCAATCGGCAGGCCGATCAGCGAGGCGGTCTCGGCGGCCGTAAAGACGAGCGCGTCGCGATCGAACAATGTGTGGTAGAGCAGGATGACGTGCGCGACGACGGCAACCGCACCCAGCGCAAGGCCAGCGATTCTGCGACCGTGAGCGGCCGGCTGATCGGCGCGATAGACGCTCGATCCGAGCCAAAGAGCGCTCGCCAGATAGCAGGCAATCGTTAAAACGGCTAACACAAGAGTCACTTAGGAAAACGCCGGACGCAAAGGCTACAAGGGTTCCGAGCTACGGGCTACAGGTTGTCGGCGCCCACGGGGTACAGGCCGCACCCTTGCAGCCAGAAGGGAGGCGGGCGGCGTTCCGTGTAAGCGCAGTTCCCTCTTGCCCATCACCCATCACCCATCACCCATCACCCCTCACAATGGCCCGTTTGCCCGTTGCCCATTGTCGCTGTAGCCTCGCCGCCCATGTTCGACAAGCTCACAGAACGCCTGCAGGGCGTCATCGAAAACCTCCGGGGCCGCGGTCGTCTGACCGAGGAAAACATCTCCGACACGTTGCGCCAGGTGCGCATGGCGCTGCTCGAAGCAGACGTTGCG
>CAZIXV010000140.1:0-9669 GCA_964543105.1 uncultured Steroidobacteraceae bacterium
CCGTGCCGCCGGCGAAATCGAGTACGCCCCAATCCCACATCAACGCGCCATCGCCGCTCCACACCATGTGCACCATCGGCACGTAGCAGATCGTGAACCACAGTGCGGTGAACAAGAGCAGTGCGCTGAACTTCATGCGCTCAGCGAAGGCGCCGACGATGAGCGCTGGTGTGATGATGGCGAACGTCATCTGAAAGGTGGCGAACACGGATTCGGGAATCGTGCCGATCAGCGATTCGGTGGTGATGCCGCTCAAGAACGCCATCTTGAAGCCGCCGATGATCGATCGCAGACCGGTCTCGCCGGCCTCCATGCCCGTCGTGTCGAACGCCATGCTGTAGCCGTAGATCGTCCACAACACCGTCATCAACCCAGCGACTGCCATGCACTGCATGAGCACCGAAAGAATGTTCTTCGAGCGCACCATGCCGCCGTAGAACAATGCAAGGCCCGGCAACGTCATGAACAAAACGAGCGCCGTCGCCGTCAGCATCCACGCGGTGTCGCCGCTATCGAGCGTCGGCGCCTCTTCCGCAACGGCTTCCGCTTCTGCGGTTTCTTGTACGAGCGCAGTTTCGGCGGCGAGCGTATCGACAACCGCTGTGGTGTCTTGCGCCAGGCTCGTGTCCGGCCCGATGAGCGCGAAGGCGACTAGCGCCACGCTCCACAGGTAAGTGAGCACGCGGCTCGTTGACAAGGCTCTTTTCACTGTCGTTTCTCCTACGGAAGAGATGTTTTGATTTGCCAGGTGCTGCTTGGGATGGGCTCAAACCGCCTCGACGCCCGTCTCGCCGGTACGAATGCGCACGGCTTCCGCCAGGTCGATCACGAGGATCTTTCCGTCACCGATCTTGCCGGTGCGCGCTACGTTGACGATGGCCTCGACGACTTGCTCGGCGATCGAGTCATCGACCGCCAACTCGACCTTCGTCTTGGGTAAGAAATCGACCCGATACTCCGCGCCGCGATACAGCTCGGTATGCCCGCGTTGTCGACCGAATCCTTGGACTTCCGTGACCGTGATGCCGTGAACGCCGATGTCCGCGACGGCCTGGCGGACGTCATCGAGCTTGAAGGGCTTGATGATTGCGGTAATCAGCTTCATTGCATTGCGACTCCGAGCTGCTGAAGGTTGCGCTGCGGATGGGGTTCGAAGCTGAGCACCCGCTGTGCGCTGCATCGGAAATGCATCTTCTATGCCACGCGTTTGCGCACGCACAGGCGCGCCCCCAGCGGTGCAATCCCAGCGTTTTCGCACTGTCGTAGTGCGCGAGTGACTCAGCGATGCGTCACGACGGGGCAGCGCGCGCGTGCATGCACCGGGAAGCTGCGCGAGAGGATGGGGAGGGCGTAAACGCGGTGCAGGAATGAGGGGTGATGGGGTGATGGGTGATGGGTGATGAGTGATGAGTGATGGGTGATTCGAGATTCCTCGATTGCTTAGAAGCGAAGTTGGTTTTTAATTTCTGCCCGAGCCCCGAGCCCCGAGCCCCGAGCCCCGAGCCCCGAGCCCCGAGCCCCGAGCCGGGACGGACCTGCGACTTGCCAGGCTGATGCGCGGCTCTCTACAGTCCAGCACCCGGCCACGCGAAGAGCCTTACCTCATGGATCCACGTTTCATCGACGACCTCGCACGCAAGCTTTCGGCTGCCGTGCCTGAGAATGTGGCGAATCTGCGCCGCGATCTCGAAGACAACTTCAAAGCCGTGTTGCAAGGCGCGCTATCGCGCATGGATTTGGTGACGCGACAGGAATTCGATGTTCAAGCCGGCGTGCTGCGACGCACCCGCGAGAAACTCGAGATGTTGGAAGCGAAATTGAGTGAGCTCGAGAATCGGGGGCAAGGTCCATCGAATGCTTCCAATCTCGCGGATGGATGATCTGCGCTCGCGGCCGAAGACGTGTAAACGTGTGATCGTGTAGCGGCGCTGCCGCGCGTTCTGACCGTCAACCGTCAACGGTCAACCGGTAAGGCAGCTGCGGCGACTTACCCTCCGGCACGCTACACTCCGGACATCGAGCGCAGGATGCGCTCACCAATGGAGACCAAGGATGGCAATGGCATCGGTTTTGAGCCGAGCGCAGGACGGCATGGATGCGCCGCTCGTCAGTGTCGAAGTCGATATCGGAGCGGGATTGCCCGCTTTCGCGATCGTTGGCTTGCCTGAAGCGGTCGTCAAAGAAAGTAAGGATCGCGTTCGCGCCGCGATCATCAACAGCGGCTTCGAATTTCCTGACGGCCGCATCATCGTCAATCTCTCCCCTGCGGACTTGCCAAAGGAAGGCGGGCGTTTCGACTTACCCATCGCGATCGGGATTCTGCTCGCTTCCGAACAATTACCGGGCCGCCTCGAGCAATGCGAGCTGTATGGCGAGCTGTCGTTGAGTGGCGATGTGCGCCCAGTGCGCGGCGCGCTGCTGGCGGCGGTCGCTGCCGCAAAGGCGCAGCATGCGGTCGTCGTCCCGAGTGCGAACGCGGCCGAAGCACAGCTCGTGTCGCAAGGCCGCGTTGCTGTCGCAGAGAGCCTGCTCGATGTCGTCGCGCACATCAGTGGCACGAAGCCGCTCAGATTCGTTCAAGGCATGCCGCCGCCTGCAGCGCCGACCTCGATGCCGGATCTCAACGAAGTTCGCGGCCAGACGCAGGCGAAACGCGCGCTGGAAATTGCGGCGGCGGGATTGCATTCGCTGCTTTTCATTGGGCCGCCAGGCACCGGCAAAAGCATGCTGGCTCAGCGACTGCCCGGTTTGTTGCCGCCGATGACCGAAGCGGAAGCATTGGAAAACGCCGCGGTTCGCAGCGTCGGCCGCTTGCGCATCGATCTCACCCAATGGCGCATCCGTCCGTTTCGCGCGCCCCATCACACCGCGTCGGCCATTGCGCTCGTGGGTGGCGGGTCCGTGCCGCGCCCGGGCGAAATCTCGTTAGCGCACAACGGCGTGCTGTTTCTCGATGAACTGCCTGAATTCGAGCGACGCGTGCTCGAAGTGCTGCGCGAACCGCTCGAAACAGGTTCGATCACCATCTCGCGCGCGGCACGCCAGGCGGAATTTCCGGCACGGTTTCAATTGATCGCCGCCATGAATCCCTGTCCTTGCGGATACCTGGGTGATTCAGGCGGCCGCTGCCGTTGCACTGCCGAGCGGGTAGAGCGCTATCGATCGCGGATTTCGGGCCCGCTGCTCGATCGTTTGGATATGCACGTTGAAATGCCGCGCGTCAGCCTGGACATGTTGCGCACGCCCTCGAGCAGCATCGAGCCGAGTGAGGCCGTCGCCGAGCGCGTGCGCAGCGCACGCGAGACGCAAATCGAACGACAGGGCACCGCAAACGCGCGGCTTACGAACCGCGAAATCGAGCGCTATTGCCGTCTTGAGCCGGCCGCGAGGTCATTGATCGAGCGCGCAGTCACTTCGCTTGGGCTGTCGGCCCGCGCGCATCATCGAGTGCTGAAGCTCGCACGTACGATCGCCGATTTGGCCGGCAGCGCGGAGATCGAAGCGGCGCATGTGAGCGAAGCGATAGGTCTGCGACGCTTGGATCGCTCGCGCACGCCGCATCCGCTGACTCAGCGCGACAGCGCGCCGAGCCGCGGATGATCATCGCTTAGATGGAGAAGGTGGCTGCGTTTTCGCTCATGAACGTGAGTTCCTGGCGAGAGCCGTATTTGCGCATCCTTGCGCGCGAGCGATCGGGCGTCTTATTCCAGTGGATCAGGCCAGTGGATTAGGTAAGAACGCCCGTAGCCGAGACGGGGAATCGCTTATTTCGAACGCGCAACCATGAAATCGACGGCGTTCTTCACCGATTGATCTGAGAGATCAGTGCGGCCGCCTTTCGCAGGCATGAAGCCGGTCTGGCCCTGGAAGCCTTTGATCGAATGTTCGTACAGAACGTCCGTTCCTTGCGCGATGCGCGCGTTCCAGGCGCCCGCGTCACCCATCTTCGGCGCCCCGGCAATACCGGCGCCGTGGCACGCAACGCATGCCATGTTGTAAACCTCTTCACCGCCCAGGTCGGCTGCCGGCGCTGCGGCTTCCGGCTGTTTTGGCGCCAATGCCGTGTTGTCTTGACCGGCGACCGCAACCTTGCCGACCGGCGCAATGCGTTCTTCCAGGGCTGACTTGAAGGCGGGATCCACATACACATGCTGTTCCTGCGTCCGCGCTGCAACCACTCGGGACAGGACGTATAGACCCACTGCGACCAGGATCAAAAAACCCAGAACAAGCATGAACGTGTCAAAGAATTTTCTATCGTGCTCTGCGCTCACAGCGGCTCCCAATCGGGGGGGGATCTAAAAATAGGCGCGCAAGTATAGCGGCGCGTTAGCGTTCGGTCAGTATGAAAGCGGATGGCGATCGCAGAAGGCGGATTGACGCACCCCACGCAAGTGACAATTGACAATGAACAGCCCAGAGCGACCGGATTTCGGATCCAGCGGCTACTGAGGTTCATTTCAATCTCAGTGGATCCAGTTGCTCGCGAAAGCTAAGATCGCCAGCCCGCCAACTCTCTATCAATTGTTCCCCTTCGTTGGTCAATTGATCCGCGCGCCCGTAGCTCAGCTGGATAGAGTGACGGTTTCCGAAGCCGTAGGTCACAGGTTCGAATCCTGTCGGGCGCGCCACTCTTCATACTCCTAGCGGTTAGCGGTTAGCGGTTAGTATCCGGAGCTCATTGCCAGGACCTCATATGCAAGAGCAAACCCTCGCTGGTCTCACGGTGGCCGTTCCCGAAAGTCGCGAACTCGATGTTTTCTCCGCGCTGCTGGAGCGCCGCGGCGCAAACGTGCTGCGTTGTCCGCTAGTCGCGATTCTCGATGCGCCGGATCCGCAACCTGTGCTGGAGTGGATTCGCCGCTTCAACGCGCAGAGCTTCGATGATTTGATTTTGCTCACCGGCGAAGGCCTGCGCCGATTGTTGTCGTGTATCGAGCAACACGCGCCGGAGCTTCGCGACGGATTCATCGTCGAACTCGCCCGCGTTCGAAAAATCACCCGCGGTCCCAAGCCTGCACGAGAGCTGCGCGAACTCGGATTGAAATCTGATCTGGCTGCCGAAGTCCCGACGACCGAAGGCATCATCGCAACGTTGCGTTCTGAAGATCTCATCGGCAGGCGTGTTGCGGTTCAGCTCTACGGCGCCGAACCCAATTCGCTGCTGATCAACTATCTGCGCGAAGCAGGCGCACGGCCCACGACGGTCGCACCTTATATATATGCGAGCCAGGCGGAGGATGAGGTGGTGCGCCGCTTGCTCGAACGCATGGCAGACGGTCAGGTCAACATCATCGCCTTTACGAGTTCGGCGCAGGTCGATCGCATGTTCTCCGTCGGGGCGGATGACCTGGTGCGGCGTGCACTTGCCCATACAGAGGTTGCCGCGGTAGGTCCTGTCGTCGCGGATACCTTGGTGCGCCGTGGCGTGGACGTGCGCTTCATGCCGCAAGATTCGTTTTTCATGAAGCCCTTAACGAGCGCCATCGAACAAGGACTCAAATAAGCCGCTCGCCTGCCTTTTCTTCCCCCGTCATCCGTCCTGTTGCCCCCGCAATAACGCTCTCAAGCAGCGCGCCCCGCGGCCTCGACGAGGCTGCGCGATGCGGTCGATTGTGCCGCCATGTGAACTGCGGCCCGTTTTGCGATGCGCATTCAACGGCGATTCGTGAGCAGTTGTGTTTTTTTGTTGACGCGTCTTGACCTTAAATTGACGGGTCAAGTACAAGTCGCGACGCACTAAGTACGCCGCAAGAAACGTTTCCGTTGCAGCCGTACCACATTTCGAGGATGGGGTTGATTTGTTCCAAAAATTCCGCAGTGCGAGCCCATTTCGTGCAAGCACAACGCCTCCCTCTTTGAGCGTGGAAGCTCAGGTTCAGCCTTCCCAAGCTTCGCATTTGTATTGAGCAGAAAGCCTCGTCCGAGGCCGCAAAAACAGCGCATTCCGTCCATTGGGGGTTTTATGAGTCCGAAGTTGAGAGCCAGCATTCATCGCGTCCTGTTTGCGACAGCGACCGGTGCGTTGACCGCATCGATGGCATACGCAGAGCCGCAACAAGCGCAAACAACCGAAATCGCTGAAATCGTCATCGTTACCGGATCGTACATTCGCGGCACGGCGGAAGACGCCGCACTCCCCGTGGATGTGATCACGACGGAAGAGTTGGAGAGGCAAGGTACGCCATCGCCGGTTGAGATGCTGAAGTCAGTCTCAGCAATGAACGGCATCATCGGCGAGACGAACCGACATATGCCAGGCCGCGGTCAAGCCGCGACGGGCTCGACGCAGGTGAATCTGCGAGGTTTCGGACCCAACCGAACGCTGGTGTTGCTGAACGGTAAGCGCGTCGCTTCTGAAGACGTGAATCTCCTGCCATCGAATGCGATCGCCCGAGTGGAAATTTTGAAAGAAGGCGGCGCATCGACCTACGGTTCGGACGCGATCGGTGGTGTCGTCAACTACATCACGAAAGAGCGGGTCGAAGGCCTCGAGCTCAGCGCCGACTTCCGACATATCGAAGATTCCGACGGCGACTACAACGCAGGACTTTCGTGGGGCACGACGTGGGACGGAGGCGACTTCTTCGTTGCTGCGAACTACTTCCATCGCTCGCAGCTCGCTGCAGTGGATCGAGATTGGGCGATTCGACCGTACGCGGAGAATCCGGAGGGTGGCTGGAGCGCAGGTTCGAACCCAGGCAATTTCCGCTTCTTCGTACCGACCCAGCTAGTACGCACTGATCCCGGCTGCGAATTCTTCGGTGGCGTGCGGAATGCGAGCGGCGCCTGCCTAACCCAATTCAGCGTCTGGGACAACATCGTCGATAAGCAGGACACCTATCAAGCTTTCGCAAGCGCGAACTTCGATCTCGGGGAGTCATTCCAACTCGGCCTTGAGCTCGTTTACGCAAACACTGAAGTGCCTAACGCGAGCGCATCGCCTTCGTATCTCCCGATCCGCAACATCACCCAAACCGTTGCAGGCCCAGGGGCGGTCGCGTTGTCGAACAACCCTCTGCAATACGATCCGCGGCGTACTCCGTTCTTCTTCGTGCCAGCCAACAATCCAGGCTTTCAAGGCGCGTTCGCGCCTGGTGCAGGTTTCACACCGGCGGGTGTTCCCGGCGCGTACATCCAGATCGTAACGTGGCGTCCGTTCCTCGCGACCGGTAATCCGAATGCTGCCGACGGCACACCGGAATACGCTTTCGATCGCGAATCAGCGCGCTTTGCAACAGAACTCACCGGACAAATCGGAAGCGTGAACCTCACGAGTTCGGCGGCTTATTCGATTGCCGAAGTCCAACGGCACGAAGTGGACATCTTCACCGGCCGCTTGCAACTCGCGCTGCGCGGCCTTGGTGGTCCGGACTGCGATTGGCAAAACGCTGCTCCGGGTAGCGCAGGCTGCTTGTGGTTCAATCCATTCTCGAACGCGATCCCCGCAACGCGCACAGGCGTTGCTAATCCGAACTTCGCTGCTAACGCTGCGAACTCCGCGGCGCTCGTGGATTGGATGGAAGGTCGCATGACCGACACTGATGAAACCCGAGTGTTCGAGTTCAACACGGTGTTGAGCGGCGATTTGCCGGTTTCCCTCCCGGGCGGCCAAATGGGTTGGGCGGCGGGTGTGCAGTACCGCCATACCTGGCTCGATAACAGCAACACGCGTTGGAGCGATCGCACGCAGACGCCGTGCCCGGATACGCCGATCACGGGAACGATGACGTGTACGCCGGGCGGCGAAAGCGCCTTCAACTTCCTCTCGACATACGGGCCGACCGAACTTGATCGCGGGGTCTATGCGGGCTTCGCAGAAATGAGCATTCCGATGTTCGACTCCCTCAACATGCAGGTCGCGGCACGCTTCGAGGACTACGGCAGCAAAGGCGGCTCCAGCTTCGATCCGAAGTTCAACATGAAGTGGCAGATCGTCGATCAGCTTGCGCTGCGTGCGTCGGCCAGCACGACCTTCCGCGTCGCTGCCCAAACCTCGCTCGTGGATGATTCCGCGATCGGCTTCAGTCAGATCCTTGGTGCGAGCCGCCCGGTGCGCACGGCCGGTAATCCGAATCTGGAGCCGGAAGAGTCCTTCCAGTGGAGTGCTGGCTTGATCGCGAACGTCGGCGGCTTCCGCGCGATGGTCGACTATTGGAGCTTCGACATCGACAAGCTGTTAATCGTCGAACCGGCAGCCGGTATCGCCTCTGTGGTCTTCCCGACGACCTCGGATGCTGACAACCGTTGCGCCACGACAGATGCAGCCTTCTTGGCCGAGCGCTTCGTGTTCGCAAACGACACCTGCTCGATCGCCAATCTGTTGCAGATCAACGTTCAGACGATCAACGGTGCAGGTCTGAAGAACACTGGCGTCGACGTCACGATGGATTACACCTTCGATGTGGGTCCGGGCTCCATGGTCATCGGCGCAAGCGGTACCTGGATTCACAAGTACGAGACCGAGACACTCGTACGCAACGGTATCGTGATCGAGCAAGGGTTCGACGGTGTTGGGTACTTGAACCAGGGAACGTCGTTGGCGCCATTGCCGGAATGGCGAGCCCAGGGCTACCTCGAGTTCAACGCGGGCATCCACAATGTTCGCTGGACGACGAACTTTGTCGATCAGTATCGCGACCAGCGTGACGGTGTTCAGCGTGGTGATCGCACCATGACGAACATCTTCACAGCAGCGAGCCCTAATGGGCGCGTCATCGATTCGCAGTTCATCCACAACCTGACGTATCGCGTCGAGTTGCCTGCAAACGTGACGCTGGTCGGGACGATTGAGAACGTGCTTGATGAAGCGCCGCCGTTCGTCCGCTCAGAGCTGAACTACGATCCGGTGACCGGTCAGCCGCTCGGCCGTACGTTCAAGCTGGGTGCGAAGATGGGTTTCCGATAAGAGCAACAAAACTAAGCTCAAAGGGCGGCCTCGGCCGCCCTTTTTTTATCCCGCGACCTTATGCTGTTTCCCGGCTCACTCGTTCTTGTATCAGCACCTTGATCTCCGCTAGGCACGAGCCGCAGTTCGTGCCGGCGCGCAAGCGCGCGCCGACTTGCTGAGGCGAGGTGAGGTGATGTTTATCGATGGCATCGCAAATTCGGTTGCGACCGACGCCGAAGCACGAACACACGATCGGCCCCTGATCGGCGGCGGGGTCGGCCGGTTGGCCGGCCAGAAGGCCGCGCCGGTCGAGTTCGTTGATGTGATCCTTCACGAACAAGCCCGCAAGCCAGTTGCGTGCAGGCAGGTCTGGACGAGGCGAGATGAAAATACACAGGACGATGCGATCGTTATCGAGTGCGACCGCTCGATAGATGCCGGCGCCTGGGTCGGCGTACTCGATCCAATCGAGGCCGCTAGCAGACTTGATCAATTGTCGCGCCCAGCGCGACCAATCGCCGTGCACGCGGCGGCCTGCGAGTTCATAGCGCAGAAACTGTTCGCCGCGCGCGAGCGTCCACCAAGTGATGTCGAGGTTCGGAATCGGCGTACGCGTCAGGATGAAACCGTGCCAGCTGACGATGAACGGCATCACGCGCGCAGGCGTATGTTTGAGTTCGGGTTCACCTGAGACGGGATCGACGCTCGGATTGACCAACGCGCCAACGCGCGCGTCGGATGAGTACTCGCTATTCCAATGGATCGGCAAGAAAATCATC
>CAZIXV010000141.1:0-4717 GCA_964543105.1 uncultured Steroidobacteraceae bacterium
TGGTAGCACAGAAGAGCTGGGGCACCTGACACCCTCTTCCGCGATGGGCTGACCGTCGTCGGTCAGCTCATCCGTCCACTGCATTCTTGCTGGTGACAGGCGGGCCTGTCGCTGCTCGACGGTCGATACGTCGGGACGGTTGCGGCTGCTAGAAGCCCATGGAGCCATCCAGTACCATCGATCTCGATCCTTCCTCTCAGCGTGCGTGAGTTAGTCATCGAATGCGTCTTGTGATCATCAGCGGCTTGTCAGGATCCGGTAAGAGTGTCGCGCTGCACATGCTCGAGGACATCGAGTATTACTGTGTCGACAACATCCCGGCCGGGTTGCTGCCGATGTTCATCTCACACACGGTGCGCTCGGACGAATCCACCTACCGATACACAGCCGTCGGCGTCGATGCACGCAACCGTGCAGAGGAAATCGAATCAGTGCCCAAGCTCGTCGAGGAGCTCAAGCGCAGTGGAGTGCGCTGCGAACTGATTTTTCTGCGGGCCGAGGAACACGTGTTGTTGAACCGTTATTCCGAGAGCCGCCGACGCCACCCGCTCAGCCGCGATGGTCTCGGGCTGACGGAAGCGTTGAACAAGGAACGCGCCCTCCTCGAGCCGATCGCAGATGCGGCCGACCTCATCATCGATACGACGCGCACGAGCGTTCACGAACTGCGCGAGCTGATCCGCCAGCGCGTGCGCGGCCGCGGCGAGGGGCGCATGTCGATCTTGTTCGAATCATTCGCGTATCGGCATGGCGTACCCGGCGATGCCGACTTCGTCTTCGATGTGCGCAGCCTCCCCAACCCTTACTGGGAACCTGGCCTTGCGAAGTTCACGGGCCGCGACACGCCGGTCATCGAGTACCTGGAGCGACACGAGGCGGTGCAACGAATGTTTCAGGATGTCGCCCAGTTTCTCGAACATTGGATTCCAGAGTTCATCCGTTCCAATCGCAGCTATCTCACCGTAGCCATCGGCTGCACGGGCGGTCAGCACCGCTCGGTCTATCTCGTCGAACGGCTCGCACGTCACTTCGACGTCCTGTATCCACAGGTGACGACCCGCCATCAGGTGGTCGGGGCGCGCTTGCAGTAACGCAGCAGCGGATGGCCGCAGAAGCCGCCGCCTACGTCCCGACGGGCGACACGCCGCCATGTTCTGGCCGCCGCGCGGCTGCTAACGACAACTCGCTTTCGGTCTGTACACTGCGCGCCACTTCGCAGCAGCGCCGCCATGAAGACCGAATTTAGAGCCAAACCCTCGAGCCTGAGTGCGCTGCGCGACGTGCTGGCGCAAGGATCGCTGCGTCACGGCCGCCACCTCATCAATTCGCTGCATCCGGCTGAGATTGCCTCGCTCATCGAATCGCTGCCGGCCACGAAGCGCGAGATCGTCTGGGAATTCGTCGCTCCCGAACTGGAAGGCGATGTCCTCGTCGAGCTCAACGATGAGGTCCGCGCCGGACTCATCAGCGGCATGGATGCGGAAGAACTGATCGCCGCGACGGAAGGGATGGAGGTCGATGATCTCGCCGATCTGATCGGCGACCTTCCGGAAACACTCAACGAGCGCGTCATGCGTTCCATGGATGCGCAGGACCGCGAACGACTGTCAGCCGTCCTGGCGTTCGAAGAAGACAGTGCCGGCGGCCTCATGAATCTGGACGCCGTGACCGTGCGACCTGACGTGACGATCGAGGTCGTGCTGCGTTACTGCAGGATGCGCGGTGAATTGCCGGAGCGTACCGACCGGCTGTTCGTCGTCAGCCGCAGCGACCAATACCTAGGCGGGATCGATGTCGCAAGCCTGGTCACCGAAGATCCGGAAAAGATGGTCGGCGAGGTCATGGATACGAGCGATGAAGGCATCGCTCCCGAAACTCCGGCGCGCGAAGTCGCCAAGCTGTTCGAGGACCGCGATCTGGTCTCAGCCGCCGTCGTGAGCGAAGACGGCAAGCTCCTCGGACGCATCACGGTCGACGACGTGGTGGATGTCATTCGCGAGGAAGCCGATCACTCCGTCATGAGCATGGCGGGCCTCGATGAGGATGAGGACGTGTTCGCCGGCATCATCACCAGCGCTCGTCGACGCTCCGTGTGGCTCGCCATGAATCTTGCGACCGCCTTCATTGCTGCAAATGTCGTCGGTATTTTCGAGGGCACGATCGAACAGGTCGTAGCGCTCGCTGTATTGATGCCGATCATCGCCAGTATGGGCGGGATTGCAGGCAGTCAAACTCTGGTGCTCATCATTCGTGGTCTGGCGCTCGGGCGGATCGAACAAGCCAATGCGCGCTGGCTTTTCGGGCGCGAACTCGCCGTGGGCGCCTTGAACGGGGCGGCGATATCCACGTTGGTGGCGACTGCTGCGGGTGTCTGGTTTGCCAACTGGCGGATTGGCGCAATCATTTTCGCCGCCTTGATGATCAACATGCTTGCCGCCGCTCTGGCTGGCGTCGGCGTGCCCCTGCTATTGAAACGGCTCGGCATCGACCCCGCGCTGGCGGGGAGCGTCATCCTGACCGCCGTCACCGACACCATCGGGTTCGCCGCGCTGCTCGGGCTTGGGACGCTCTTCCTTACGTAGTTGCCATCAAACGGCGCATCACACCTGTCGCGCCTGTGGACGCTATCGACAGTCCACTCAAGAACGCCAGCAGATCATCCGACCGGCCCATCGCGTCTTTGTAGCCGAGCGCGATCAACTCGCGGGTGAATGAACCTTCGAACAGGAGATAGCTCATCAGCTGACCACCGCCTGTGTTCAATGCCCCCATGGTGCGCAACAACGTACGCAGCGTGCGCGGCAACGAATTCACATGATGGCGCGCGATTTCCGACAGATCGCGGCTCGGCAGGATGACCATCATGTCGATATTGCGGAGCCGCGCGGTTTCTGTGTTGAGCGGGCCGGTTTGCTCAACGATGTCATTCAATTGCGTGAGGCGCTCGAGATCGGAATACATGCCGTCGCTGAACAGCGAATCGAGCATGTAGCCAAAAATTTGACCGAATGTGGGGCTTTGCGGCGGCGTCGCTGTCGGCGGCCGAGCTTCATTGCGCGTACCCACCACGAGCAAACGCTCTGCGCCGAGGTGAATCGAAGCGCTGAACGGATTGGCCTCACGCATCGAACCATCGCCGTAGAACTCTTCGCCCATCAGCACCGGCGGGAATAGAAACGGCACCGCGACGCTCGCCATGAGGTGATCGAGCGTCAAGCGTGTCGGTTGGCCGGCGCGCCGCATTCGCGACCACGGCTGCGTGCCCGACCGCGCCTCGTAAAACGCCACCGAACGGGCGCTGTTGTAGCCGGCGGCCGATAACGCCAATGCGTCCAAATGTCCGTTTTCGATCGAGCGGCGGACATTGCCAAAGTCGAATTGCACGGAGAGCAACTCGCGCAGCGGCGTGTTATCGAACAGGGATTTCGGCGGCGGCAGCAGCCAGCCGCCCGACATCATTGCCAGCATCCAATGCAGACCTGATCGCAGCATGCTGGCGGTGTCGGCGCGAAAGACATGATGAACCTGGAAATTGCGCCAAACGCGCTCGAGATTGCCGACGGCAACTCGGAAGCGGTCCGCATGGACCGCGATCGCGGTCGCGTTCACCGCGCCCGCAGAGGTTCCGGTCACGACCGGGAACGGATTCGCGGCACGTGTCGGCAAAAGATCCGCAATCGCACGCAGCACGCCGACTTGGTAAGCCGCCCGAGCGCCGCCGCCTGGCAATACGAGACCGACTTTGACTGGCGCAGCGCCTGCGTGATCCACCATGCCTTAACCGCTAGCCTGGATTGCTCAGTGTTCGATGATCATTTTGATGAGTCCGGCCGCTCTCGACTCGCTTCAGCCGGTGGGCGACAGCCGCGGCTAGTATGGCACACTGACTTTCCGCGCCCATGCGCCCATTCCTACACGAAATCCGCTGCCGGAGGATCCATGAACCGCGTGTCTCGCTTTTCGCTCGCACTGGCTGCGCTGCTCTGCACTCTCGGCTGGGCGCACGCGCAGACGCTCGCCATCGGCACGGCTGCGCCCGATTTTCGACTGCAGGATCAAAACGGCAAATGGCACGAATTGGCCGACTATCGCGGCAAGTGGGTCGCGCTGTACTTCTACCCGAAAGACAACACGCCGGGCTGCACGACCCAAGCTTGTTCATTCCGCGACAACATCTTTGGGTTTCGCGAACTGGACGCCCAGATTCTTGGCATCAGCGTCGACGATGTGAAGTCGCACAAGAATTTCGCGGAAAAGCACAGCCTGCCCTTCCCCATCCTGGCCGATCCGAGAAAACAGGCGATCCGCGCCTACGACGTACTCAGTTTCACGGGCTTCGCCAAGCGGGAGACCTTTCTGATCGATCCCGAAGGCAAAATCGCCAAGCGCTACACGGTGAATGATCCGAAGACACACTCCGAAACCGTGTTAGCGGACATCAAAGTGCTGAAAGCGAAATAGGACCATCTTGCGTGGGTTGGACTTCAGTCCAACCCACCGTGTCGGAATGAATTCGGACCGGCTGGCTAGGTCAGCTAGTGCAGCGCCTTGATCGCCTCGTCCAAGCCGCTCAGCGTCAGCGGAAACATGCGGTCTTCGATCAGTTCGCGCGTGATCTGCACAGAGGGTGTGTAAGGCCAGCGCTGCTGCGGCTCGGGATTCAGCCAGACATGATGCGGCCACGTGCGCGTCAGCCGTTGCATCCAGACGGCACCGG
>CAZIXV010000141.1:4727-9663 GCA_964543105.1 uncultured Steroidobacteraceae bacterium
GGACTTCCTTCGCACTGCCGCCTGGCTGCACGATTTCGTATGGGCTCATCGTCGCATCCCCAACGAAGATCAACTTGTAGTCGGGTCCGTACGTGCGCATCACTTCCTGCGTCGGGATCTTCTCGACGTGCCGGCGACGATTGTCCTTCCACACCGACTCATAAACGAAGTTGTGGAAATAGAAGTACTCGAGATGCTTGAACTCGGTACGCGCAGCGGAGAACAACTCCTCGCAGATCCGGATGTGATCGTCCATCGAGCCACCGACATCGAGAAATAGCAGCACCTTGATCGCGTTGTGCCGCTCCGGCACGAACTTCAGATCGAGCATGCCCGCATTGCGTGCCGTCGAGTCGATGGTGCTATCGAGATCCAAGTTATCCGCGGCACCTTCTCGTGCGAAGCGCCTGAGCTTGCGTAGCGCAATCTTGATATTGCGCGTGCCGAGTTCGACGTTGTCCGAAAAATTACGGAACTCACGCTGATCCCAGACTTTGACCGCGCGGCGGTGGCGCGACTCATCCTGACCGATGCGGATCCCTTCGGGGTTGTACCCATAGGCTCCGAAAGGTG
The DNA here is from genome assembly GCA_964543105.1 of uncultured Steroidobacteraceae bacterium. Classification (GTDB taxonomy): domain Bacteria; phylum Pseudomonadota; class Gammaproteobacteria; order Steroidobacterales; family Steroidobacteraceae; genus Steroidobacter. Next base: position 5,301 of record CAZIXV010000141.1, read on the forward strand.
ACGTCCCCGCGGTACCAATCCATTTGTTGCCGCCTTGATGGCGCTCTTTTTGTTCTTCCAGCCGCTTCTTCAGCGTTTCGATCAACTTGTCCCAGCCACCCAGCGATTCGATCTTGGCTTTCTCTTCATCGGACAGCGTGCGCTCCGCCATGCGCCGCAACCACTCCTCGGGAATGTTCGCCATCATCGATTCGAACAATTCCTCGACACCCTTGAAGTGCGCAGCGAATGCGCGATCGAAGCGATCGAAGTGCCGCTCGTCCTTGACCATGCACGCGCGCGACAGATAGTAAAAATCCTCCGCGCTTGCATCAGCCACCCGCGCTTCCAGCGCTTCCAGCAGCACCAGAAACTCAGTGATCGAAACCGGCACGCCGGCTTCGCGGAGTTTGAAAAAGAATGGAATGAGCATTGCTACGACGTTGGTGATCAGGTGATCAGGTGATCGAGAATCAGAGTTCAGTGTCTGTCCTAGATCACTTGATCACTACATCACTGCATCACCTATCTCCCTTGCCGACGATGCAAAAACACCAACTGCTCGAATAAATGCACGTCTTGCTCGTTCTTGAGCAGCGCGCCGTGCAGCGGCGGAATGGCTTTCTTCGGATCATCAGAACGCAGCGCCTCGGGGGGAATATCTTCTGCGACGAGCAGCTTGATCCAGTCGAGCAGCTCCGATGTCGAGGGCTTTTTCTTCAAGCCGGGCATCTCGCGTACTTTGAAAAACGCGCTCAACGCTTCGGACAGCAATTCCTTCTTGAGATTCGGGTAGTGCACCGCGACGATCTTTTCCATCGTTGCGGTATCCGGAAAGCGGATGTAGTGGAAAAAGCAGCGACGCAGGAAGGCATCCGGCAGCTCTTTCTCGTTGTTGCTCGTGATGATGATGATCGGACGATGACGCGCTTTGACCCACTGGCGCGTTTCGTACACGTAGAACTCCATCCGATCCAATTCGTGCAGCAGGTCGTTGGGAAATTCGATGTCTGCCTTGTCGATTTCATCGACGAGTAACACCGGCTGCTTGTCGCTTTCGAAGGCTTCCCACAAGCGGCCCTTCACGATGTAGTTGCCGATGTCGTGCACCTTCGCATCGCCGAGCTGTGAATCGCGCAGACGCGAAACAGCATCGTATTCGTACAAGCCTTGCTGCGCCTTCGTCGTCGATTTGATGTGCCAGCGATACAGCGTGCGATCCAGCGAGCGAGCGACTTCTTCGGCGAGCTGCGTTTTTCCAGTACCTGGCTCGCCCTTCACCAACAGCGGACGACCCAGCGTGACCGCCGCATTCACGGCCATCATCAAATCTTCAGTCGCAACGTAATTTTCGGTACCGGCGAATCGCGAGGACATCGACAACTCCAAGAAAGCGGTTAGCGAGCGAATGCTGGACGTAGTCTACAGATTGCACTCACTGAATCGGCAGTAACTGCAGGCGGTGTGCGGGCGGACCGGGCAAAAGTGGCTGCGGCTCACCGCGAACCCACGCGTCGTGGCCTGCACGATAGAACGGTGAGAGTGGATGGCCGACGGGGCCACCGGGCATTTGAAACGTACCTTCCGCCTCGCGCCCGGGTGATACGACGAGCCGCTGTGAAGCGCCGAACTGCGCGCCCTGGACGCGCGGCATATCCACATCGCCCGGCATCGCAACCTCTGGCATATCGAGCCAGCGCGACGCGAACGGCAGTGCCGAGGACAAGGGATGTTGCATTTGCAGGCGGTTCTGCTGGCCCCACGGGCAGCGCGCCAATTCCCCGCATTCACGCTGCATGTCACTCAGCACTGCATCCAGACTTGCGAGCAAGGCATCTTCCCAACGCGCATGGCGCGAGTCGAGTAGATGCAATGGGCGCTCGGTGACGAGTTGCCACAGCGGACCTTCGAATTGTGGCGACGGCGCGAAAACAGTTTCAGGATGTTTGCGGCGCGCCTCGCTCGTAAACGCGTCGAACACGTCTTTGCGCACACGCAGGCGAAACTCGCGCACGATGCGGTAGCCCACATCGGCAGCATCGGCGCGTTCCGACCACGCCTCGACCAGTTCGCGAGCTTGTGCACGCGGCGTCCCATCGGCGACCTCTGCCTCACGCAACAGATCGAGCAACAAATCGCGCCAGCGCACGAGAAACAAAGCGCGATTGTCGAGTTGCAACCGCTCGAAGTCGGCGGCCGTGAGTTGCGAGGACGCAAACAAGCTGTCGCGAATCTGCGCTGCGCGCGCGCCAAGATCGTGGCCGCCAACGCCAAGAAACTCCACCCAGCGCTGCGCATCGAGCGTGCGCGTGTTCGCCGTCCACAACCGACCAGTGGCTGGATCGACGACACGAGGATATTCGTGCGGTTCGCGCCAGCCGATCCAGCCCGTCTCCGGCGCGCGCCAAGATGCCGGATACGCAGCATCGTAGTTCGCCCGCACGGGCACACGGCCAAACACCGACCATCCGATCGACCCGGTTGCATCGGCGGCAAGCACGTTCTGCACCGGCACACCGCCGACATTCGCGGCATCGAGCAGCTCGGTCACATCGCGCGCGTGCTCGAAATCAAGCATGCGCATATTCGTGGCGGTTGGATGATGCGCCGTCCATGCAAGCGCAAGCGGCCTTTGCTGCGCATCCTGCGCAATGATTGGTCCCCAACGCGTGACGCGTACTTCCACAGTCTCGGAGGGGGCACCGCGTACGTCGATCACCTCGCGGCGAATCGTAATCGGCTCGGACGCATCGCCAACGAAGTAATGATCCGCGCGCGCCGGATCGAGTTCGACGATCACCAGGTCGCTCCAATCACCGTAGCTGTTCGTATAGCCCCAGGCGACGCGGCCGTTGCTGCCTGCGATGAGCATCGGCATCCCCGGAAGGGTGACGCCGATCAGATCACGCGCCGCTGTGCCTTCCGCTGCAACCATCAACCGCGCGCGATACCAGGTGTTGGGCAACCGCAAGCCCAGATGCATGTCGTTCGCGAGCAGCGCGGCACCTGCGGCCGTGTGCGACGCTGCCGCCGCCCAACTATTGCTGCCGATGATGGATGCCGGTTCGAGCGCTAATTTCGAAGGGGGCACAGACTGCGCCGCATGACGTCGCAAGTCGAATACTTCCGCGCCAGGAATCGGCGGCGCACGCCACACGCCGCCAGTGATCGGTGCGTCCCATTCCGTGCCGAGTGGATGCAGAAACGCGAACACCTCAGGCGGCAACGTCTCACGCAGCTGCGCACGTGCCAATTCCGTTGCGCCGCTTGAATCATTAAGGCCGAGATACATCGAAAACACTGCGAGGAGCGAATCCTCCATGCGCCATGCTTCTGGCATCGAGCCCAGCACCAGGTATTCCCACGGCCGGCTGCCGAGTGCATTCAATCCGGCGTTCACGCCGTCGACATACGCTTGCAGAACCTCGAGGTCGGTTGGAGCAGCAGCTTCGAGCACTTGGCGCGCAACGCCGCGAAATCCATGCACGCGCAATTGCTTGTCGATATTGATGAGCGTCGGCCCCAGCAACGCCGCCATTTCACCGGCAGCGGCACGACGCGCTACATCCATTTGAAAGAAACGATCCTGCGCATGTGCGTAGCCCGTGCCGAAGGCGAGATCCGCGCGAGTTTGCGCAGTGATCGTCGGGGTGCCTTCCCAGTCGCGTTCAATCGTGACCCCTGCTGCAATGCCGGCGACACGTGTCTCGCCATCGAGCATCGGCAGACTCGCCCGCATCGCCAGCCATACGGCGGCGGCGACCAGCACCACCAGCACGGCGACACTCACCAGGAACCACCGCAGGATGCGCATCAGTGTTGAGCTATGAAGCGGATAGGTGATCGCGGATAGCGAATAGCTACGATCGCAAACTCGTTGTTCGCATCTCTTTCTGAATCACCCATCCGGTATCCCCTATCCGCTACCGAGGTCAGACGCGCACTTCGAGAATCTTCATCGAGTTCGTTTTTCCGGAGACGCCGGACAGTTCGCCCTTCGTGAGGATGATGCGATCGCCGATTTCGACCATGCCGCGCTGGAGCAGGGTGCGAAAGATGTCGGCATAGACTTTCTGTGCATCGGTGTGGGTGATGTCGAAAGTGACCGGATACACGCCGCGATACAGCATCACGCGACGTCGCGTCGTCTCATGACGGGTGAAGGCGTAGATTGGAATGTCGGCGCGAATACGCGACATCCACAGCGGCGTCGACCCAGATTCCGTCAATGCGACGATTGCTTTCACGTTCAAATGATTGGCAGTGAACATCACCGCCATTGCAATCGCCTGGTCGGTCTTTTCGTAGATCCCTTCGTCTCGCCGTTGTCGTACGGGGATGTGTGAAGACTCGTATTTTTCGGCGCCGAGAATCACTTGCGACA